>JABDLI010000188.1 GCA_013003065.1 Phycisphaerales bacterium | reverse complement strand
TCTGGGACTACGGCACCGGAACGCTCGGCGACATGGGCTGCCACTACATCGATCTCGTGTTCTGGGCGCTTGCGCTGCGTCACCCGACCGCGGTCCAGACCTTCGGCCCCGCGGTGCACGAGGTCGGCACGCCGCGGTCGTTGCTGGTGGAGTGGTCGTTCCCCGCCCGCGGGAAGCAGCCGCCCGTCACGATGCGGTGGTACGACGGGGGTCTGCGCCCCTCGATCCTCTCGGCCCTTCGCAACGCGGACGGCTCACCGTTCCAGTGGGGCGATGGGCAGCTCTTCGTCGGGGACAAGGGCATGCTGATCGCCGATTACGGACGCTACCGGCTGCTCCCCGAGCATGTGTTCGAGGGCTTCCAGCCGCCACCGCCGTCGATCGCGGACTCGGTCGGTCACCACCGCGAATGGATCGACGCGTGCAAGACCGGCAGCCCGACGACGTGCAACTTCGACGACTCCGGTGCCCTGACCGAATCGGTTCTCCTGGGCAACGTCGCGTTCCGCTGCGGCGAGCGTATCGAGTGGGATGGCGAGAACCTGCGGGTCACCAACGTCAACGCCGCGGCATCGTTGGTCTCGAAGCCGCGGCGACCGGGGTGGCCCGTGTAGCGATCACTCCTCGGAAACGTCGTCGTCGCTGGTCTCGGCGTCCGCATCCGGATCATCATCGGCCTCGGGCGGGGCGTCGCTTCCGAGCGTGCGAAGGAGGAACTCCTCGTACTTGCGGTAGCGGTTGAGCGTCTTGACGTCGCCGCCGAGCCCGTGACCGCCGGTGGGGTCGAGGAACAGCTCGACGAGCGTCTCCTTGCCGGCCTTGAGGAGCTCGCGATAGACCCGGACGGTGTCCTGGTAGAGCACGTTGCTGTCTTCCATTCCGTGGACGAGCAGCAGCTTCACCTTCAGGTTCTTCGCGAGCGGAAGGAGCGAGAACTTGGCCAGATCTGTTTCACCCTGACGGCTCGGCCCGATCGTACCGGTGGAGTACCAGGAGTTGTAGTTCTCCCACTCCGTCGGTCCCGCTCCGGCGATGCCGCACGCGAACACGTCCGGCTCCGTGTAAAGGCACATCTGGGTCTGGAAACCGCCGAAGCTCCAGCCGTGCAACCCGATGCGTTTCGGATCCACGCCCTGGTTCTCGGCGAACCACCGCGCGCCGTCGACCAGATCGTCGACCTGCGGCTTGCCGACCTGCTCGAAGTTCGACTTCTCGTACAGACCGCCGTACCCGGAGACGCCGCGGGGGTCGATCGTGCAGGTGACGTACCCGTGCTTCTTGGCCATGTAGTAGGCGAAGAAATAGCTCGGAGCCGAGAAGGCGCCGCGGGTTGCCATCTTCCGCGTGCCGAGCGGGCCGCCGTACACGTAGATCAGCAGCGGGCGGCGATCGTCGGCGGTCCATCCGTCGGGCTTGAACATGTGACCGTGGATGCGTTGCCCCCGCCGGTTCTCGTACGTGAAGTATTCGGGCACGGGCTCCGTGAGCACGTGCGCTTCCTCGGGGTGGGCATCCGTGAGCACGTTCGTCGCCTCGCCGGCGACGTCGATCGCGTGGAGGGCGCGGGGTGAGGCGAAGTCGACGTGGTTGGCGAGCACGTGGCGGGCATCGTCGCTGACCGCGACCTGGTCGTAGTAGCCGATCTTCGGTGACAGCCGGGTCATGTCACCGCTCTCCAGGTCGATCGCGTAGACCTGGTGCTGGGCCGGATCCTCGCGGGTCGACGTGACGAACAGCCGCGTGTGATCTTCGGAGATGTCCACCGGGTACACCTCGAAACGCCCACGCGTGAGCTGGTCGAGCTGCTCGTAGACCGGATCGAGAACGTGCACGTGCCGAAAGCCGCTGAGCTCGGTCATGAACACGAGGCGGCGGCTGTCGGCGAGGTAGCGGGGGCGGATCATTCGGGGCGAGGTCGGACCTCCGTGGTGGAGAAAGCGGTAGACGGGGCGGGCGGGTTCGATCTTGAACGTGGGGGTGTCCGGGTCCGCGTCCGCGTCCGCGTCCGTGTCCGCGTCCGCGTCCGTGTCCGCGTCCGCGTCCGCGTCCGCGTCCGTGTCCGTGTCCGTGTCCGCGTCTGCGTCCGCGTCCGCGTCCGTGTCCGTGTCCGCGTCCGTGTCCGCGTCCGCGTCCGCGTCATCTGCCGGCACGAACCGCGCTTCGAGGATCTCGACCAATCCCGACTTCTGCTCGAAGACCGCGAAGGCCACCCGGCTCGAGTCCGGCGACCACTCCGGGACCCGCAGGACGTCGCGGGGGCCCGACCGCGTGTGGGCGTGCACCTGCTCGAGCATCCCCTCCTCCGAGAGGTGATCCGACAGATCGTAGAGATGGATGCTCCACTCGTACTCGGGAATCGGATCGTCCGGCATGTGGCGATTCACCTGCCGCACCTGCGCGAAGCGGTTCCGGTAGTTGACGATGCTGACCCCGCGACCCTTCGACCAGAAGTCGGTGCCCTTGCCCGCGAGCACGACCAGCCGGGTGCCGTCGGGGCTGATGCGATACCCGGACATGGACCGGCCGTCGGTCAGCTTCGGATCGATCTGCTCGACGAGCGTGCCGCCGAAGGTCACACGCATCAACGCCTTGCCACGCTGGTAGGTGTACCCGCTGCCGTCGGGAAGGTACTGGACGTCGCGCTCCGACTCACTGGTGCGCGTCAAGCGGGTGATGGCCTCGTCGGCGACGTCGTATTGGTAAAGGTCGCCGCCGGAGGTGAAGATCAGCGTGTGCGTGTCGGGCGCCCACACGAAGGTGGTCACGCCGCCGTAGCGCGGGGCGTCTTCGTCATCGGCGTCGTCGGCGCCGACGGTGTCGCCCAGCTCATCGTCGTCGCGGTCCTCGCCGTTGTCGTCACCGTCGTCGTCCTCATCGCCGCCGTCGTCCCCGTCTTCGCCATCGTCGCCGTTTCCGGCATCGCTCTCACCGGCGGCGACCTCGGTGCGTGTCGCGTTCAGCGCGAGGGTGAGCTCCATGGTTTCGACTTCGAGCGTGCCGGTCATGGTGTCGTCGGTGACGGTCGCGGTCAGCGATCCGGTCGCGCCGGACTCGGGATCGGTCAGCCGGCAGGTCAACGCGCCGGTCTCGGCGTCGTAGCGTCCGCTGGTGATCGTTGCCACGCTCAGGGGCGTGCGGAGCGTCCCGGTGACCTTGCCGTCCGCCGCCAGCTCGAGCCGCAGCGAGCAGGAAAGCCCCTCCGGAGGAAGCAGCTCGTTCTCGGCGGTGGCGGTGAGCTGTCCCACCCAACGACCGGAGAGGCCGTCGTCGGTGGTGGGCGACGTGTCACCGCCGGCGTCCCCGTCCGTTTTGGTCTTGCTCTTCTTCGCCTTCTTGATGCGGTCGTCCCGCACGCTCCGGGTCGCTTCCTGAAAGCGGCTCATGACCGACACCGAGGTGATGCGTTTCTTCGCCCCGGTCTCGGTGTCGTAGATCCACAGGTCGTTGCCGTGCCGGCGTTCGAGGTACGGGCGATAGAGGAAGCCGGCGTACCGCCCGTCGTGCGCAAACCGCGTGCGGGAGGCGGAGGGGCCGAAGAGGCCCTTCTCGGGAAAGAGACGCTCGAGCGTGAGCTCCTTCTCGGCATCCGCGTCGGTGTCGGTGGTCGCCGCGACGCCGCCGCCCGGGGCCGGCGGCCAGCCGGTCGGCAGTGCGAGGAGCGTGAGCATCGTGAACAGGCAAGTGAGAGTGGGCACGGGCTGATCTCCAGGCGGCCCGCTTCGCGGCGGGCCTTTGTCCCACCGTAGCACGACGAGGACGCCCGACAAAGCGTGTTCTGGGTGCCCGCTCGCGTCACGCCGGCTCGGTGTGATGGGACGGGCCGCCGCGCGAAGATGGGGCGTTCAGCCCGTCTGCCGCCGGTTCGTCCGCCGGTTCGTCCGCCGGTTCGTCCGCGCGTGCGTGACGTCGGCAACCGCGGCCGTGAACCGCTCCAGATCGGTCTCGCTCAACGCGCCCATCGTCGCGACCCGGAACAGGCGTTCCCGCAACGCGGCCTGGCCGGGGTAGATCAGGTAGCCACGGGCCGCGAGCGCCCGCTGGAACGGCTCGATCTCGAGTCCGGGCGGGAGGTGATAGGCGGTCAGCACGCACGAACGGATGCCATCCGTGAGCCACGGGTGCAGGCCGAGGGGAGCGAGACCGCGGCGGACGATCGCGCCGAGCCGATCGTACCGATCGTGGCGAGCGGCCCAGCCTCCGGCGTCGCGGTGTTCGCCGAGCGCGGCGTCGAGCGCATACAGGCACGGAGGTGACTGCGTGAACGCGGTTCCGCCGCGGTCCTGCTCGCGGCCGGCGGTCACGAGATCGAGCACGACCGACCGCGCGCGGGCCGGGCAGGTGGCGAGGTGTGCGCGACGGGTGATGACGAACGCGACTCCGGGGACTCCGTGCAGGCACTTGTTGGCCGTGCCGGCCACGCTGGTGAGCGCGGGCGGCCCGGGGGGGATCGCCTCGGCCCCGAAGCTGCTGACCGCGTCGACGTGCAGCCGAAGGCCCCGTTGATCGCAGAGCGTCGCCAGGGCCTCGAGGTCGTTGAGCCGTCCGGTGGTCGTTTCGTGATGAACGAGCGCGACGTCGGTGACGTCCCCGGCCGCATCGAGCGCGGCCGCAAGCTTCGCGGGTTCGACGATCGCGCCCCACGGGAGCGTCAGCGTCGTCACCGGGACCCGGTGCCCGCGGGCCATCGCCGTCATCCGTTCCCCGTACACGCCGTTCTCGACCACCAGCAATCGCGTGTCCGCCGGAAGCAGGGAGGCGAGCATGGCTTCGACCGCGGTCGTGCCCGAGCCGGTCAGCAGCACCGCCGTCCAGACGCTCGGGTCGAGCCCGTGGACGTCGAGCAGACCGACGCGGATGCGCGTCTGCAACGCGGCGAACGCGTCGGAGCGGTGACAAAGATCGGGGCCGAGCATCGCTTCGCGCACGCGTGGCGACAGACACACCGGGCCGGGGTTCAGGAGCTTCACGCCGCGCTCCGAACGTAGGCACGCAATCGGGTGACGATGGCATCGGGGGTGAGCGTGGGGCGTGGAAGGTCGACGCCGGTGGTGGCGGCGATTGGCAGATGGACGAAGGTCGGGCCGGCGCCGGGGGCCCGGTCGAGCGCGGCGCGGATGACCCGCGGGTCCGTGCCCTCGAGGATTGCGTCGTAGCCGCACGCCGCGGCGAGACCCGGGAACGAGACGGCGCCGGCGAGCGTCGCCTGTCCGCCGGTCGAGGCGTGAACGCCGTTGTCGAGAACGATGTGCACGACGTTGCCGCCGCCGTACGCACCCAGGAAGGCGAGGTTGCCCAGACGCATGAGCGCGGCCCCGTCGCCATCGACGATGATGACCCGCCGATTCGGGCACGCCCGCGCGAGGCCGAGGCCGACCGCGGACGCGCACCCCATCGCCCCGACGAGGTAGAGATGATTCGGGCGGTCGGCGATCGCGTACAGCTCCCGTCCGGTGTGACCGGTGGTTCCGATGATGATGGCACGGGGAAGGGTGGGATCGTCGACGATCGCACGCAACGCGGCCTGACGCGATGGGGCTCCTGACGGAGCGGCCGGTCGCGCGCCGACGCGGTGGCAGCGTCCCGGGGGCCCGGGTCGGCGCACGGGGGTGCCGCGCGTGGTCTCGTGCCGCGGCGCCGGGCCGAACGTTCCCTTGCGAACGACGATGGCCGTGGTCCGGCCCTCCGCCGCGTCCGCGAGCGCGGACGAAAGCGTCCGGGCCCAGTCCGTGTCGCCGGCGTGAAGGGTGCGGGCGGGAATGTCGAGCGTCTCCAGGAGCGGAAGCGTCGCCCGACCCATGAGGCAGTGCTGGGGTTCGTCGTTGCCCGCCGGATCCCCGCGGAGCGTCACGATCAGCAGCATGCCCACTCCCGCGGGATGGACGAGCGACGCAAGCGGGTTGACCGCGTTGCCGAGACCGGAGTTCTGCATCAAGACCGCGGTGGGTTCACCCCCGATGGCGGAGCCGGCCGCCGCCGCGACGGCATCTCCTTCGTTCGGCGCAGAGAGGTAGTCGACACCGGGATCGGCGATCACCGTGTCGATGAGCGGCGTCAGGTACGAGCAGGGCACACCCGCGACGCGACGAACGCCGCCTGCCGTGAGCCCACGCACGAAGTCGGCGGGATCGATCATGACGACATTGCCGCATCGCTTCGCGCGGCTCGTCCGGCCGGCGTCGCGGTCGACCACCGCCCGTGCGTGTACACGACCCGCACCCGGCGGGAGGCGAGCAGATGGGTGAGCAGATCGGCCAGGGTGCGTTGTCCGAAGCCCGGGGCGGGACGCAGCTCGTCGAGGGCGTCGGCCAGCCAGCGTCGGCCCGCGTGACGAAGCATGAGCGCGCCGATCCAGCGGCCGTGGGCGGCCCGGCAGCCGCCGCCGGGGGGCGTCCCGAGGCCGCGCAGCTCGACAGTCGCGGGGAATGCGGCGCCGGTGTCGGGTCCGGTGCACCAGGCGGCGTCGGCGGCGTCGGCGCCCGCGGCGGCCGAGTCGATGACCACCGTGAGCGGCGCGTCGGAGGCGGTGAGCTCGTCGAGCACCGCCGCGCTGATCGCCAATGAAGCGGGCAGCAGCAGCGTGTCGGGCGTCAGGTCGTCGCGGAGCGAATCGAGGAAGAGCGCGGCGTTGTCACCGGCCCGCAAGACTTGGGTGAAGCCGCGTTGACGAAGGACATCGCGCCACCGGGGATCCCATCCGTCCGGGAGCGCCGGGGTGTCCGGCCCGACGGCGATGACCGTCCGGCGGTGGGGCGTCGGCTCGTAGCGTTGCCGCGCCCGCTGCAGCTCGTCGACTGCCTGCAGCCGGAACAGCTCGTCGATCGGAGCGATGTCGTGTTCGATCGACGTGACGGATCCGGTCGAGATGATCCGCTCGGCCGCGGCTTGCATGGCGGTGACGGACGCCCGCACCAGGTGGTTCGCCCAGATGACGAGGTTGATGCCGCACTCCGACAGCATGGCGGCCGAGACGTCGGTGGCGTAGGTCGTCGGGACGATCACCAGCGGACCGCGGCGTCGCCAGGCTTCGGCGAACTGGCGGATCTCGCGTGCCTCGGGATGCTTGCTGTGAATGAGGATCGCATCCGCGCCGGCGCGGTGGTACCGCTCCGCGCGACGCAGGGCCTCGGTCACGTCCCAGCCGGCGATGAAGGCTTCGGTGCGGGCGACGATGCAGAAATCGGGATCGTGGCGGGCATCGCAGGCGGCGCGGATCTTGCCGCAGAATTCGTCGACGTCGGCCAGCGGCTGGCGGGCTCCGCGCACGAAGCTGTTCGTCTTGGGGAAGCATTTGTCCTCGAGACAAACACCGGAGATCCCGCGGGGCTCGAGTTTCCGGACGAGCCGGCGAACGTTGTTGAAGTTCCCGAACCCCGTATCGCCGTCCAGAAGGATCGGGACGGTGGTCGCGTCGGCCATGAACTCCGCCATGTCGACGACCTGGGTCCAGCTCACCTCGTTGCTGTCGCGGACGCCGTACTGCGCCGAGATGGCCAGGCCACTCGCCCAGATGCCTCGCGCGCCGCTGTCTTCGGCGATCCGCGCGCTCAGCCCGTTGTGGGCCTCGAGCAGGAACTCCGGCTCGGGCGACTCGAGCAGCACGCGCATCATCCGCGTACGCGAGAGTGCAGTCTGACGGGGTGATCGGGGCATACCGGCTCCGGCGATGGGGCGTACCGCCGGGTTGATCGTCGGTCGAATCGGGTCGCGGCTTCGCTGGTCCCGCCCCCCCGCGCGGTGGACGGGTCGGTTCGTGCGGAAGGGCCGGGATCGGTGTCGAGCGCACCGACTATCGGACCGCCACCGCCGGCGATACGCTGGGCGTCGTGACCCGCGACCCGATCATCGCCGCCCGCGGTCTGACCCGCCGATACGGCCGGCGGATCGGCGTTGACGACATCGATCTCGACGTGTCGGCGGGGGCGCTCTTCGGATTCCTCGGACCGAACGGCGCGGGAAAGACGACGTTCATCCGCCTGGTGCTCGGCTTCTTGCGTCCCTCGGAGGGCAGCGTGCGGGTGCTCGGTCACGACGCGTGGGGGGGTGGAGCGCGGGTGAAGCGAGACGTCGGGTATCTGCCCGGTGATCTCCGCTTGTACCCGTGGATGACCGCCGCCGGCGCGCTCGCAATCGCCGGAGGGGTGCGGGGTCTGGACCTGCGGGAGGCGGGACGCGAGCTCGCCGAGCGGTTCGAGCTGGAGACGACCGTGCGGGTCCGCGCCATGTCACGGGGCATGCGTCAGAAGGTCGGGTTGATTCTCGCGTTGGCCCACCGGCCGCGTCTGCTCATCCTCGACGAACCGACGAGCGGCCTCGATCCGATCATGCAGGACCGCCTGGCGCAGGTGCTCCGCGAGCGGGCCGCGGAGGGCGCGACCGTGTTCTTTTCCAGCCACACCCTGAGCGAGGTCGAGCAGCTCTGCGACTCGGTTGCGATCGTGCGTCGCGGGCGGATCGTCGCCTCGGAGAGCCTCCGCGATCTGCGTCGGCGGGCGCGGCGGTCGGTCACGATCGACTTCAAGGACGCGGCCACCGCGGCCGCGGCGACCCCGCCGGCGTTTCTCTCCGTCGAGCGTCGGCACGCGGCCACCTGGCGGGCTTCGTTGATCGGCGAGACCGCCCAGCTCGTGCAGTGGGTTGCCACGCAGCCCGTCGTCGATCTGATCCTCAGCCCGCCGGACCTGGAGAGCCTGTTCCGCGCTTACTACGGATCCGGGGAGGGCGTGGACGCATGAAGGGACTCTTCGTCAAAAGCATGCGTGAGGTCTGGTTGGCGACCACGCTCTTTGCCGCAGGGCTGTTTCTCGTCGAAGTGCTGATCATGATGATCCTGCCGCAGATGCAGGCTGACCTGCTGGACGAAGTGTGGAGCCAGCTTCCGTTCGTACGCACCATGATCACGGCGCTCCTCGGCACCGAGATCGACGGGCCCATCACGACGCAGGCGTTGCAAGCGTTCGCGTGGGTGCATCCCGTCGTGCTGGCGCTCGTGTGGGCTCACGTGATCATCTTGTGCACGCGGGTCCCCGCCGGCGAGATCGACCGGGGCACGATCGATGTGCTCTTGGCGTGGCCGGTCTCCCGCTCGACGGTGTACGTCGTCGAGACCGCGGTGTGGTTGGGGACGGGTCTGGTGATCCTGACCGTGGCGGTGATCGGGAATCAGGTCGGCGGTCTCGCGACGGAGGCGACGCACCGCCCTCCCCTGACGCGGGTGTTGCTCGTCGCCGTCAATCTGGCCTGTCTGTACGTCGCCGTCGGCGGCGTCGCGTTGTTCGCCTCGGCGTTGGGCAATCGACGCGGGCGGGTGATTGCCGCCGTCTTTGGACTCGTGGTCGCGTCGTTCCTTCTCAACTTTCTTGCGCAGTTCTGGACGCCGGCGCGGCACGTGGCCTTCCTCGGCGTGCTCGAGTACTACCAGCCGGGAGGAACGCTGATGCGGGGAGAGGTGCCGGTGCGTGACTGGCTGGTGCTGCTGACCGTGGGCGGGGTCGGGTGGATCGCCGGGGCAATCGTCTTTTCGCGGCGAAGCATTTGCACGACGTAGCTCGGTTCACGACGCGGTCCGCAAGGACGCGGAGGCGGCGGTGTCGCGGACGGGGATGAGCGTGCGCGCGGACCGCACGATGCCGCCGGCGGGCATTGTCCCGATGGGCAGGACGACGTGCGGTCCGAGGTCGCCGGCGGTCGCCGCGAGCGCCGGGTGCGTGTCCCGCGGGCTGCGATCCCGCAGGTCGGCGAGCAGCGTGTTCATCTCGGCGTCGTCGACCGGACGCGGCCGGTAGCCGGTGACGCGGTTGTCGACGAGGATCGGGAAGAGTCGAAGCTGCGCGCCGACGCCGCCCCCTTCCTCGGTCGTCAGCTCGAGCATGGCCACCCCGCCGTAGGGAATCGCCTCCTCGACCTTTTGAAACCGGCCGGGCGAGGCGAAGACGAAGTTGCCCAGTCCGTAGACGATCCAGCGGCCGCGGTACTGTTCAATGCCCTGGAGCATGTGGGCGCCGTGACCGACGACGAGATCGGCGCCGGCGTCGATGAGCGTGTGCGCGAGACGCTCCTGCCGCCGCGCGCGACGCCGGTAGTTGGATCCCCAGTGGGGGAAGGCCACGATGAACGCGTCGGGATTGAGGGCCCGCTCGGCGGCGACTTGCGCGCCGGCCCGACGCCGCTTCCAGCCGTTGAGCCCGCCGGCGGCGTCGCGGGCAAACGGCTCCGGGTCGTTCGCGCGCCAGCGTTGCTTGCCGCCGAGAACGCTGAGGGACACCCGGGTCACGCCGATCTCGAGCTGGCGGCGGAAGGGCCGCGTGGCCTCCGCCTCGTGCAGGCCCGCGCCGATGGTCTCGATGCCGAAGCGGGACAGCGTCGCCAGCGTGTGCCGCAGTCCGCCGAGGCCCTGATCGGCGGCGTGGTTGTTCCCGAGGCTGACCGCGGTCACCCCCCGCCGTGCGAGCACGGCGGCCGTGCGTCGGCCATCGGACCAATGGACGTAGCGTTTGTCCGCGGCGACGGCGTCGGGATGATCCGCTTCGATGAGCGGGGTCTCGAGGTTGACGATCGTCAGGTCGGCGGCGGCCAAGAGCGGGTCGACGCCGGCGAGGGCATGGCCGTAGCCGGAGACGGCGATGGGATCGACGCGACCCTTCGATCGTTCACGGACGCGGTACGACTCCCCGAAGCCCGTGTCCCCGGCCAGGAGGACACGCACGGGGGCACTCGTTGGGGCGGAAGGAGGAGACACGGCACCGTTGCATCGGTCACCCACGATCCGCTCATCATGACGATGATCGCGGTTGTGCGTGTGAACCGGTCTTATCGGACACGGCGTGGAGCCATCGCGACGATCGCCCACGAGCGCGATCGGTGGCTGGTCGATATCCAGACTGCACGTGTGAGGGAGATGACACCGTGATCACGAGTCTACTGGCGGCGACCGACGGTGGTGAGTTGCGCGACGTTCTCGTGATGGTCATGCTCGTGACCATCATGGTGGCCGCGCTCGCGCGCAAGTGGCGGTGGCGACTGCGAGCGGGACGTTGCCGGCGCGTGGAGGCGGCGTACCGGCGGGACCCGAAGGCTGCCGCCGAGCGTTTCGGTCACGCGGACTTTGCGGCGTGGAAACACGCGCATCCCGACGACGAAATTGCCGGCGGCGTGGAGCCGCTGGTGCTCGACCCCGGACGCGGCGGACGGGGCACGACGTGAAGACGGTCGCGAACGGCGCTTCCGTGATCGGCTTCATGCACAACGTCGGCGAAGACGAGGTCGCCACGCGACCGTTCGAGCTGCACCGGCTGGTGCCGATGGCGCGCGTCCTGGCCGACTTCGGCTCGGAGCTGTTTGCCTTCTGCCCGGATCAGGTCGACCTGGACGAGGCGACCGTCGCGGGGTACACCGTCGGGCGCGACGGCTTCGAGCGTTGCCGCCGGGCGGTGCCGGCCGTGAGCGGC
Organism: Phycisphaerales bacterium; assembly: GCA_013003065.1. Classification (GTDB taxonomy): domain Bacteria; phylum Planctomycetota; class Phycisphaerae; order Phycisphaerales; family SM1A02; genus JABDLI01. The sequence goes on along the minus strand of JABDLI010000188.1, from coordinate 7,604 downwards.
GATTGGTACCTCGGTCGCAACCGCACACGCCGTGCCAACGGTCTGAGCCGCCGGGGCTACCACCGGTGGGCGCGACGCCGGGGTCTGGAGATCGACTCCGATCATCGCCTCTCCCGCTTGCTGAAGGACAAGCTTCGCACGTTCACGGTGATCGAGGAGACGGCTCCGGGTCTGCATCCGCCGACACGGCTCTACGACGGTTCGGCGGCGGCCCTCGAGGACGCACTCGGGCAGTGCACGCGGGTCTTCCTCAAGCCGCTCCGGGGGAACATGGGCAACGGCGTCATCGTCGCGAAGCGGGAGCGATCGCGGATCCGGCTTTGTCTTTATGACGCGGGGCGCCGGATCGAGCACTCCGCCCGGTCGGTTCGCGCGGCGACGGCGTGGATCGAGGCCCGTCGCGACCCCCGGGCGTACGTGATTCAGCACGGTGTCGATATGCCGCGACACGAGGACGGCGCGTTCGTTGTCCGTACGATCGTGGTCGACGACGGCGAGCGGTGGAGGCCGATGCACAAGGCGGTGCTCGCACCCCCGGGCGGGGATGTCGCGAACACCACGCAGCTTGGTTCCAATCACCGGTTGTCCGATCTGCTGATTCGTCTGTACGGCGTGGCCGAGGCTCCGACGCTTCAGGCCCGCGTGGAGGAGGCGTCGTTGGCGGTTGCTCGCGCGTTCGATCGGCGTTTTCCGGGACGGGTCATGGAGCTTGGCCTGGACCTCCTGCTCGACGTCGACGGTCGCGCGCACCTCATCGAGGCGAACACGAAGCCAGGCATGATGAAGCCCGGGCTGCCGAAGGACGGCTTCCCGAACATCTTCGACCTGAGCGCCGACGAGATGGTGGTGTACGGGAACCTTGTCGCTCCGCACGCGACGTATCTTGCTCACTATCTCCAGACGCGACTGACGTCCGGCGGCGCCCGCCGGGCGGCGTAAACCTGGATCACGCGTCGTCACGCGTCAACGGCCTGCGTCGTGGTGGCCAGAGGATCCAATCGCCCGCCGGTGGCGCGTGCCACCCGCCCCGCGCCCGACTCGCGTCGAGTTGGGCCTGCGTCATCCATCGGCTCGCGTGATCGCGGCCCGGGCGGACCTCCTCGACGCCATCGTCGTCGGTGCGGTTCGTGCCCACCGAGTAGACCCGTGGTGCGCCGTTCACGAGGGTGTAGCGGAGCGCGTGGCCGTCGAAGGGGTCGCGTGGAAGCGTGGGCAATCGGTGGGGAACGAGGTCGGCGAGGTCAGCCGGCCACACACCGATGGATCGGCGTTCAAGCTCGAGGGCGATGCCGACGAGTGCCGCGTCGCGACGGGTGGTCGTCAGGTCGCGCTGGACGGCGGCCTTTCCGAGCGCCGGCATCGTGAGCACGAGCGGGAGGTACCGCACGGTGTCGAAGAGTGACCCGTGCCACGCTTCGACCGTGTCTTCGGCGGAGTGCTCGCGTTCCCACAGCGGTGTCCGGGCTTCGCGCTCGAACGTGTCCATGAGATCGTGGTAGGTGGCCAGCATCTCGCGGCGATCCGGCACGATCAGGCCGACGAGCGGCAACGCGCTCAGCACGAGTACGCGCTCGGTTTCGTCGCCACTCGCGGTGAGCATGCCGAGCAGCTGCAGTCCCTGCCGCGTGAACCGCCCATTGCCGCGGCCGTTGTCGGTGTACGAACGTTGCACGAGATCCTCGAACCCGAGTCGCTCGCCGTCGAGCCGCATCGTCAGGAGCTCGTCGGTCGCAGCGATCCGGTGAGCAAGGTTCACGAGCTGCGCGTCGGTCAACGCGGTGGGAGTCCGCGCGACCACGTCGCCGGCAGCCTCGCATGCGCTGGTCAGGATCGCGAATGCCACGAGGTCATTGATGATGAACGGCATCTCGCGAGCGTGTCGGGTCATGCCGATGATGGCTTCGATGTTGGCGACCGCAGTGACGCCGTCTCCTTCGGCGGCGGCCCGCCGGGTGTCCCACGCCAGCGTGCGCGCGAGTTGTCGCAGCTCGCTGAGATGCGGCATCAGCACGGAGAAGAGCATCTCGGGGTCCATCGGGTCGGTTGTGGTCGAGATCGGCTGGGTGTCGGGCCACAACGCCCTGTCGGCCGCAGTGATCTCGCTGCGCGCGACGAAGCCGAGCCCGGGGCGAGCGGCGGCTGCGCGCACGCTGGCCAACGATGATTGGTGACGCTCGAGGTAGACGCGCACCAGTTCCCATCCGTCCTCATCCGGATGCGGTGCGCGGTTGTACGTGTGGATGATCTCCTCTGGTCGTTCCATCTCCAGGAGCGCCGCCCGGTAGTGTGGCCACGCGCGATCGGTCGCGGGCACGGCGGCCGCTGCGGCGGAGGCGAGCGGCCGGTAGTCGATGGGTGGAGCAGGTCGTCCGAGCATGAACCGGATGCCGAGCAGGAGGTAGCATGCGAACAAGGCGACGCCGGCGAGACCGCTCCAACGCAGGAACTTCCAGGGCAGGGGACGCTGGCGACGTTTCGCGCGTCGGATCAGCCGGGCGACGCGGCGGAGGTCGCCGAAACGCCGGGCGAGATCTTCGGGATCGACGCCGGCGTCGAGACCATCGGCAAAGTGCGCGGCCAGCTCGTCGGCGACATCCACGCGCTCGGATCGCCACAGACGCGTCTGTCGCACCACCGAGCGGAGACATCCCTCGATGACGCTCGGAAAACCGTGCCGCGTGATTGCCCGTTCGACATCCAGCCGGCCGGTCAGTCGACCGCGAAGAAGATCGCGGAGCGGCGTGTGACGCAGGCGGGTGAAGACCGGCGATCGGGAGGGGGAGGACGAGACGCTCATGCCGGCACTCCGGTTCCACGGGGTGCGCCGGTCGCGTCGCCGACGATTCCGAGTGCCGTCATGGCCGACGTGAGCCGACACCACTGCTCCGTGTCCTCCGCCAGCCGGCGTCGTCCCCGGTCGGTGAGCGTGTAGTACTTCCGGCGACGACCGGTCGCTGGCGTCACCCACCGCGACGCGACGAAGCCCTTTGCCTCCAGGTTGTAGAGCAGCGGGTACAGCGTGGACTGGCCCATGGCGAGTATGCCGCCCGAGCGTTCCGCCAACGCTTGCACCAACTCGTATCCATACATCTCCGCCTGCTCCAGGAGCTTGAGCACCGCCACCGGACCGGCCCCCCGCATCAGCTCTCGTTCAACCCGCATTGCACGCCTCTCCTAGCTGTGTCGTATGCCATACTGTGTGTGACATAGTATCATCCCATCACCGGGCCGGCCCCCCGGCCGGCCATACTTCGCCTTTCCCCAACACCAACAGAGGACAGGCACTTCTCCCCCAACCACCAACAGCACCAACAGAGGACAGGCACTTCTCCGGTTCGAAGGTGGTCGATCCCGCCTCGAAGGAGCCCAAAAGAGGACAGGCACTTCTCCGGTTCGAAGGTGGTCGATCCCGCCTCGAAGGGGACCGGCGTCGCTTTGGGCGGAAGAAGTGCCTGTCCTGTTTCGGGGAGGGGAGAAGTGCCTGTCCTTAAGGAGCCCAAAAGAGGACATGCACTTCTCCGGTTCGAAGGTGGTCGATCCCGCCTCGAAGGGGCCCGGCGTCGCTTTGGGCGGAAGAAGTGCCTGTCCTGTCTTGGGGGGGAAGAAGTGCCTGTCCTGTCTTGGGTGTCTTGGGGGTGGGCGGGGTGGGGGGGGAGTTGCCATGATGGTCTTCATGGGCGGATCTCGACAGGTCGTCGGACGGCTCGGGCGGTGGGGGCTGCTCGTCGCTGCCGTAGCACCGGCGCTGACAGTCCGGGCCGCTCCTCCGCCCGACTTCGACCGGGTCATCCGGCCGCTGCTCGCGCGGCGGTGTCTTGTGTGTCACGGGTTCGATGCGAGCACGCGGGAAGCGGGGCTGCGGCTGGACGAACGTGTGTCGGCCACGGGGCCGACCCGGGGCGGCGGACCGCCGGCCATCGTGCCGGGCGATCCGGACGCGAGCCTGCTCGTGCAGCGGGTGGAGAGCGTCGATCCGTCGTTCCGCATGCCACCGGCGCCCGAACACGATGCGCTCACGCCCGAGGAAGTCACGCTCGTCCGCGACTGGATTGCCGCCGGCGCGTCGTACACGCCGCCGTGGGCGTGGCAGCCCATCCGCCGACGCCCCGCCCCGGCCACGCTCGATGCGTCGTGGCCACGCGATGATGTTGACCGGTGGATCCTCGCTGCCCTCGAAACACGCGAGCTCGCCCCGGCGTCGCCAGCGGATCCCGCCGTGCTCGTCCGCCGACTCTCGTTCGACCTCATCGGCCTGCCGCCGGCGCCCGAGACCGTCGCGGAGTTCATCGCCACGCCGTCCGAGGCAGCGTACCGCGCCGAGGTCGATCGCCTGCTCGCGAGCCCGCATTACGGAGAACGCTGGGCGCGTCACTGGCTCGATCTGGTGCGATACGCCGAGACCCACGGTCACGAGTTCGACTATCCCATCAAGTACGCTTGGCAGTACCGTGACTACGTCGTTCGTGCTTTCAATGCCGACGTGCCCTACGACGATCTTCTTCGCGAGCACATCGCCGGTGATCTGCTCGAACGTCCGCGGCGTCACCCGGAATCGGGCTTCAACGAATCGATCATCGCGACCGGCTTCTGGCATCTGGGTCAGGGAACCCACGCGCCGGTCGACGTCCGCGCCGACGAGGCCGAGCGGGTCGCCAACCAGATCGACGTCTTCGGCAAGGCGTTTCTCGGTCTCACCGTCGCGTGCGCACGCTGTCACGATCACAAGTTCGATCCCATCACGACCGCGGACTACTACGGGTTGGCCGGATTCCTGCAGGGGACCCGGCGGCAGGAGGCGTTCCTCGACCCCGGCGGCCGCATTGCCGCGAGCCTGCCCGCGTTGCGCATGCACGCGCGCACGCGGCGGGCCTGGCTGAACGAGCAGATGGCCGCGTGGGAGCCGGCTGAGGTGACGCACTATCTCGACGCAGCGATCGAAGTGCGATCGGGCGTGCCCCTCGCAACCGACCGCGCGGCGACGCCGACCTTCGTCCTCTTCGAAGATTTCGATCCCGGCTCCGGCTACGACGGGTGGACGACCGAGGGCACCGCGTTCGGCGATGGTCCCCAGACGGCAGCGACGATCCGCGCGTACCAGGGTGATGTTGGCGCCCACGGGGTCGGCTTCGTCAACTCCCACCAGGGCCGGCGCCCGCCACCGGAGGGCGTGCCCGCCAACCCGGATGGTCACGTCGGGAGCCTGACGAGCCCACCGTTTCGGATCGAACATCGCTTCATCCACTTCCTCATCGGCGGGGGCGATCACGCGGAGAGGACGTGCGTCAACCTTCTCGTCGACGACGCCGTCGTTCGGACCGCGACGGGGCGACGCTCCAACCGCATGCACCGCGCGCGGTTCGACGTGCGCGAGCACATCGGCGCCACCGCGCGGATCGAGGTCGTCGATCAGGAGACGGGCGGTTGGGGGCACGTCGCGCTCGACCACATCGTCTTCTCCGACGAGCCGGCGTGGAGGAGTCCCGACACGCGTCCAATTGCGACGGTCGTGGCCGAACGGAACTGCTCGCCCACTCGCCTCGCGCGGTGGGTGCGGGCGATCGCCGACGACGGCAGACGCCCCGCGGCACTCGTGGGTGATCGGGAACCGGGTGATCCGGGCGTCTTGCCCGGGGCCGAGATGTTCGAGGACTTCTCCGCGAACACGTACGATGGCTGGTTCGTCACGGGCGTCGCCTTCGGCGCCGGGCCCACCACCGCCGGCGCCACCCGCGCGTCGGAGTCGTTCCCCGTTCCCATCGCCGCTGGCGTCGCCCACAGCGGGCACCTCGCGTCGCAACTGCAGGGGGCGTTGCGTTCGGCAACGTTCGAGCTGACACACGACTTCATCCACTACCACGCCGCCGGCCGCGGCGGACGCGTCCGCCTCGTCATCGACGGGTACTTCCTGGACGAATACAACCCGCTGCTTTTCCCCGGGATGACGCTCAGCGTCGACACCGCGGCCCGCGGGCGGCGGTACCAGTGGCTCCGGCAGGATGTCTCCCGGTACCGCGGGCACCGCGCGCACATCGAGCTGCTCGACGAGGGCGACGGATTCCTCGCCGTCGACGCGATCGTGCTGTCGGCGTCCGAGGCAGCACCGTCGCGTCCGCCGGATGGATCGCTCGTCGACGGAGCGACGGCGGCCCGTCGCGTCACCGAGAGCCGGGACGCGTGGGCGGCGGGAACGCTCGACGCGGCGGGAGCCGAGCTTCTGTCGTGGCTGCTCGAACGGAATCTGCCGTCGCCTCCCGCCGCCGCCCACGATCGCCGCCGGACCGAGTCGCGAGCTGCCTTCGTCAAGACCAGCGAGGCGATCCCCACGCCGATGCGTGTCCTGGCGTCCGCCGACGGGACCGGGGAAGACGAGTACGTGTTCGTGCGTGGTCGTCACGCCGACGCCGGTCCGATCGTCCCCCGGCGGTTCCTCGCGTCGATCGGCGGCGACACGCAGCCGCTGATCACCGAAGGATCGGGTCGAGCCGAGCTGGCGACGCGGCTACTGGATCCGTCGAATCCGTTCGTCGCTCGGGTCATCGTCAACCGCGTGTGGCAGCACCTCTTCGGGGTCGGTCTCGTCCCGACCCCCGACGACTTTGGTGCGCTCGGCACGGTGCCAACGCACCCGGAGCTGCTCGACGAGCTGGCCGGGTGGTTCCGCGACGAGGCCGGGTGGTCGATCAAGCGTTTGGTCCGCCGCCTCGTCACCACGGCAACATATCGCCAGTCGAGCGTACCTCCCGACGCCGAAGCGGCGGAGCGTGATCCCGCGAACGACTGGCTCCATCACGCGCGACGACGGAGGCTGGAGGGCGAAGCGATCCGCGACGCGATGCTCGCGGTGTCGGGCGGGCTGGACCGGACGCTCGGCGGACCGCCGGTGCCGATCCACCTGACGGAGTTCATGACAGGTCGCGGCCGACCCGGTCAAAGCGGCCCGCTCGACGGAGCCGGGCGTCGAAGCATCTACCAGGAGGTGCGTCGCAACTTCCTCGCGCCGATGATGCTCGCCTTCGACGCCCCCGTTCCGGATTCGACGATCGGCCGCAGGACCGTCTCGAACGTGCCGGCGCAAGCGCTCATGCTTCTCAATGACCCGTTCGTGATCGCGCGAGCGCGGGCCTGGGCGGTGCGCGAGCTGGCGGAGAGGGACCGCACCCCGGAGCAGCGGCTCGAGCGGATGTACATGACAGCGCTCGCGCGGCGACCAAGCGTCTCCGAACGCGCGGCCGGCCTGGCGTTCATCCGGGCGCGGGCGGAGGAGAACGGGAGCCCGGACGGAACGGAGGACGTCGACGCGTGGGCGGCATTTGCGCACGTGTTGTTCAACGTGAAGGAGTTCATCTTCGTGCGGTGACGCGGACGCGGACACGGACACGGACACGGACACGGACACGGACACGGACGCGGGCACGGGCACGGACACGGACACGGACACGGACGCGGACACGGACGCGGCCACGGACGCGGACACGGACGCGGGCACGGACGCGGACGCGGGCACGGACGCGGACACGGACGCGGACGCGGACACGGACACGGACGCGGACACGGACACGGACGCGGACACGGACACGGACGCGGCCACGGACACGGACGCGGCC
>JABDLI010000171.1 GCA_013003065.1 Phycisphaerales bacterium | reverse complement strand
CGTGGCACCCGGAAGTGGTTCCCACGAACTCGGGACCCCACGCCCCTACTTCGCGTCGATCCACACCGTCGACCGCGCTGTCCCCACCTCCAGCGGCACCGCCAGCTCCATCGCGTTCTCCATCCTCCCCACCACGAACGCCTGCGTCTCCTCCGCCACCGCGTCGGCCGCCTCGAGCACAAGCTCGTCGTGAATTTGAAGGAGCAGCTTCGGCGCCGCGTCGCCGAACCGCGTTGGCAACGCCTCGTAGAGATCGATCATCGCGACCTTGATGAGATCGGCGGCGCTTCCCTGGACGACCGTGTTGATCGCCATCCGCTCGCCGAGACTGCGTTGGGCGGGGTTGCGGGCGGCGACCTGGGGGATGCGTCGGCGTCGCTTGAGGATCGTCTCCACGTATCCCTTCGTCTGCGCGGTCGCGACGCACTCCGCGAGAAACGAGTCGATGCGCGTAAACCGCTTCTTGTAGTCCTCGATGATCTGCGCTGCTTCCGCCCGCGAGACCTCGCCCCCCAGCCGGCGCGCGAGCCCGAAGGCGGTGATCCCGTAGATGATCCCGAAGTTGACCATCTTGGCGGTGTTCCGCTGGGGCCCGGTCACGGCATCCGGCGATACGCCATACACCTCCGCTGCGACCGCCGTGTGGATGTCGGCGCCTTCCCGAAAGGCCTCGATGAGCGCCGGGTCCTCCGCGAGGTGCGCCAGCAGACGCAACTCGATCTGCGAGTAGTCGGCGGTGATGAGCTGATGCCCGGGCGGAGCGACAAACGCGCGGCGGATTTCGCGTCCCACGTCCGTCCGCACCGGGATGTTCTGGAGGTTCGGATCGGAGGAGCTGAGCCGACCGGTGGCAGCGACGGTCTGGTTGAATGACGCATGCACCCGCCCGGTCTCGGGATTGATCGCTTCCTTGAGCGCGACGAGGTACGTGTTGACGAGCTTCGTGAGCTGCCGGTACTCGATGAGAAGCCCGGGCACCGGCGAGTCGATGTCGGGATCACCGGCGAGCTTCTCCAGGACCTCCTGGTCGGTGGACGGACCGGTCTTGCCGCGTTTGACGACCTTGAGGCCGAGACCGGGCGTCTCCTCGTCCTCCGGTGCGTTGAACAGAACCGCGGCGAGCTGCTTCGGCGAATCGGGGTTGAACGGGCTCGGCGTCGACCCCGCGATCTTCCGCCGAAGCTCGTCGATCCGGGTCGCGAGCGTCTCCCGTTGCCGGTCCAGCTCCGCCGGATCGACGATGATGCCGTTGTACTCCAATTCCGCCAACGCCCGCACCAATGGAATCTCGACGGTCTCGAACAGCGTGGTGAGCCCCATCTCCGCGAGCACCGGCGTGAAGATGTCACGCAGACGCAGCACGATGTCCGCGTCTTCGGCCGCGTAGGGAACGGCCTGGGCGAGCGGCACCTCGTCGAAGCCGAGCTGGGCCGATCCCCGGCGTCCGATCAGCTCGTCGAGCGGAATGCACGTGCGACCGAGGAGCGACAGGGCGAGCACGTCGAGCTTGTGGCTCGAACGCGTGGCGTCGATGACGTAGCTCGCGATCATCGTGTCGAAGAGCGGCCCCTGTACGGTCACGCCGTGCCGCCGCAGAATGTTGAGGTCGAACTTGAGATTGTGCCCGACCTTGGTGACGGACGCGTCTTCAAGCACGGGCCGGAGCGTGCGCAGCACGGTCTCCTGATCCAGGTGCGAGTCGGGCTCCGGCGAGCGGATCGGGATATAGGCCGCCGATCCCGCCTCGGTGGCGAGCGAGATTCCGCACAAGCCGGCCCGCATCGCGAACAGACCGTCCGTCTCGACGTCGAGCGCACACACCCCGGCCGCGGCAACCGTCTCGACGAGGGCGGACAACGCGGCGACGTCGCGGATCGCCTCGTAGGTCTCCGTCGGCGGCGGCCGCAGGGCGACGGCGGCCTCCGAGCCCGCGAACAGACCGCCGCTCAGGATCGCATCCTTCGGCGGGCGGGGGTCGGCCGCGGGCGGGTCCGCGTCCGGGTCCCGCGCCGAGGCGGACGCACCCGTCGGTCCCGGGGCACGCCCGACCAGATCGCTCAGCGTGTCCCGATGCTGGTTGAAGCCAAGCTCCCGAAAACGGGCGAGCAGCTCGTCCGCCGGCAGCCGGCTCGGTTCGCTGACCGCGGCTTCGAGGTCGAACTCCACCTCGACGTCATCCCGCAGACGCACCAGCTCGCGACTGAGCGGAAGCTGATCGCGGGCGGCTTCGATGTTCTCCCGACGCTTGCCCTTGATCTCTTCGATGTGCGCGAGGAGGTTGTCGAGCGTGTCGTACTGGAGAATGAGTTTTCCCGCCGTCTTCGGTCCGATGCCGGCCACGCCGGGCACGTTGTCGACGTTGTCACCCATCAGCGCGAGGACATCCACGACGTGCCGCGCTTCGATGCCCTCGGTCTTGAAGATGCCGGCGGGCGTCACCACCTCGTCCTTGTGGACGTCGAAGAGCTCGACCGCGTCGTCGGAGAGCTGCGTCAGATCCTTGTCACGCGAGATGATGCGCATCCGCAGATCGGGATGCTCTCGACGCATCCGGCGGACGAGCGTCGCAATCACGTCGTCCGCCTCCACCCCCGCTTCGCCCAGGACCGGTATGCCCATCGTGCCCAGCAGCTCCAGACACCGTTCGATCTGGGGGCCCAGATCCTCCGGCGCGGGCGGACGGTTCGCCTTGTACTCCGGGTACAGCTCGCTCCGGAACGACTCCCGGTCGCCGCTCACGTCGATCACGACGGCGAGGTAATCCGGCCGGTGCTCGCGCAGCAGCTTCAGAAGCATCGCGACGAAGCCGTACGTCATGTTCGTCGGCTCGTGCGTCACCGGACTGGTCATGCCGGACGGGAGCGCGTGGTACGCGCGGAAGAACTGGGCGTGGCCGTCGATGAGGTATAGCGTCTTGGCGCTCATGGGGGGGATGGTATCGCGGGTCCGGGGCCGGGGCCGGGGCCGGGTCCGTGTCCGTCCTCAGTCCGCCCGCACGCTTGTGGGTAGCCCTTCCGCTCCCCGCGGGTGCGGCGGCGAGGTTGCGCCGCTGCTGGATGCGTGGAGCGATTCCATCAGCTCGATTTGCGCGGGGGTGGGCGTGCGATCGCGGCGGGACATCATGGTTCGCATTGCGTCCCGAAACTTTTCGACGCGGTACAGACGCTCTCCCTCGTCCGTCCGCCAGGCGAAGCGGCGGACGCTGGCGGGCGGTGGTGCGGTCGAAGCGATCATCGAACCGGTTCCGAGCACCGTGCCCGTCATGATGCGGGTGCCGATCGCGGTCTTGACGTGATCACCGATGACCGCACCCACGAACACCAGACCCGTACGGTGGCGTGGCCCGTCCGACTCGGTTCGCATCGACACCTCGCCGTAGGTGTTGAGCAGGTTCGAGTTCGTGGTGCCGGCCCCGAGGTTCACCCACTCCCCCACCCAGCTGTCCCCCAGGTGGCCCTCGTGCCCCTTGTTGGCGTAGCCCTGGAAGATCGTTCCCCCCACCTCGCCGCCCACCTTGCACACCGGCCCGATCACGGTGTACGCCTTGATCAGCGCGCGGTCGACGACCGTCGAGCCGCGGCCGATCGACGCCGGACCGCAGATGACGCATCCGGGACGGAGCTGCGCATCTTCGTGCACGAAGATCGGTCCCTGCGATGCGTCGAAGACGACGTGCGGCCCGACGCTCGCCGTGCGGTGCAGCTCGACCGGATGACGCCCGACGACCGTCATGTCCGGCGATGCGACGCGTGCGTCCACGAGCCGTTCGCTGAGGATGTCGTGGGGGACCGTCTCCTTCATGAAAGCAAGGACGTCCCACGGGTACTTGTAGAGCACCCGCTTGTGCAGCGTCTTGATCCGGGCCCGTTCGTGAAGCTGTCCCGTCTCCAGAAAGTACGCCGCGTCCGCCCGCCGCAGGCACGCCGCCACGATGTGCCCGGTCGCTTCCTCTTGGATCGCGTGGTTCGCCTCGAGCTGCAGCGTGCCGTCCGGCATCGCCCAGCGGCCGTTGAGGCACAGGACCACCTCTTCGGACGCCGGCAGCTCGTTGACGGGCGCGTTCGCCCGCTCCGCCACCACCGCGCGGAGCGGCGTCGGCACCCAGTACCCCGCCAGCATCTTGGGCCGCGCGGCCTGGATCCGCTCCGCTGTCGTGAACATCCCGGTGCGAACCTCGAACGCCGCGCGGAGGTCCGTCATCGGGCCGAGCTGTCCGCGTCCGTCGTCGAAGATGATCGTGCGCGGGGCGGGGGCGTGGGGCATGGGAGGATTGTAGGGGTCCGCGTCCGGGTTCGCGTCCGGGTCCGGGGCCGTGCCCGCGTCCGCGTCCGGGTCCGCGGCCGCG
>JABDLI010000161.1 GCA_013003065.1 Phycisphaerales bacterium | reverse complement strand
GCCCGCATCCTGCGGGCTAGCGTCTGGATGGTTCAGCGTGGGTTCGGACTATTTTTCGCACCGCCTCCGGCGGGTGCAGGCTGCGCGGGGACCGGCGGCGTCCATGCCGCCTCGGGCAGGTTGGGTCCGGGGATTGCGCAATGGGCGCGTTTGCGCTGACGCACCGCGAGCGCGAGCGAGCGCTCCCGTGTCCGTGTCCGTGTCCGTGTCCGTGTCCGTGTCCGCGTCCGTGTCCGCGTCCGTGTCCGTGTCCGCGTCCGTGTCCGTGTCCGCGTCCGTGTCCGCGTCCGTGTCCGCGTCCGTGTCCGTGTCCGCGTCCGTGTCCGGGCCCGTGTCCGCGTCCGTGTCCGCGCTCAGTTCCCCGCGTGCGCGGCCGCGTCGGTGTGGGTCACTTGCGACCGCCACACCAGCACGCGGTGCGGCAGGATCGGCTCGGTTCGGCCGGGCACCGTCTCCACCAGCAGGCCGCTTGCCGCCACGACGTCGTTCACGCCGTCACCGTTGACGTCGCCGATGGTCACGCCGGCGGTGGCGCTCAGACCGGTGCTGGGAAGCTCGCTGTTCTCTTCCCACGTCCAGCCGCCGGCGCCGTCGCCCAGCAGACAGAACACGCCACGCACGTAGCCACCCTCCGGTGCGAGGCGGCCGGCGGTGACGATGTCGAGGTTCCCGTCGCGGTTGACGTCGCCGAGGGCGAGCCCCATGGCACCGCCCAGCATCTCCGGAAAGATGTCCGGGGACTTCTGCCAGCTCCCGTCTTCCTGCTGGAGATAGACCTCCGGTCCGTCCACCCAGTTGGCGAGCGCGATGTCCGGTCTCTCGTCCCCGTTGACGTCGCCGACGCCCACGCCCGTGTACAGACCGAGCATCATCGGCGAGGGCAAGCCCACCGACGCGAGCGTCCACTTGCCGCTGCCGTCGTTGTGCCAGACCCGCGGTCCTTCCGCGTACGACGCGATGAGGTCCAGGTGACCGTCCCCGGTGACGTCCTCGAGCACCACGCGGTTGGCCCACCCGGTGGTCGGGATGGTGTTTCGTTGACGTGTGAACGTGCGGCCGGTGCCGTCGCCGAGGTAGACGTTGATGCCCGACTCGTCGCTGCCGCCCGTGACCAGGTCGAGGTGGCCGTCGCCGTCGACGTCGCCGACGGCGATGTCCTCGGCGCCGACGTACTGGTTGACCTTGCCCGGATTCACGACGAGATCCTCGGGGTACATCGCCTCGACGACCATCGTCCACTTGCCGGCGCCGTCGCCCAGGTACACGAAGATCCCGTGGCAGTGATCACCCGCCGCGAGATCGAGGTGCCCGTCCTCGTTGAAGTCGCCAAAGCCCACGCCGCCGCCGCACGAGGTGTCGCCGGGGTCGAGCCCGTCGTGGGAGGGCGTCCATCCGCCGTTGCCGTCGTTGAGCCACACCTTGGGGCCGTCACCCAGACGGGGGATCGCCGCGAGGTCGAGCGCCCCGTCGCCGTTGATATCCACCAGCACCGGATCGCACTTCCACATGCCCGATTCGGGCAGACCGGTGGACGCGATCTCGAACCGGACCCGCGGTTGCGTCTCGACGCCACCCGTCGAGCTGGACGTCGTGGTCGGCGAATCCGGAGGCGTCTGATCCGTCTCCTCGGCGCATCCTGCGGCGAAGAGCAGCGTCGCCCCGATTCCCGTCAGCCATCCGATTGCGTGTTGTCCAGTGTGCGCGTTCATGGTTCTACTCGTTCCCCGGGGCGTGAATATCGATGTACCACTCGCCGTCGCGATTGATCCACCGTTCGTTGATGACGATGTGATCCGGCGGGAGCTTGCTCAGGCTCGGATCGCTCAGCTTCTGCTTGACCTCGACCCGCACGATGCCGCGTTGCTGGACGACCTCGACCCAGTACACGTCGTGCGAGACGTACTTCGTGAGCGATTGGTTGGCCACGAACTGCCCCTCGGGCACAAGCGGCCGATCCTCCGGATCGTTCATGAGGTACAGCCGGTCCCACGCCTGGCTCTGCCGGTAGCCCCACGCCTCCTCCACGCGGACGAGCAACGCGGCTTCCGCGTCGCGATCACGCATCGCCGGAGCGACGGGGTAGTGATCGACGCGATCGCGGGGAACGGGATACCAGACGCCGTCCGCGCTGAACCACTTCTCCCACCGCCGCGTGTCGCGGGGCGGCACCTGGGGGTACCGCCGAAGCGAGCTCGACGTTCGCACGTGCACCCAGCCGTATTCATCCTCCGTCACGACGTCCATGATCTCGTAGGAGTGGATGCGAAACGGCTCGTTCTGGCTCGACCACTCCGCGTACCGCTCCGGCGTCAGCCCCTCCCGCACGACCGGCGCCTGGTGCTCGAACACCACCGCCCAGTCTTCGGCGACGAGCGCATCCCACAGCGTCTCGGCCTTCTCACGCGGATCCGCGGGTGCGGGCGGCGTCGGCGGAACGGGCGTGGACGCCGCGTCACCGGGCTGCGAGGTCGCCACGGTCTTCACGTCGGTTCGCGCGGGGTCCTTGGCGTTGCAGCCGACGAACACGAGCAGCGTCACGCCGAGCAGAACTCGGAGGATGTGGCGGGTGGGGATCGAGGCCATGGTCATCGCTGATCTCTCGGAGGACGGGGGCGCGCTCTCGGACGCGAGGTCGACGCGTGTCGGTAAGGATAGATCGGTGCCGGGGTCGGGTCGCTTGAAGGCGGGTCGTCACCGCGACCGAGGTCGTTCGAAACGGTGAATGTTACCGGACCGCGGTCGGTCGTACCGGGGCCTCTCGCGTCCATCGCGATGGTGCCACGGACAGCGAAGCGTCCGTGCCGTCAGCGTCCGTCACGATGGGGTGTTTGACTCCCCCGCGCGATGGAGGACGCACGGCACGGACGCTTCGCTGTCCGTGGCACCTCCCCAAAAGAAACGACGGGAGCAACCGAGGTTGCTCCCGTCGTCATCAAGCCTTGAACGACGAAGTGATCAGAACTTCGTCGAGATCCCGGCTTCGCCCTCGACCATGTCGAGGATCGCTTCCGGCGAATCCGGCAGATCCTTCAGCTCGTCGGGCGAGCCGAGGGTGTCGTAGCGGATGGTCGCGGACTGGGTGCCCAGACCGACGAGGTTGGTGCCGGCAGCGGCGAAGTCGAGGCCACCGTCGATCACGAGCAGGCGAGCCACGACGCCCGTGAGGGCGGCATCTTCGCTGACGATGTCCCGCGGGTCGTCGCCCAGCGGAAGACCGTCGCCGAGATCGAAGTCGAAGTCGCAGAGCATGCTCTGCAGACCGTCGATGCGAGCCTTGCCGTGATCCGTCTGCAGGTTCTGCAGGAGGAAGTGGTTCGGCAGGTCGTACATGCTGAGAAGCGTCTGGTCCCAGCAGGTGATGCACCGGTCGGCGCCGGAGAACTTCACCTCGTTCATGTTCCAGACGTTGAAGCTGGCCTTCGTGGTCACGGGACCGTCCGTCTCCTGACGCAGGTCAGCGCTGACCGGGTGCAGGGTGAGGTCGGTGTCCGAGATGATGAGCCGCGGGCCGCTGAACGCAGCGGAGCCGACGGCCTGGAAGTTCATCAGCAGCTCGTTGAACGCGAAGGAGTACTCCGCACCGTCCATGTTGAGGACGCCCGGGGTGCCGTCGGACTGCTCGCCGTGGGCGACGCCGCTGACAACCTGGTGGTTCATCGAGCTGTATTCCCACGCGTAACCGAGGGCGTAGTTGATGATGGTGCCTTCGGCCTTCAGGTGATTCCAGCGAATCTCCTGGTTCTCACGGTTGGTGGCCCAACCGATGATGAGACCACGGAGGACACGCTCGCCGGTGCCATCCATCGCGGGACGACCGGGCGGGAAGCCGGGGTCGAGCGCGGTGAACGGAGACAGGCCACCCGCGGCGGGCTGACCGGTCAGCGCGGACCAGTAGGTCGGCTGGTTGGCGGTCAGGGTCAGCTCGTTGTCGAGCCAGTTCCAACCCGGGTGCGCCCGCTCGCCGGTCGTCGGATCGGCGGCCAGCGGCGGATCACCATTGATGAAGTACAGTTGAACCTTCGTTTCCTGGGTGAAGTCGTTGGTCAGCGACACGAAGGTGTCCTGCAGCAGGAAACCAGCCGCATCCCAACGAATCTCGACCTTCGAGATGATCACCAAGCTCCCCTTCTCGGTGGCGCTGCCGCGATCCTGCTGCGCCATCGCCGGCGCAGACATTAGCAGCGTGGCGCACAGCCCCAGGGTGCTCCCGACAATCGCAGTTCGTCCCATTGAGTAGCCCTCCTTATTCACAGGCGTGGGACCCGTTCATTCTTCTCCGGAGGCTGCGCCCGGCATCCCTTGGCGACCCCAGCTCACACGGAATGACACCCGGATGTTGTCTTCGTTTCCCTCCGACCCGCACGACGTGTGCGGCATCCGGTGCTGCAGACAGACCGACGCTGCGACCAAGTCGAAATAGGAGTAGATGCGCTGCATCGCCCCCACCTCCCACTCGGCCGCACCTCCCGGAATGGGCGGATGCGTCGAGCGCCAGCAACGCCATCACGTTACCGATAATCCGCCACCGTGCAACAGGTTAAGTTTGGAATTTGGGAAGTCGGGCGGGCCTGGGAAGTTACGCACGATCGCCCCGGGGGGCGAGCCGGAAAAGGGGGTCGAGCGACGATACGAACAAACGCCAAAAGGCCTGTTCTTGGGGCTCAGGGGCCGAACGCGGCCCCAAAAACGAAAAACGGCGGGAGCAACTGGGTTGCTCCCGCCGCACGGTCGAAGTGGAGAACCACTTACTTACGGACCTTCGTCGAGATGCCGGCTTCGGCCTCGATGCGATCGAGGATCGCTTCGGGCTTCGAAGGAAGCTCGGTCAACTCATCCGGCGACCCCAGCGTGTCGTACTGGATGGTCGCGTTCTCAGTGCCCATACCGACCAGGTTGGTCCCGGCAGCGGCGAAGTCCAGGCCACCATCGAAGGTGAGCAGCCGGGCAACGACGCCGGTGAGAGCCGCAGCCTCGGACACGATGTCGCGAGGATCGGCACCCAGCGGGAGCTGGTCGCCAAGGTCGAAGTCCACGTCACAGACCTGGCTCTGCAGGCCGTCGACGCGGGCCTTACCGTGATCCGTCTGCAGGTTCTGCAGAAGGAAGTGGTTCGGCAGGTCATACATGCTGAGAAGCGTCTGATCCCAGCAGGTGATGCACCGGTCGGCGCCGGAGAACTTCACCTCGTTCATGTTCCACACGTTGAAGCTCGCCTTGGTCGTGACCGGACCGTCCGTCTCCTGACGCAGGTCAGCGCTGACCGGGTGCAGGGTGAGATCGGTGTCGGACTGAACCAGACGAGGACCGCTGAACGCGATCGAGTTCACAGCCTGGAAGTTCATGAGCAGCTCGGCGAAGGCCGGGGCGTACTCAGCGCCATCCAAGGACAGAACGCCAGGGGTCCCGTCAGACTGCGCGCCGTGATCGACGCCGCTGACGACCTGGTGATTCATCGTGCTGTACTCCCACGCAGCGCCCAACGCGTAGTTGATGAGCGTGCCTTCACCCTTGAGGTGATTCCAGCGGATCTCCTGGTTCTCGCGGTTGACGGCCCAACCGATCACGAGACCACGGAGCACGCGCTCACCGGTGCCATCCAGCGCGGGACGACCGGGCGGGAAGCCGGGGTCGAGCGCGGTGAACGGAGACAGACCGCCGGCGGCGGGCTGACCGGTCAGGGTGGACCAGTACGTGGGCTGGTTGCCGGTCAGGGTCAGCTCGTTGTCGAGCCAGTTCCAACCGGGGTGCGCCCGCTCGCCGGTCACCGGATCGGCGGCCAACGGGGGATCACCATTGATGAAGTACAGCTGAACCTTGGTCTCGTTCGGATGATCATTCGTCAGAGAGAGGAAGGTGTCCTGAACCAGGAACCCCGCCGCATCCCAACGGATCTCAACCTTGGAGAAGATCACCAGGCTGCCCTTCTCGGTCGCGCTACCGCGATCCTGCTGCGCCAACGCCGGCGCCGGCATGAGCATCGTGGCGGCCAACGCCACCATCGTGCTACCAACAATCGCTCGTCGTCCCATTCTGTTGCCCTCCTTTTTCGGGTTCTTGGGACCCTGAATCCAACTCCACAGGCTTTGCCGGCAACCAATGGCTCTCGCGCCAGTTCCGGTCAGAAGTGAGTTCTCCTACCCTTCCGTAAGAGCCTGCGAATCCGTACGCACCATGCGTATATCGAGCACATGCGCGGGACGAGCGGTGGGCGTACCGACCGCCGCTCCGTCACGGCATGAGGCATTCCGCGTGACGACGAGAACGTCGTGCAATCCTTCGTTGTCAGGTTGGTGTCCACCCCCGGAAGTAGGCCAGTAGAGGCGACGGCCAACTCAAGTCAAACCTAGCGATAATCCGAAGCGCGGCAAATCGATCATTGCGAATTCTTCCGGCGGCGCCGGTCGTGTGGTCTGGCGATGCGATGACGCCTGGCAGGGAGGGTCCGGTAATCGACCGTCGTCGGTGGGGGCGGATGTGTGCAAGATGCTGTTTATCAGGCAGTTAGGCTGATTGGCCTCCGGGCGTTTGCGGGTCTGACGACGCGTCCCGATGCCGGTGCGGACACCGGGTTGCGCGACGTAAAAAAAGTCGCGCGCGCACACGGCGGGCGCCGGGCGGGTGGGGAGCCGGGAAACAACGGCGCTTTGGGGCCTGCATGACGCACGCGACCGTGCGCGGGCGCGGAACGCGTTTCCGCGTTCACTTCCGGCGAGCCGGCTGCAACCAATAGAGTCGTCGAGCGTTCACTCAGTGGTCGGGGGCGTGGTTCAGGACCGCCCAATGAGGCGAATCTGCGAAGACCGGAGAATCTGGAGAACCCTCGCGAGCGTCGCGGCGTGCTTGGCGGGTGCGTGCAGCCCGCAGTGGTTCGTGGCCGACGCGGATCG
>JABDLI010000159.1 GCA_013003065.1 Phycisphaerales bacterium | reverse complement strand
CTCACGTTGGCCGGACCGATCCGCGCCGATCTCTGGGTCTCGACGACGGGCTCGGCCGCCGACTGGATCGTCAAGGTGATCGACGCGCACCCGGGGGAGAACCCGAACGACGCCGACGATGCCGACTGGCCCGGACACCGGCAGCGTCTCGTGCGGGCGGAGGTCATGCGGGGACGTTTCCGCAACGGGTACGTGACCCCAGAGCCGTTCACCCCGGACGAGGTGACTCCGGTCTCCTTCGAGCTTCGCGACGTGCTGCACACGTTCAAACGCGGCCACCGCCTGATGGTGCAGGTGCAGAGCACGTGGTTCCCGTTCGTGGATCGCAACCCGCAACGGTACGTACCCAACATCTTCGAAGCGACGGAAGACGACTTCATCACCGCGACCCACCGTGTCCACCGAACACGTGCGTATCCGAGCCGCATCGTCTTCGGCGCGCTCCCGACCGTTGCGCCCGCGCCCGCGGCCCGGCGGTGATCATGCGAGCCCGGCGACCGAAGGCCGGTCGCCGGGTGCGTTCGCCGCCGGCAGGGTGCGTTGGCGGCGGCGGTCGTGAGATTCGGATCCGGTCGGCGACGCCGGCGATGGCCGGCGAATTCCGGGGCATCCACGGCGGATGCCCCGGGAACGGGTCGGTCAGGTGGGAATCATCTCCCGTTCCTTGATCG
The DNA here is from genome assembly GCA_013003065.1 of Phycisphaerales bacterium. Taxonomy (GTDB): domain Bacteria; phylum Planctomycetota; class Phycisphaerae; order Phycisphaerales; family SM1A02; genus JABDLI01. The sequence goes on along the minus strand of JABDLI010000159.1, from coordinate 20,203 downwards.
GAAGCGGGCGTTGCGCCAGCGGGACGCACTCGGTGCAGTTCGTCACGAACTCCGCCAGCGTCTGTTTGGCGAACGGGGTCACCCACTGCTCGAAACGACGCAGCCATTGGTCGGGATTGTTGACCGGATGCGCGGTGATGATCAGCGGATAGGTCGAGTTCTTCAGCGTCACGTACTCGAAGTCCTTCGGCAGCCATTGGCTGAAGGTCTGCCAGTTCTTCGGGAAGTACGATGCATTCGGCGTGATGGCAATGCGGCCATCCTCGAGATGAGACACGAAGAAGAACGGGCGTTCCTTCTCGAAGCAATCGAGGAAGTACTCGAACGGCATCTTCGGGTTCACGAAGAAGAGACGGCCTTCTGCCATTCGTTTGTTGATGAATGGCTCGTACACATGCAGCATCCTTTGCCTTCCTTTCTGGACGCGCTCGGCGGCGTCCGGTGAAGCACGGCAATCGCCACGGGCCGACCGGAGACGTTCGTGCGTTCAATGGAGGGATCATCGGCATCCCAGCCGCGCTCGTGTATCGGGAGCGCACCCCGGATCGATTCGGCCCCTTCCGATCGGGCCCGCTTCCCCGCCACGGAGGGACGGTGCTTTCGGGGTGACGTCCCGAGTGACATTCGGCGAGACGCCGGGGACAATATTTCCATGAGTGCTGCGCCATCGGACATGCCGCATGACACGCTCAAGCTGTTCCTGCTCGCCGGTCTCCTCATCCTCTTCCTCGTGGCCGTTCCCATGATGTTCGTGCACCCCGGGATCACGATCATCCTCGTCTGGGTCGGTCTCGTCGTGCTGGCCGGCGCGGCGTTGGTCCATCGACTGATGCGACGGAGCACCTGAGCGACGCGAAACGGGAACTTGGCCCCGTTGGCGATCGGGTCCCGCGAACGGACCATGGGATCGTTCGCGCCCGACCCCCCGTCACCGTATTCCGGTGGACCACCCGATGACCAGACGCCCCGTCACCGTCGATGGCAACGAAGCTTGCGCATCGATCGCTTACCGTGTCAACGAAGTGATCGCGATCTACCCGATCACGCCGGCTTCGCCGATGGGCGAGCTGGCCGACGCCTGGTCGAACGCCGGCCGCGTCAACGCGTTCGGCGTCGTGCCACGCGTCATCGAGATGCAGAGCGAAGGCGGCGCCGCCGGCGCCGTCCACGGCGCGCTCCAGGCCGGAGCGCTGACGACGACCTTCACGGCGTCGCAGGGCCTGCTGCTCATGCTCCCGAACATGTTCAAGATCGCCGGGGAGCTCACGCCCACGGTCTTCCATATCGCGGCGCGCACCGTGGCCACGCACGCGCTCTCCATCTTCGGCGACCACAGCGACGTCAACGCCGTGCGTTCCAGCGGGTGGGCGATGCTCGCATCCAGCTCCGTGCAGGAGGCACACGATATGGCCCTCGTGGCCCACGCGGCGACGCTGCGGTCGCGGGTTCCGTTCCTGCACTTCTTCGACGGCTTTCGCACCTCCCACGAGGTGGCGAAGATCAGCGTGGTCGGCGACGACGACATCCGGGCGATGATCGCTCCCGAGCTGGTCCGAGCCCACCGCGAACGCGGGCTCGACCCGGATGCTCCGGTCTTGCGGGGTTCGGCCCAGAACCCCGACGTCTTCTTCCAGGCTCGCGAAGCGGCGAGTCCGTTCTACGACGCCGTCCCCTCCATCACCGCCGAGGCGATGGCGGAGTTCGCCACCCGAACCGGCCGACGCTACGAGCTCTTCGAATACCACGGGCATCCCGACGCCGAACGCGTGATCGTCATCATGGGTTCGGGGCGGGACGCTGCGCACCACGCCGCGGATGTCCTCGTCGATCGCGGCGAGCGGGTCGGGGTAGTCACGGTTCGGCTCTACCGGCCCTTCGACACCGAGGCCTTCGTCAACGCCCTCCCGAGGACGACGACCGCGATCGCCGTTCTCGACCGCACGAAGGAGCCGGGCGCCGTCGGCGAGCCGCTGTATCAGGACGTGCTGGCCGCATTGTCCGAGGCGACGCCGGGGACCGCTCCGGCGGTGCGTCCGAGCGTGATCGGCGGCCGGTACGGCCTCGCCTCCAAGGAGTTCACGCCGGCCATGGCCGCCGCGGTCTTCGCCGAGCTGGCCGTGGACACCCCGAAGCGGCACTTCACCATCGGGATCACCGACGACGTCTCGCACTCCAGCCTTCGTTGGGATCGCGGCTTCCGGCCGGAGCCCGCGGACGAGACACGGGCGATCTTCTACGGTTTGGGCAGCGACGGCACCGTCGGCGCCAACAAGAACTCCGTGCGGATCATCAACGAAGAGCCCGATCTGTATGCGCAAGGGTACTTCGTCTACGACTCGCGCAAAGCGGGCGCGATGACGACCTCCCACTTGCGATTCGGGCCGCGGTTGATCCGGGCCCCGTACCTGATCGATCAGGCCGAGTTCGTCGCGTGTCACCAGTTCGAGTTCCTGTCGCGATTGGACGTGCTCGAACACGCCGCCCCCGGAGGGACTTTCCTGCTCAACGCCTCCGGACCACCCGAACGGGTGTGGGACGCGTTGCCGCTGGAGGTGCAATCGACCATCATCGACCGGCAGCTTCGCGTGTACGTCGTGGACGCCCATCGCGTCGCCGAAGAGGCCGGGCTCGGCGGGCGTATCAACACCGTCATGCAAACCTGCTTCTTCGCGCTCGCGGAGGTGCTGCCGCGAGCCGTTGCGCTCGAACGCATTCGTGAGGCCATCCGCGGTACGTACGGGAAACGGGGGGAGAGCATCGTGCGCAAGAACCTCGCGGCCGTCGACGCCGCGGTGGATGGCATGCACGAGGTGCCCGTGCCCTCGAACCCGACCGCGACCCGGCGTCGCCGCCCCGCCGTCCCGGACACCGCCCCCGACTTCGTGCAGCGGGTGACCCGTCTCATGATCGAGGGGCGGGGCGATCTCCTTCCGGTCAGCGCGATGCCGGTCGACGGGACGTTCCCCACCGGCACCGCCCGCTACGAGAAACGCGGTATCGCCCGCGAGCTGCCGATCTGGGATCCCGAGATCTGCATCGACTGCGGGCTGTGCGCGCTCGTCTGTCCGCACGCGGCCATTCGGACCAAGGTGTTTCCCGACGGCAACGGAAACGGCCGCCCCGCCGTCCCTTCGAAGCCGTTCTCCGGCCGCGTGCTCCCCGAGCACCGCCTCTCGATCCAGGTGGCGCCCGACGACTGCACCGGATGCGGCGTCTGCGTCGACGTCTGCCCCGCGCACCGCAAGGAGGCCGTTCGTCACAAGGCGATCAACATGCTTCCGCGGGCAGACGTGCTGACGCGTGAGCGCGCTCAGTACGACGCGTTCCTCGACATCCCCGAGATCGCACGTCGCGACGTGCCCCTCGCGACGATCCAGGGTTCGCAGCTCCTCGAGCCGCTCTTCGAGTACTCGGGCGCCTGCGCCGGATGCGGCGAGACCCCCTACCTCAAGCTCCTCACCCAGCTCTTCGGCGATCGGATCGTGGTTGCCAACGCCACGGGATGCTCTTCGATCTTCGGCGGCAACCTTCCCACGACCCCGTGGTCGTGTGATCGGGCCGGGCGGGGTCCGGCGTGGGCGAATTCGCTGTTCGAGGACAATGGCGAATTCGGTCTCGGCCTGCGGCTGGGGATCGACCACAAGGCGAAGGTCGCGCGGGAGCGTCTGAGCCGGCTCGCCCCGGAGCTGCCGGGGACGCTCGCATCGGAGCTGCTCACGGCGTCGTTCGACGACGAGGCGGACCTCGCCCGTCAACGCGAACGAGTGGAGCAGCTTCGCCACGCGTTGGCCGGACGCGACACGCCCGACGCGGCCGAGCTGTTGACGCTGGCCGATCAACTCGTTCCGCGGAGCGTCTGGATCGTGGGTGGTGATGGTTGGGCCTACGACATCGGTTTCGGCGGCCTCGATCACGTCCTCGCCTCGGGTGAGAACGTGAACGTCCTCGTGCTCGACACCGAGGTCTACTCCAATACCGGCGGCCAGGCCTCGAAGTCGACGCCACGGGCGGCCGTCGCCAAGTTCGCCGCCGGCGGCAAGCCGATCGGCAAGAAGGACCTCGGCATGCTCGCGATGGCGTACGGCAACGTCTACGTCGCGCAGATCGCGATCGGGGCGAACCCGAAGCAGGCCGTGCGGAGTTTCCTCGACGCTGCGGCGTATCCCGGTCCGTCGTTGCTCATCGCCTACTGCCAGTGCATCGCGCACGGTCTCGACATGACCAAGGGCATGGAGCACCAGAAGGCAGCGGTCGAAACCGGCTACTGGCCGCTGTACCACTTCGATCCCCGCCGCGCGTCGGGGACCGACCATCCGTTCCGCGTCGACAGCCGGGCCCCGAAACGACGCTTCGAGGAATTCGCCGCCACCGAGGCGCGGTTCGCCATGCTCCGGCGCAGCGACCCCGAACGCGCCGCCGAGCTCTTCGCCCTCGCCCAGCGTGACATCGACGTGCGGTGGCACCTGTACGAGCAGATGGTGGGCGTGGAGCGATCGATCCCCGACTCGGAGACAGCGTCATGACCCCCGACCTCCGGACCGGCTACCTCGGACTCACGCTCAAGAACCCGGTGGTGATCTCCGCGTGCCCGCTGACGGAACGCATCGACACGCTCCAGAAGCTCGAAGAGCACGGCGCCGCCGCCGCCGTCTTCCCCTCGCTCTTCGAGGAGCAGATCGAACGGGAGGAGATGGAGCTGCACGGCCTGTACGAAACGGGCGCCGAGACCTACGGGGAGTCGCTCTCGTACTTCCCGGACATGGTCGACTACAACGCCGGCTCGACCAACTATCTGCGTATGCTCGAGCTGGCCGTGCAGTCGGTGGGGATTCCCATCATCGGCAGCTTGAACGGGGTCTCCCGCGGGGGTTGGGTCCGGTTCGCCCGCTCGATCGAGGACGCGGGCGCGGCGGCGCTGGAGCTGAACGTCTACGGCATCTTCCCCGATCCGGCCCGCACCGCCGCCGACGTGGAGGCGGAGCTCGTCGACCTGGTCACCGCGGTCCGCGAGCGGATCTCGATTCCGCTCGCCGTGAAGCTGCCTCCGTTCTTCACCGCGTTTGCCAACCTCGCGACGCGTCTGGCCGACGCCGGCGCCGACGGGCTCGTGCTCTTCAACCGGTTCGTCCATGCCGACATCGATCTGGACACGCTTCGCGTGGCGCCGAACCTCGTTTTGAGCGAGCCCTTCGAGTCGCGGCTGCCGCTCATGTGGGTGGCGCTCTTGCGGGGCCGCGTCTCCGCGTCGCTCGCCGCGACGAGCGGAGTCCACGCTCCCGCCGACGTCGTCAAGCTCCTGCTCTCCGGCGCCGACGTCACGATGACGGCCTCCGCCATCTACCGGCGGGGCCCGGAGCACGTGCGCACGCTCGTCTCGGGGCTGAGCGCGTGGATGACCGAGAACGAGTACGACTCGGTCGAGCAGATGAAAGGCAGCCTGAGCCACGCCCACGCGCCGGATCCCGGCGTGTTCGAGCGGGTGGGCTACATGCGGACGCTCGCGTCGTTCAGTCGCTGGATGCCGTGACGCCTCAGCAGGGACCCCAGGCGGCGAGGACCGCGAGAAGGTCGGTGAAGGCGACGTCGCCGGAACCGTCGATGTCCGCGGGACACGGTTCCGCCGGCGGGCAGTCGCCCCAGTTCGACAGCACGAGCAGCAGATCGGTGAAACCGACGGAGCCGTCGCGATCGAGGTCCTCCACGCACGAGACGGCGTCGCAGTCCGGGTCATCGCCGTCGTAGAGACCGTCGCCGTCGTTGTCGAGTCCCCGGGGGTCGCCGAGGCTCCAATGCTCGCCGAACCCGGGGCCCTGATTGCACGGGTCGCCCACGAGCGTGTCGGGGGAACCGTAGTACGGCGGCAGGATGTTCTCGGGATGCGGCAGCGGATCACCGCCGTGGCAGGTTCCGCACAGCGTGACGCCGCTCTCGGCGTGACGAGCGCGCAGTCCCACCCCGCTCACGCCGAGCGCGCCACCATAGTCGCGTCCGTGACAGCCGACGCATCCGAGACCCGGCGTGGCATCGGTGCCGTCGGAGAACCCGATGAAGGGATCGTTGTCATCACCGAACGCGTGACAGAGGTTGCAATCGGTGGCCATCCACGACTCCGAGCGGTGCATCCGATGCTTGTCGTTGTTCGGGAAGATGGTGCCGGCCGGCGACGCCGGACCGAGGAACCACCCGTGGCACGTCTGACACCCGTCGTTGTACCGGTCGTAGGAAAACGCTCCCGTGGTCGCGACCCCCAGCGTGAGCACGGCGAGCGCACCCCCCAGTCGCGCTCGCCGTTTTCTCATCAACGTGTTCATGGTCCAGCTCCCATCCAACGGCGGTTCCGGGTCTCTAGGGACCCCACGATGCCAGCACGGCGAGCAGATCGGTGAAGCCGACGTCGCCCGAGCGGTCGATGTGCCCCATCGCCCCACCGGGTGGGTTGCAACGACCGTGCCAGCCCGCCCGCCCGACGCACCGGCCACCCGCGGCGTCCGGGGCTCCCAGCCCCGGGAAGACGCCCCACGCCGCCGTTCCCGATTCGGGGAGCGGCTCACGGTCCGCTGGTGCCCGGCGTGGGCAGGTATTCCGCGGGAATCGGACTCTGGGCCGGACGTTCGTAGTCCCACAGAATCGACGCGATCCACCACCGATCGCCGTCGTGGATGAGCTGGAATGCGTTGATGCCCCGGCCGTACGCGGCGTCGTCCGCGGGGTTGCGTCGTGACTCGTAGGTGCTCCAGACCTGCGCCATCGTTCCGAATCGCTCGACCCGCCGGGTGATCTCACGCTCGTCGTAGCCGGCGCCTTCGAAGTAGGCGCGATTGCTGTTGACGAACTGCTCGGGGGTCAGCGTGAACGGCACGGCGCGTCCCCCGTTCTGACGCGCGGTGTACATCCGGGCATCCGGCAAGAACAGCGATCGGAAGCGGTTCCAGTCCCGCGGCACGCCCGCCGGTCCGGAGATCGATGCGTAGTACGCGAGAACGGTCGCCTCCGCCGACGCGACGTCCTCGGCCGACGCAGCGTGGACGGGGTTGGCGGTCCCGACCGGCGGGTGGCCCGGTGGCATTTCCGGCGCGGTCGGCGGATGACCGGGCGGCAACTGCGGCGTCGTCGGCGGATGACCGGGCGGCAGCTGGGCCGTGGCCAGCGCCACCGAGATGGCGACCACGCCGAGGCTGGCGAGAACGCTCAGCCGAGACAGATGCAGGACGCGGAGTCGAGGCATCGGACGATTCCTCCGGGCGGGCGGGTCACCCGCGATGCGATGTTCGGCGCGACCGGCGACCGAGCCGGAACGCAGTGATCCACAAGCCTAGCGCATATCCCCAGAGCAGGCCGGCGCCGAGGAGATAACCAAGCAGCACGTACTGGTTCGGGCTCATGCCAGTGTCTCCCGCGGCCGGACCGGGACGGGTCCCGGCCCCCCGACCGCATGACGCCGCCGGTTCAAGCCGAACTGCGTCGCGATGAGACCGCCCATGATGAGCGTGATCGGGACGAACCAGACGGCAAGCGTGAGCTTCATGGCCGGTGCCAGCGTGATCGAGGTCGGGTGCACGTCGGGCATCAGCTTGACCGAAAGAAAGACGAGCGGGACGTCGACGAACGCGGCGATGCCGTAGCCGGCGGACACCACGGCGCGTCGCTCCGCCGGCACGAGCGGTCGCAGGGCCAGGTAGCCGACATACAGCAGGAAGAGCACCAGGCTGAAGGTCAGCCGCGGACTCCAGATCCACCACACCCCCCAGACGCTGCGCGCCCAGAGGACGCCCGTCACCAGCACGGCGGCGCAGTAGACCGCCGCCACGTTGCTCGCAGCGACGGCAAGGTCATCCCAACGCTCCTCGCGTTGCCACAGGTACCCGATGCTGGCCACGAAGACGACGAAGCAGGCCGCGAACGCGTCGATGGCGACCGGCCAGTGCAGGTAGAGCATTTTCTGGATGGGCCCCATCGTCGGCTCGACCGGCGTGTAGACGATCAACATCGCCACCGCGCCGGCGAAGCACGCCGCGGTGCCGGTCCAGTAGATCACGCTCAGCCGACTCGGCCGCACGGGCTGCCTCCGACCCGAGGGACGAGACCGCGACGAGCCGGATCGCTCGCGACGTCGACGGGCCTTCCGCCCGCGGGCACTCCGGCAACACGCAAGCGGAGTGCCAAACGGGCTCGGTTCGCCCGGCGAGCCGCCCAACCGGGGGTTTTACAGATCGTGGCAGGACGTGCAGAGACGGCTGCGTTCGTTTCGCATCACGAGCAGACCCGGCTCCCCGGCGTACACGCTGTGACAGGAGCCGCAGCCCAGATTGCCGTCGAAGAGGCGGATCCGAGGGTCCACGAGATCGGGGTGACGGAGCCCGTCGTAGGGATCCGGCGCCCCCGTGCGTCGGTAGGGCGTCGCCACCGGATGGCTGTCGTGGCCCCGCGCGCGTTGCCGCCGTCCGATCGGCTCGTGGGGCACGCCCCGCGCGAGCAAATCGTCGTGACAGCCGAGACACGCGGTGGTTTCGGCGTCGAGCGCGTCGGTCGCCAGCACTCCACCCCACCGTTCGCGTCCCGCGGACAAGTGGGCCGAACCCAGCTGCCGGGCGTGCACGTCGGCGGCGGAGCGGCCGGCGCCGGTGTGGCACGCCGCGCAGAGCGCGGGGGTCGTTGCCCGCAGCTGGCCGTGGCGGTCGTCTCGATCGTCGTGGCACGTGATGCAGGTCATTCGCCCCGCGGTGAGGGGAAACTGCGTCGGCACCTCGAGAGCGGGCACGATGTCAACGGGATGCGAGAGGCCCGGATCGAAGGTGTGGCATGCATCACACCGCTGGCCCGGGATCCGGGATGGATGCGAGGCGTCGAAGATCGGGGTCACCACCGCGATCGCGTCGGCCCCGGCGGGACGCTCGCCGGCTCCGAACCCGGCCAGCCCCGCAACCGCGACGATGGCTCCGACCGCTCCCTGTTGCCTCCGACCCATGCCCGGCCCCCCTCTCGTCCGGAGGATGCATCGACCGTCGACGGCGGGCGCTTCGGCGGCGGGCGGAATCCGATGACCGGGAGGACCGCCCGGCGTCCGGTTCTCACCCCTGGGACGGGTCCGTCCGGCGGGTCCGAGAACGCCCTTCGGGGTCGATTCCGGGTGCTGGAGACGGCGGTCTCCTGGCACAATCGTTGCACCACAAAAGAGGTGGCGGCACCGCGTGTCGCGCGCACACTCCAGTCTGGAGGCAACCATGAAACGACAAGCACTGCTGATCGGCGGCGGCCTGGCCGTCACGGCGTACATCCTCGGAACGTCCGCGACCGCGGACATCACGGGCTCGCTGCACGACTTCAGCGGGCAGGTCTGGTCACAGAATCAGATCTGCCTCCCCTGCCACGCCCCCCACCACGCCGAGGCCGCCGAGGCCGGGATGCTCTGGAACCACACCGTGACCACCGCGGCCTACCAGATCTACGGCGGGGACGGTGCGACCTTCCCGGTGGACGAGGCCCTGGACCAGAAGAGCATCCTGTGCATGTCCTGCCACGACGGCACGGTCGCAGTCGATGCGTTCGGCGGCCTCGGCGGCACGTTCGTGATCGCCGGGCGGGGCAACCTGGGCACCGATCTCCAGAACGACCACCCGGTGGGCCGCGCCGCCGTGTATCCGACCCACGCAGGGTATTTCGACCCGGCGACCTGGGAGAACACCGCCGGGTTCGGCTTCGCGCTGGCGGACATGGACGTGGACGGCGAGCTGGAGCGGGTCGTGAGCTGCGCGACCTGCCACGAGCCGCACAACCGCAACGACAACGAGTTCTTCCTCTGGGTCGACAACGACGGCAGCCAGCTTTGCCTGACCTGTCACAACAAATAGGACGGACCTCCGTCGCCGCGTCAATCCGATGACCCGTGGCCGGCCGTGCTCCTCGGCTGGCCACGGGTTCGCTTGTTGCCGATAATGGAAGACCTCCTGCCATGATCCACCTCCGACTGGTCCTGCCCACGACCCGCGCATGGCCACGGCGAACGGCGTTGGTTGCCGCCGTCGCGGTGCTGCTCGCCGGCTGCGCGAGCGCGCCGACCGCCCCCGGCTCCGCCACCGCCGCCGCGTTCTGGCCGCCCTTCCCGGCCGCTCCCCGAATCCAGTACCTGGCGTCGTACCGGTACAGCGAGGACGTCGAGCCCGCCCGGTCGGCGTTGGACGAGTTGATCACGGGGTCCGACCGCCAGGTGCTCCCGATCGTGAAGCCGTACGGGGTCGCGATGTGGGACGGGAAGATCTACGTCTGTGATACGAAGAACGCCGGGGTCGTCGTGCTCGACGTCCGCAATCAGCAGACGCGTCTGATGGGGGTCTCCGGCGCCGGTCGCCTGACCAGCCCGACCGACGTGGCGATCTCCGCGGACGGGGTCAAGTACGTCTCGGACGCCCAACGCGGCGTCGTCATGGCGTACGACGCGGACGAGCGGATCGTGGCCACGTTCGGGTTCACGGGATTCCGGCCGACGGGCGTCGCCGTCCGGGGGGGTGAGCTGTACGTGTGCGACTTCGAGTCACGCACCGTGCACGTCCTCGATCGCTTCACCGGCGATCGGCTTCGCGTGCTGGGCGAGCAGCTCGCGGAGGAAGAGCAGATGGCCTGGCCCCTGGGGATCGACGTCGACCCGGCCGGCAACGTGTACGTGAGCGACGTCCTGCACTGCCGCGTCCGGAAATTCGCCCCCGACGGCACGCTGCTCAATGCGTTCGGGACGATCGGGACGAACCCCGGCAACTTCGTCCGGCCCAAGCACCTTGCGGTCGACTCCGACGGCATCGTGTACGTCGTCGACGCGGGATTCGCCAACGTCCAGCTCTTCGACGACTCCAATCGACTGCTCATGTTCTTCGGCTCCGCCGGCGCGCACCCCGGCGCGATGCAGCTTCCGGCCGGCGTGTGCGTCCACGATGGTGATCTCGATCTTTACCGCGAGCTGATTCACCCCGACTTTCAGGCGGAGCGGCTCGTCCTGGTCACGAACCAGTTCGGCCCGAGCAAGGTCTCCGTGTACGCGATGGGGCAGTTGCGTCCGGGAGTGACGCCGCGGGACATCACGGCGGGATCCGTCCCCGTCCCGACGGGGCTCAGCGAGTCGCCCGACGATCCGCTCGGGCTGCCCGGCCTGGTCAATCCCGACGAGAGCGCGCTGCCCACCGGCCCCCCCGGGGGCGGACCTTGAGCAGCTTCCCGAGCGCGCGCAACGGGAGACGTCGGGCCCTCGGCGTCGGCGTGATCCTCGCGTGCGTTGCGGGTCTCTGGTTCGGCTGCAGCGTCGATCGCCACTACGAGGTGCTCAGCTTCTTCTTCGACGGCGTCCCTGATCCCGACGCCCCGGCCACCGCGGACGGTCCGCGCGATCGGCGTCGGACGCGGACGGTCGTCTCGACCCACGTCCCCTTCCGCGAGCGAAACTGCCGCGCGTGCCACGTCACCGCGACCGACTTCGGGCTCACGTTCAGCGGCTACGGCGATGTCGACGACAGTGTCTGCCTCGACTGTCATCGCGCGACCGTGACGGCCTTTCCTTCCATGCACGGACCCGTGGCCGGAGCGCAGTGCCTCCAGTGCCACGAAGCGCACGAGTCGGCGTACCCCGCGCTCCTGCTGACGCCCAGTCCCGGACTCTGCCTCGACTGCCACTCACCCGACACCGGGCTGCTGGACGACACGCTCGACGTCCACGCGGACCTGACGGTCGACTGCCTGAGCTGCCACCACGGGCACGGCGGCCCGACCCCCGCGCTTCTGCGCTCGCCGGCCGCGGAAATGCCGACGGAGTCGCGGTGATGGACGCTCCGGCCTGGGTGCACCGGTGGCCGATGCTCGCCGCCCCGCTCCTCGCGACGGCGTTGGTCGCCGCCCAGGACGGCGGGCCGATCGTGATCACGCAGGAGACGCCGCTGGAGCTGATCCACCTGGAGGACATCCGCGCGGCCTTCGAGTTCTTCGGCAGCCTCCGGGAGGATCGCGTCGAACGGCCAGGGGCAGCGTCGGTGACCGATCGCGAGCAGCTCTTCCGCGAAGTCTTCGAACTGCGCAGCGGCGGCTTCATCGGCCACCCCAACCTCATCGAGCTGGACCTGCTCGGACGCCTGCAGCTCGAGCAGCGGGACGTCGACCTGGAGAGCACCGACCGCGTCGGACGCAATCCGGAGGACATCAACGAATTCGACGTCTCGGGGCTCATCCTGCGCGAAGGCACGCTGCCGGTGACGCTCTACGCGCGACGCACGCAGACGCTCATCGACCGCCAGTTTGCCGACACGCTCGATGCCACGACGACCGAGTACGGCGCGCGGATGACGCTGCGCTCGGAGACGATGCCGAGCTTCTTCACGTACTACCATCGCGAGCAGGATCAGACGAGCTCGCTTGCGGGATCGGACTTCAACGTCGACCAGCACACGGTCGAGTGGCAGACGCAGCTGGCGCTCGACGAGGATCAGCGTCTCGACTGGGACTACTCCTACGACGATGTCCAGGAGTCCGGCGATCTTCGCCTCGGCAACACGTTCGAGCGACACGACGGGGTCCTGACGCACACGCTCGACTTCGGTGAAAAAAAACGCAGCGATCTGCGTTCGACCGTCCACGTCGTTCACGAAACCGGGCGGTTTCCGATCGACCGCATCCGGGTGGACGAACGGCTGCGGTTGCGACCGACCGAGCGACTGGAATACCAGCTCGACTACACCTTCGACCAGCAGGATCGCCCCGAAGCCCGGCAGGATCTCCACCGCGGTGTCGCGGGCATCCGTCATCGCCTCTTCGACAGCCTGATCACGAACGCCCGGGCCGGCGCGAGCGTCTTCGAGATCGCCGAGACCGGTTTCACGAGCGATCAGCGATTCGGCAACATCGACCTCGACTACACCAAGCTGGTGCCGAGTGGACGGCTCGCCGCGACCGCCGCCGTCAACTACAACTGGCAGGAGGACGACGGCGCGGGGGAGCGTCAGATCACCGATCAGGTCGAGGTGTTCGGGCTGTCCGGCGTCGTCACGCTCATCGGACGACGGATCGACCCGGACTCCATCGTGGTCACCGACGCTGCCGGCGTACAGCTCTTTCGCGAGGGCTTCGATTACCTGGTGATCCCGTTCGAGGAGCGCGTCGAGCTGCGTCGCGTCCTCGGCGGTGACATCAGCGACGGCGCCGTTGTGCTCGTCGACTATCGCATCGGGCCGGAGCCGGCCAACACGACCGAGACGACGGGGCTCGGCTTCACGCTGCGCTACGACATCGAAGACGGTCCGCTGCGGGGACTCGCCCTGTACATGCGGTACCTCCACCAGGATCAGGATCGTCGCGGCGACCCCGGTCTCGGCCCCGCCGCCGATGCGGAGGATTGGACCTTCGGCGCCGAATACGACCTGGCCAACCTGTCGCTGCTCGGCGAATGGCGTCGTCGCGACAGCGACCTCTCGCCGTTCGAGGTCACGCGTCTGGAGGCGCGGTACGCCGAGCGGCTCGGTCCGAAGAGCCAGCTCACCTTCAGCGCGCTCTACCGCACGCAAACGGATCTCGACACCGATGACCGCACCAGCACCACGACGATCTCCGGCCGCTGGCGGGAGCAGCTCGACCGCAGCCTCACCGCCAGCCTGTACGTGCTGTGGCGGCAGGAGGACGATCGGCGCGGGTTCGACTCGGAGGGATTCGAGCAGGAGATCGACCTCCGCTGGCGGTACCGGCAGCTGGAGCTCTATGCCACGCTCAACACGAGCTTCCTCGACACCGAGACCGCCGACACCGATTTTCTGACCTTCCGCTTCGGACTCCGACGAGAATTCTGACGCGGGCGACGGGTGTCCCCCCGAGGCCGCGTTTCCGGAGGATCGACCGTGCAACCACGAGCGTCCGATCGACAACGACCCCTGCGCCCGTGGCCACGCTCCGCGCTGGTGGCGATCGTGGTCGCCACCGCCGCCGGATGCGGCCGGCCGGCCGGGAGCATCTTCGACACGACCGTCGATCTGCAGTGGCCGGCCGGGGCCGAACGGGCGCGGATCCGCTACGTAGGCGTCATCGAGAGTGACGTCGATCTCGCGCCGGCCCGATCCTTCCTCCAGGATCTCGGCGCTGCCGTCTTTGGCGCCGCCTCCGCCCACACGATGCTGACGCCCTTCGACGTGTGCACCGACGATGGCAGCCGCGTGTTCGTCTGCGACAGCAACGGACAGCTCGTGCACGTCTTCGATCTCGATCGCCGCACCTACGACCAGTGGCGACCGGCGGGTGACGGCGTCTTCGCCCAGCCGGTGTCGATCGCGTGGGATCCCGCCGGGCGTCTGCTCGTCGCGGACTCGGTGGCGGGCACGCTGTTCGCCTTCCACGCCGGGCGCCCGCACGGCGAGGCCCTGGGATCCGCCGCCCTGGCGCGGCCGTGCGGGGTCGCCGTCGATCGACGCACGAGCCGCATCTACGTCGCCGACGCCGGACACCATGCGGTGGTCGTCCTGGACGCCGCCGGCAACGAGATCGACCGCATCGGCGGCCGGGGCACGACGCTCGGGAAGTTCAACTACCCGACCAACGTCGCGATCGATCGCGACGGCCGAGTCTACGTCACCGACACGCTGAACTTCCGGGTGCAGGTCTTCGAGCCGGACGGTCGGCCGCTCCGCCAGATCGGCTCCCACGGTGATCTGCCGGGCTACTTCTCGCGACCCAAGGATCTTGCCCTCGATGCGGACGGTCACCTCTACGTGATCGACGCCCATTTCGAGTCGGTCCAGATCTTCGACTCCGGCGGCACGCTCCTGCTGTCCTTCGGGGAAGAGGGCACGGGCCCCGGGCAATTCTGGCTGCCCAGCGGAATTCACATCGATTCGAACCAACGGATCTGGATCGCCGATTCATACAATCGTCGGGTCCAGGTCTTTGAGTACCTTCCGGAGGCATCGCCATGACGAGACGGCATGGCCGCATCATCGGCTTCGCGACCGCGGCTCTGGCCACGCCTGTCTGGGCCCAGCTGGGACGCAGCGTCGTCGACACGCCGCACAACCTCGCCGCCTCGGGGCCGGGCGTGATCCGCGCGACCACCGAGGAGCAGGTGTGCATCTTCTGTCACACACCCCACAACGCCGCCCCGATTCAGCCGCTCTGGAATCGGGACCTGCCGGTGAGCGGGTACACGGTCTACTCGAGCTCGGCGCTCGACGCCCGACCGGGCCAGCCGACCGGTGCGTCCAAGATGTGCCTCTCCTGCCACGACGGCACCATCGCGCTCGGGAGCGTCGTCTCGCGCGACCAGATCATCCAGATGGCCGGCGGGGTGATGACGCTTCCGCCCGGACACGCGAACCTCGGTACGGACCTCTCCGACGATCATCCGATCTCGTTCCGCTACGACGCCACGCTCGTGGGCCGCGACCCGAAGCTGACCGACCCCGCGGCGTTGCCGCTTGCTCTGGAACGTGATCACAACGCCGAGCTTCAGTGCACGACGTGTCACGAAGCGCACGACAACCGCTTCGGCCACTTCCTGGTCGCCGACAACACGAACTCCGCCCTGTGCCGCGCGTGCCACCAGATCTCGACGACGACCATCGACGCGCACATGGGCTGTGCGAGCTGTCACCAACCCCACTCGGCCCCCAGCGGCCCGTTTCTCCTTCGCCAGCATCACGTGACCGCGACGTGCACCGGCTGTCATGACGGCTCGCATCCCGGCGCCGCGGACATCCTCGCCGACCTCGACCGCGTATCGTCCCACGACACGGACCGGCCCGTCGATCCTCCCGATCCGATTCCCGGCCACAGCACGTGCACCGACTGCCACGACGCGCACACGATGGAGCCCGGCCACGCGGATCCCCCGGGACTGCACCCGAGCCTCGGACGCGTCGGCGGCGTCACCGCGTCGGGAACCACGACGCCGGCCGCCAGCTTCGAGTACGAGGTCTGCTTCAAGTGTCACGGTGACGACAACGCGTTGCGGTCATCGTGGGTGCCCCGCGTCATCACCGACATCAACACCCGCGCCGAGTTCGCGCTCTCGGCCGTCTCGTATCACCCGGTCCAAGGGCCGGGCCGAAACCTGGACGTGCCGAGCCTTCGTCCGGGGTGGACGACCAGCAGCCTCGTCCACTGCAGCGACTGCCACGGCTCCGACACGAGCGTGGCGAGCGGAGGGACGGGGCCGAACGGCGTCCACGGCTCCAACGAACGCCCACTGCTCCTCGCGCGGTACGACACGGCCGACGGAACGAACGAGAGCAGCCAGGCGTACGCGTTGTGCTACACCTGCCACGAACGCGAGGGCGCCGGCGGCATCCTCACCGACGCCTCCTTCCCGCATCGCGTGCACGTCCTGGATTCCCGCACGCCCTGCTCGGCCTGCCACGATGCCCACGGCATCGCGTCGGCGCAGGGCACCCGCACCGGGAACACCCATCTGATCAACTTCGACAACACGATCGCCTTCCCGGATCCGGTGACCGGGCGACTTGAGTTTCGCGACACCGGGACGTTCAGCGGCAACTGCACGTTGACGTGCCACGGCACGCGACACGACCGCACGGCGTACATGCAGTGACACGCTATCCCGCCGACGGTGACGCGGCGGCCTTCTCCTCCTCCAGGAGCGGGAACGACGGGCGTGGTCGTCGCTGGGTCGGATCTCCGCTCCGCCACCACCGGCGGGGCATGAGGCCGATCGCCATGACGAGCAGCTGACTCGCCGCGAAGATCAGCAACCAGAACGTGACGGAGTCGGTGAACCCGTACGAGTGCAGCCCGACGCCGAGCTGATTGACGCCGAACCACGACCACGCCGTGATCATCCCGCCGAACACGCTGAGGACGGCGATGCCCCTGGTCTTGATCATGCCCCCCCACCGCGCGTGCAGGATCAGGGCGTTCCACAGCACGATCATCAGCGCGCCGTTCTCCTTGGGATCCCAGCCCCAGAAACGTCCCCACGAGTCGTCGGCCCAGAGTCCGCCGAGCACGGTGCCGAGAAAGCTCAGCAGCAGCGCGAAGCACAGCACGCCGTAGATCATCCGGCCGAACATCCGCTCGACGTCGCGATTCATCGACCGCGTGAGCACGCCACGCAGGATGTACAGCCCCGCCAACCCGGCGGCCGCGAACGTTGCCGAGTACCCGAAGTTGATGATGATCACGTGCGTCGCGAGCCAGAACTTCGTGTCCAGGACGGCCTGCATCATCTCCAGCGTGTCCCCGTCACCGGCGAGGAAGTGCGCGATCAGCAGCGTGACGAAGCCGACCGCGGCGGCGAGCATGTTGCCGACGCCGAGCGGGTGGAGACGCTCCAGCATCAAGCCGAGCATCACGCATCCGGCGCCGATGAAGACGGCAGTGCCGTAGAGGTTCGTGATCGGCGGGTAGCCGGAGATGTACACCCGGCTCGCAATGGCCAGCACGTGCACGATGAACGTGGCGGAGAGCAACCAGTAGGCCGTGCGGCGGAAGAGCTCGGGGTGCGTCAGCCACCCCACGCAGCCGATGAGGAATGCCAGCACGTACAGGACGGCGCAGTGATAGAACGGCGCGAAGTGGTTGAAGTCCGCCTCGAACCCCAGCACCGGCGCACGCAACGCGGGCGTCTCGCCCAGGAGCGTCTGGTACGCGGCCAGCTCGGAGTTGAAGGCCGCCGAATCGTCATCACGCCACGCGGCGAGCAGCGCCGCCATGTGCTCGACGGCGGGGTCGGCGTCGGCCGTCATCGCGTCGTCGAGCGCAGCCCGCAGCATCGGGCGCCATTCTTCCCGATCGCCCAGCGGCGGAATGACGTGCGGGGCGGACAGCCGCTCGATCCGCTCGACCCGGTGGATGGCGCCGTCGAGCCCCCCGGGCCCGCTGGTGAGATCGCCCGCCGCGTGCGTCTCCACCAGCACGTGGTGGAGCATGATCTTGCGCCACAGCTCCAGCACCTTGACGTCGTAGACATCGCGTTCATCGGACGTGAGGTCGCCGGCGTGCATGGCCTGCCGCTCGATGTCGATGAGCCGCGGCGCCAGCTCGTCGAACGAGTACCGGTATCCGCGGCGGGGCTCCAACTCCAGCTGCGTCAGGAGCTGCAGGTTGTGGATGCGGAAGACCGCGTGCTCTCGCCCGCGGGGGGAGCCGGACATCACGTCGAGCAGCCACTCGATGGCGGGTCGCTTGCGTCCCTCTTCGTCCCGCCAGCTCTGGCGGTCGGAGAGGATGATCAGGCTGTTCCGCGCGAGCGTGTCGAACGGCTTCACCCGGCCCTGATAGACGAGCGGCAGCTGCGCAAACGCGTGGATCGCGGGTTCGCCCTCCGCGTCGCGTGGAGGCATCGCCTTGCCGACGAGCCAGAGCACGCACAGCGTGGCGACCACGATGGGAACGATGCGGGTGAGGGTGTTCATCGCGCTCTCCTCCGGAGAAAGTCGACCAGGACCAGCCCCATGTGAACGCTCATCCCCACGCCCACGAGCATGCAGGACAGGTATGGGATCATCCAGCCGTCGTTCCGCACGACTTGCAGGATCGTCAGGTTCTTGCCCGGCTCGAACGAGGACTGGTAGAACGTCTCGCCGGCGTACCGGAGCGGATTGTTCATCCAGATCTTCACCGTGCGATCGACGCCGCGTTCCTCGTCGATGAGCCGCACCAGCGAGGAGAAGTTCTTCGGCTTCTCCGTGCCGACGTACTTGTCATGTCGGAATTCCAGCAGCTCGATCCGGTAGGGCTTGTACGTGCGAGCGAAACGCAGCCGCACGTCGTACGGGCGTCCGTCGACCGTGATCTCCTGACGCTCCAGCCGGGTCCCCCTCAGCCACGGCGTGAAGAGGAACGTGCCGATCTCCTCCCCGGTCCGGTGCCGCAGCGTGGCGTACACGGCGGGGATGTCGATCGTCTGCTCGGTGTCGGTGCCGCTCGCCTCCGGTTGATCGACGGCAACCGCCTGCAGCCCCGATCCCGCGGTGGCCTCGTTGGGCACCTCGGGTCCGACGCGGCGGGCGTCGACGACCTGGGAGTTCCGCATCACGCGACGCACCTCGACCTCCACGGGAAGGTCGGGGTCATCGATGCGTTCGCCCGCTCGAAGACGGTTCGACGGCACGACCGCGATCCGATCGACGTCGGCGTCGGTCCGATCGGTGAAGACCAGCTCCACCGATCGCATGTGCTCGACGTAGTTCGCCGCTTCGCCCGCCTCGATTCGCATCCGGCCCTCGACGGCGAACGCGCCGGTGATGAACTCGGACACGAGCAGCAGGATGATCCCCGAGTGCAGCAGCACGATGCCGGCGCGTCGTCGAAAGAGCAGCACGCAACCGATCATCAGCACGATCGCAACCCCGCCGCCCTTGGCGAGCCGGAAGAGCACCCGCCAGAACGCAGCGCTTTCCGTCGCCGCGACGTCCTGGTCGAAGACGCCGGCGAGGACGAGCCAGAGCAGGGCCGCCCCGACGCCCACGACCGTCACGCCGGCGAGCAGACGACCGCCGGTCGCCTTCAGCTTGAACCGCACCAGGTGGGCGGCGAGCACGTTGACGAGCAGGAGGCCCGCGATGAGCCAGCCCCCGGGGAACCAGAAGGCGCCGGGGACATCCATGTCGCGCGGGAAGAAGATACGCAGCTCGATCCGCGCGAACGCGCAGCGGAAGTATTCGTCCACCACGGTCCAGATGCCCTTGTCGATCTGCGCGACCGTGCCCGCGAAGACGAGAAACGTCGCCAGCGCGAGCAGGGTCACCGTCAGCCGGAGCGAGGCGACCGGGGCGAGCCAGTGTTTGAGCGTGTCGTTCATGACGATGATCCGTCCAGTTGCAGCGATCGCACGAATTCCTCGAACGCCGGACGCTGCCCTCCGAGCAGCCCGTCCGGTCCCGTGAGCTTGATGAACCAGGTTGCCGCCGGTTGCGACACGACGACGGCGAGAATGCGTTGCTCGCCCCCGGTGATGTCGACGAGCGTGCCCGCGTCGCCACCGACGTCGATGGCGAGGGGGTCCGCCTCGGCCAGCGTCGCGACCGGAGGCAATCCGGCCTGACGCCGCCAGCGGTTGACGTTCGCGAGAAGATCCTGTCCCGGTCCGAGCGGCGTGATCGTCAGCGCGCCGACCCCGCCCTTGTCCGGGATCGTGAAGGACGCGACCGACATCGCCGCCGGCGGATCATCGGAAGTCCAGCCCGGGGGCACCGCGCCCCACCGCACGGGCGTTGCCGCGGACGACGGGCGGGGC
>JABDLI010000148.1 GCA_013003065.1 Phycisphaerales bacterium | reverse complement strand
AGACGGGCAGGCGGTGGGGTTCTGAGGACTCCGCCCGTTCCAATTCCCCCATTCCCCCATTGTGCAATTTCCCAAATCCCGGCTCCTGATTCCCGGTTGCCAGTTCCCAGTCTCCGGCTCCGTCCCGTCGCGGCGTTCGCGCGAGACCATGGCGAAGAGGAGGGAATGCGGAACCGGGAACGGGGAGCGGGGAACCGGGACTGGGGGAATTGCACAATGGGGGAATGGGGGAATTGGAACGGGCGGAGCTGAACGGCCCCGTTCGCGTCCCCTGATTCCCGGTTGCCAGTTCCCAGTCTCCGGCTCCGTCCCGTCGCGGCGTTCGCGCGAGACCATGGCGAAGAGGAGGGAATGCGGAACCGGGAACGGGGAGCGGGGAACCGGGATTTGGGGAATTGCACAATGGGGAAATGGGGGAATTGGAACGGGCGGAACGCGCCGTGATCCTCAGAACCCCACCGCCTGCCCGTCCGCCCGCTGGTCGGACGCCGCCAGGTAGCCGTCATCCAGCCGGTAGATGACCTGGCCGCGTCCGTGCCCCGCGCCGAGACGCGACGCGATCGTCACGTCATGGCCGAGCGCACGAAGCCCCTCGTACACGGCGGGATCGAAGCCGGGCTCGATCGTCACTTTCAACCCGCTCTCGACCCGCCACCGCGGGGCGTCGAGCGCGGCCTGCGGGTTCTGGTCGTGATCGACGATCCGTGACAGCACCTGCGCGTGCCCCTGCGGCTGCATGAAGCCTCCCATCACGCCGTAGGCCATGAGCGGCACGTCCTCACCGCCCGGCCCGGGACGGGTGACGAACGCGGGGATGATGGTGTGGTACGGACGCTTGCCGGGCCCCGCCTCGTTCGGATGCCCCGGCTCGAGCGTGAAGCAGCACCCGCGATTCTGGAGCGCGATGCCCGTACCCGGCACGACGACGCCCGAACCGAAGCCCGTGTAGTTCGACTGGATGAAGGACACCATGTTGCCCTCGGCGTCCGCCGTGGTGAGGAGGATCGTTCCGCCCGGCTTCGGCGTGCCGTGGCCGAAGTCCTGCGCGCGATCGGCATCGATGAGACGGGCCCGCTCGGCGAGGTAGCCGTCATCGAGCAGGTCCGCGGGCGCGACGTCCATGAACGCGGGATCGGCGACGTAGCGGTGTCCGTCACGGAAGGCGAGCTTCATCGCTTCGATGTGGTGGTGCAGGTACGACACGGAGTCGACGGCCATGCCCGCGATGTCGTGGTGACGGAGGATGCCGAGCGCGATGAGGGCGACGATACCCTGCCCGTTCGGCGGGATCTCGTGGAGCCGCACGCCCTGGTACTCCATCGCGATCGGACGCACCCACTCGGCGGCGTGCGACGCCAGGTCGTCGACGCGGAGATCGCCGCCGCCTTCGGACGCGGCCCGCCCGATCCGTTCGGCGAGCGGCCCGCGGTAGAACGCGGCGCCGCCCGTCGACGCGATCGCCTCCAGCGTCGCGGCGTGGTTCGGGCTCCGGAACTGCTCGCCGGTCCTCGGCGCGCGTCCGTTCGGCGCGAACGTGCGTCGCCACTCCGCAGTGACGTCACCGGTGTACCGCTTCGCGGCCCTCCCCCAGTAGTACGCCACCTCGGGCGAGACGAGGAACCCGTCGCGAGCGTAGCGGACGGCCGGCGCGAGCAGAGTCTCCAGCGGCAGCTTCCCGAACTGCTGCGCGACCATCACCCACCCCGACACGGCGCCCGGTGTCGTCACCCCATCCCACCCACGGGTGGGGATCTTCTCGAGGCCGGCGTACCGCGCCGGCGAGAGCGATCTGGGGGCGCGGCCGGACGCGTTCAGCCCGTGCAGACCGCCGCCGGCCCAGATCAACGCAAACGCATCCGACCCGATGCCGTTGCTCGTCGGCTCGACGACCGTGAGCGCAGCGGCGGTGGCGACCGCCGCGTCCATTGCGTTGCCACCGCGTCGAAGCATCTCCAGCCCGGCTTGCGCCGCGAGGGGCTGGCTGGTGGCGACGACGTTGCGGGCGTAGACCGGACGCCGCCGGGAGGGATAGGGCAACGCGTCGCCGAAGGGAGGTGTAGGCATACCGCGCATGATACGCGAGGAGCGGGCGGCGGCCACCGCGACTCAGCCCGCGTCGGCGGCGAATCGCTCGCGCAACCTGGCCAGGACTCGACCCGCGAGCGCATCGTAGGTGGCGTGCTCGCACACCCAGGCCCGCATGCGAGCCACGAGGGCGGCGCGGGCCGCCGGATCACCGTCGTACCGATCGAGCTGCTCGAACATCTGCTGCTTCGTCTCGAACACCGTGTCGGCGAAGCCCGGGATGTCGCCGGCGAGCGCGTCGGTGCCCTCGGTGATCGTTCGCAAGCGCTCGAACAGCTCCGCATCCGTGTGCGGTCTTCCCCACACCGCGGTCATGAGACTCGCCTCGCGCTGCCGCGCCGGATCGGTCGCCTCGGCGCAGCGGGCGAGTCCGAGCGCCTCGACGGTCGTGAAGGCTTCGTCCAGGTTCTGATCGGCGGCGCGGCGGGCGAGAATCCCATCGAGCGACGCGGCGGCGGTGAATGCATCCGCGATCACGCGGCAGGCGGGCCCCATGAAGTCACGCCCGATCTTCCGAGAGAGCACGAAGCCCCCGCTGGCGATCGCGTCCAGCAAACGCTGGTGAAATGCCGTGAACCCGTTGAGCTGCAGGTTGATCGTCGAAGCCTGATACACCGAACGCAGCGGCGGACCGTTGGCCACCTCACCCGCGGCGTACCGCGCGAACGCGGGGTGGCGATCCCACCCGCGGCCGTAGAGACGCAGCCGGCGTCCCCGCGTCTCGGCCCATTCCGCCGCCCACGCGAGCGACTGGTGGCGGATGATCCGGTCGCCGAGCGCCGCGGCGGCGGGCAGGAGCACGCGCTCGCGGTCCGCGGGCGTGATCGGCGGATGACCGTGGGCCGCTTCCGCCTCGGCCAGGAGCTCGAGCTGCAGCAGGTACGGCATGTCCCCGCGGCGCTCCAGCCGGACGCGGGCGGCGTCGATGAAGGTGCGCAGCACCGCCCGGTGCGGGGCGGGCAAGGCGACCGTGGTCTCTTCCCACAACGCTTCCGGTGGGCCGGAGCCGTGCCCCACGTACGACAGGTCGCAGCCCGCGCGGGCGACGTCATCGCTCACGCGATCGGGGTGATACAGCACGGCATCGGTGAGGTTGGGCGTGGGGAGGAAGCGTTCGCGTGGGTAGGCGTGCCGCGTGCACATCTCCGTCGCGTTCCGGGCGAGCACCAGGTCGTACGACGTGACGGAGCGTCCGGCCGCCGGCGTGCACAGGGCCGGCATGTGATCCTGGATCCAGCCGACGTACGGGATGCGGGGATCGACGCGACCCTCGAGCTCGAACCGCAAATGGTTGATCACCAGGATCAGATCGTGACGCTCGGCGGCGAGCGTCGTCCACGTGTCCACCGCGGCCGTCGCGTCGTCGGGTTCCATCACGATCTCGACGCGGCAGCCGCGACGGCGGAGGGCAGCAGCGAGATCCCGCATCGCGTGCTGGATATAGGTCGAGAACCGGGTCGTGAACGCGACGATCGACAACGGCGGCCCCTCGCCCGCGGCCCCGTCGTAGCGTCTCGCCCAGAAGGCGCTGTCGCACTCGGCGTAGTGCCGCGTCTGCTGCGTGAACAGGTCGGCGCGACGCTGCTCCTGCCGGCGGCCGGTGGCGTCGAGCTGGGCGCGGTCGAGCGTGGGGAGCCTCACGTCCGGACGCTGGTTCCGAATCAGCACGGTCGGCGGATGACGGGTCACGCTCCGCTCGAGGAAGGCCGTGTACGTTCCAACCGCCTCCGCCCCGGCGAACAGATGCACCCGCCCGGCGCGGACAGCGCCCGCGATGTCCACGAGGTGGAGCCAGGGCCCGAGCGCGGCGAGATCGGGCTCGATGATGTCGATGGGTGGCGTGTAGCCGGAGGGGTCGACGCTCGCCATGAGGTGCGCGAGCAGCGGCGGCACCGGCAGACCGAGACACAGCATGCCCAGGTTCCCGCGGGGCGGCGGCAGCTCGATCCGGCGAGCGTGCCCCGCGTGATCGGCGAGGGGGAAGAACAGCCGCAACCCTCCCCCGGACGCCCCGCGGATGACGTGCGGGTTCCCGTTCCTCGTGACATACAGACGCGCGTCGGTTGGGACCACCCCGAGCCGCTCAGCGTGCGCAGCCAACGGTGGATGCGTTTCCACGAGCGCTTCGACGTTGGCCGCACATCGCGCCGCGAGCGACGACCAGTCCACCTCGCCGCTCGGCGACGCCTCGAGCTCGATGCGACACTGCTCGACCTCCGGACGCGTCGCCGCCTCGCCGATCCCCGCCAGCAGGTGAACGCCCAGCCCGGGCACGCCCGCCCGCTCCAGTCCGCGCGCGGTCGCGATCAGAAGCGGCAGGTCGGCGCCGACCTGGAGCCGCGCGAGCGCCTCCTCGATGGCGGCTTCGGCCGCGCCGCTCGACAGGCGGGCGATGAGGGCGGCGTGGGGGGATTGGCGGAGCGCGGGGT
>JABDLI010000136.1 GCA_013003065.1 Phycisphaerales bacterium | reverse complement strand
TCCTTCGCCTGCGTGAAGACCTGCGCGATCTCGTCGAACCAGAGGCCGCGCGCCTTGAGGTCGAGCTGCACGCCCGTGATCCCATCCCGGGTGCCGGAAACCTTGAAGTCCATCTCGCCGAAGAAGTCCTCTTCGCCGAGGATGTCGGTGACGTGCGTCACGGTGCCGTCGTCCGCAGTGAAGCGTCCGACGGAGATGCCGGCGACCGTCGCCTTGATCGGGACGCCCGCGTCCATCATCGCGAGGCAGCCGCCGCAGACCGACGCCATCGACGACGAGCCGTTGGACTCGGTGATGTCGCTGATGAGCCGGACCGTGTACGGGAAGTCCTCGACGTCCGGGAGCACCGAGAGGAGCGAACGCTCCGCCAGCGCGCCGTGGCCGATCTCGCGACGACCCGGCCCCATGATGCGGCCGGCCTCGCCGACGCAGAACGGCGGGAAGTTGTAGTGCAGGTAGAACTTCTTCGCGTACTCGGGCATCAGGCCGTCGACGATCTGCTCGTCGCGACCGGTGCCGAGCGTGCACATCACCATCGACTGCGTCTCGCCCCGCTGGAAGAGCGCCGAGCCGTGGGTGCGGGCCAGGTAGCCGACCTTCATGTGCAGCGGACGAATCTCGTCGTACGAGCGGCCGTCGGCGCGGACACCCTTCTCGACGATGAGGCGACGCGTGATCTTCTTCTCGAGTTGCCGGAAGGCCTCCTTCGCATGTCGCTGCCGCTTCTCGGCCGCGACGTGATCGGAGTACGTCAGGCCCGGCGCGACGGCGAAGTGCTCGTCGAGCAGCTCCGTGCGAAGCTCGTCCACGCGGGCGGACCGATCGGCCTTGCCGGGAATCTGGCGGGCCTCGGTCAGCTTCGACTCCATGAGCTTCTTGACCTCGGCGACGACGTCGTCGGTCGGCACCGAAAGCTCGCCCGGCTTCTTCTCGACGCCGGCGACCTTGATCAGCTCTTCCTGAAGCTCGAGGATCGGCTTGATGCCTTCCTCGTAGCCGAACTCGATGGCCGCGAGCAACGCGTCCTCGGGAACCTCGGCGGCCCCCACCTCGATCATGTTCACGCCGTCGCGGTGACCGCAGAGCAGCAGGTCGAGGTCGGAGAACTCCATCTGCGCTTGCGTCGGGTTGAGGACGAACTCCTCACCGTCATCGGTGACGATGCGACCGATCCGCACCGTCGCCACCGGACCTTCGAACGGCGCATCCGTGAGGCTGAGCGCCGCCGAGGCAGCGCAGCAGGCCAGGACGTCGGTGTCGTTCTGTCCGTCGTGGCTCATCACCCACGCCTGGATCTGGACCTCGTCGATGAACCCGTCGGGAAAGAGCGGGCGAATCGGCCGGTCCATGTTCCGCATGGTGAGGATCTCCTTCTCGCTCGGAGGTCCTTCACGCTTGCGGAAGCCGCCGGGGAACTTGCCGCCGGCACCGAGCTTCTCGCGGTAGTCGCACTGAAGGGGAAAGAAGTCGAGACCGGGACGCGGCTTCGCTCGCATCGCACTGCAGAGAACCGTCGAGTCGCCGTACGACGCCAGGACAGCGCCGCTGGCAAGACGCGCGATTTCGCCCGTCTCGAAGCGCAGAATGCGCCCGCCGATTTCTCGTTCAACCGTATGCTTGGGCATCAAGATGCCTCCTCGTGATGTCAGCGCCGCCGCCGTATCGCGGCGAGCGGCGTTCTGGGGGCCGACACCCAAGAGGCAGAAGGCAAGACGCAGGCACGTCGGGCTCCGGGCCCGGAATGGCACGAACCTGTCCCTTGCCCACTGCCGCCAGATGCGGCCGTGAAATGGACCCGCTTTACTTCCGGAGACCGAGTCGTTTGATCAACGCCTGGTACGCGTCGCGATCCGTTCGCGACAGGTAGCGGAGCAGCCGCGACCGTTTTCCGACCAGCATGAGCAAACCACGGCGGGACGCGTAGTCGTGCTTGTGGGTTCGGAGGTGATCGGTGAGCTGCGAGATCCGCTCCGTGAGGAGCGAGACCTGGACTTCGGGCGACCCCGTGTCGCCATCGTGGCGGCGGTGGTCGCTGACAATCTTCTGTTTCGTCTCAACGGCAAGAGCCATAGGGGGAGTACTCAACCAGCGTTTCAGAGGCGGATGGTGCTATCGTCTGTTTCAACTTGAATCGCTCAGTTTAGCAGCGGTCGGGCAGGAGGTCCAAATAAGTGAGGGACCTCGCCCCCGCGCGGGGGGCTCGGGCCCAGCCGGGGGCCGCCCCGCGGAGGGCCCGTTTGGGCCACAATACGGGATCCATGGCCGATCACGCCCCCACCTCCGCCCCCGCCCGGACGGCCGTGGTCCTCCTCTCGGGGGGCCTCGATTCCGCCACGACCCTCGCCATCGCCCGATCGCAGGGGTTCGGCGTGATGGCCCTGACCTTCGATTACGGTCAGAGGCACCGGTTCGAGCTGGAGGCGGCCGGCCGGGTCGCGGCGGCCGCCGGCGTCCGCGACCACCGGGTGATCGGCATCGACCTGGCCAAGCTCGGAGGATCGGCCCTCACCGACGTGGCGATCGCGGTGCCCAAGGATCGTCCGCTGGAGGATGCCGGAGGCGAGATTCCGGTGACGTACGTGCCGGCCCGGAACACGATCTTCCTGAGCTATGCCCTTGCGTGCGCGGAGGTCGCGGACGCCCGCGACATCTTCATCGGGGTGAACGCCGTCGACTACTCGGGATACCCCGACTGCCGCCCGGCGTTCATCGCCGCCTTCGAGCGGATGGCGAACCTCGCGACGAAGGCCGGCGTCGAGCACCGGCATCTCACGATCCACACGCCGCTGATCGACCTGACCAAGACGCAGATCATCCAGCGTGGTCTCGAGCTGGGGGTGGACTACGGTCTGACGTTCTCGTGCTACGACCCTGCGGCGAACGGTACACCGTGCGATCACTGCGACGCGTGCCGGCTTCGCGCGGCCGGTTTCGCGGGCGCGGGAGTCGCAGACCCGTTTCGTCGATAACGCATGCCGGCACCTCTCGCGCCATCGACCGGTGTCACCCATCACGCAATCAGGTACAGCAGCGGGAACAGGAAGATCCAGATCAGATCCACTACGTGCCAGTACAAACCGCCGAGATCCACCGGGGTGAAGTAGTCCGGGCCGAACTCCCGGCGCATCGCGCGGACCGCCAGCCACGCGATGATGACCATGCCGACGAGCACGTGGATGCCGTGCAGACCGGTCATGCAGAAGTAGATTCCGAAGAAAAGGTGCGCGTTGGCGGGTCGTGCCGGATCGACGGCGTGGTGTGGGTCATGGGCGGGCGTGACCACGGGGGCCGGGCCCTCGGCCGTCAGGAAAGCGGACCGCAAACCGGCCGGCCCCGGAGGGGCGAGAGGGATCGAGGAGCTTGGCAGCCAGAACGGTTCCGGCGTCTCCGCCGCGGCGGCGGGTTCGGCGCTGCCGGTCGTCTGGGCGCCCCCCTCGAACGTGCGGACGACGGCGATGACGTCGAGAAGATCCTCGTTCGAGAGCAGCGGGTTGCCCCCGCGTGGGGGCATGGCAACGCCGGTGGAGTTCAGCGGGTCGTTCACGGGGCGACCGATCACGATGAAGTCGAGCAGCTCCCGATCCGTGCGGCTGGTGACGAACTCGACGCCACGCACGTCCTTCCCCTGTCCGGCCACGCCCTCCCCCGCCACACCGTGACACGAGCGACAAGTGGCGTTCCAAAGCTCGCGGCCGTGGTCCGGGTCCGGCGTGTACGCGGCGGCGGGCGCCGCCACGTCGGTGGCGGCCGCACCGTGCGCGGCCACCTCGGCGTGGTGACGCTCGGCTTCGATGGCCCATTCCGGGGCGTCGTAGAACGCGGCGCCCCACACGAGACGCTCGTGGAACTTGTGGTGGTACTCCACGTACTTGATCGACATGAACATCGCGCCGCCGAGAAACGTCACCACGAGCAGCGATACGAGCAAGCGGTATTGTCCACGCTGGCTGGCGGTGACCGCGCTCGCCATCGTCAGGCTGCTCGCGATCAGGACGGCGGTGTTGATCAGCCCCCACCGCGTGTCGAGGAACTGACTGCCGTAGGCGAAGATCTCCGGTCGCGTGGCACGAAAGACGGCGTACACACAGAAGAGCCCGCCGAAGAGGAGCACTTCCGTGGCAAGGAAGAGCCACATGCCGAGCTTTGCCGCTTCGAATTGCTGGACCGTCGAGTCGAAGTGGTGCGCCAGGTGGGGGTCGTGCCCCGGGCTCGGCTCGGCGGTGTCCGGTCGGGCGGGTTGCGGAGGCGCGAGGGTCGTCATGGCTGGGCCGAGGGCAAGCTGCTCCCGCGTGGTCCGGTCAACGGCACGTACGCCGCTTCATCGTCGGGCTCCGCGAGATCACACTCGTAGGGTGTCCCGTCGTCGACGATCGCCTCCTCGCCCGGCGTGGCGTTGAGCGTGTCGAATGAGGTCAGATCGAACTCGGCGGCGAGCAACGTCCACAGACCACGCAGCAATTCAAGGCCGCCCTGGTGAACCGGGAGATCGCTCGCCTGCCGGATCCGTTCGCAGAACGATGCGATCCAATCGCCGAGATGCTCGTCGAGAAAGCTCCGGATGGCGGCCCGCGTGACCTCGGTCGTTTCCGGCGTGCCGTTGATGCGGGACTGACCGAGCATGGCCAGCACCATCGCCAGGAACTCGAGCTCGGTCACCAGATGATCGGGTTTCTCGCCGGTTTCCTCTTCCGGCTCGAATCCGAACGCCCGGTAGAAACCGCACAGGTCCGCGATGATGACACCCTTGTCGCGACGCACGTAGGCGGTCTCGTTGATCGGGCAGGCCACCGGGCCGTCGAACAGTCGCGTGTGCTCTCCTTGCCACCGCTCAGCGTCCGTCGCGCGAATCTCCGCAAGGAGCGTCGGCAGAGTCCGGGTGAGCGGGTCGTCGGGCCCGACGCCCGCCGCGGCGACGAGCGACGCGACATCGGCAGCAGGAACGGACGCGGCGACTCGCGCCCGATGCGGAGCCGAGAAGATCTCGGCGGCGAGCAGCGTCAGGTCGGCCAGCCCGAAGAGTGCGACGGTCGGATCCGGAGGCGGGCTGATGGTCATTGCTGCACCTCGAAGACCACCCACTGGGAGTGTTGCTTGCGACCGCTCACGTTGCCGGTGCCCCCCTCCCACACGGCAAAGGCGACGACGTCACGGGTTCCGGGACGAAACTGGTAGTCCGTGGGATCGTGGGTCTCCATCGGCCTCGTCACCACGACCGACCAGCGTCCGTCGGCCCACGCGCCCGTAGCAATGCTGGCGATGATCGGCTGGTTGGTCAGCGTGCCGAACCCCTCGGCGATCATTTCCTGCACGGGGTGCTCGCGGTACAGGTCGGCCATCGGATTGCCCGCGCGATAGGCGACGAACCAGTCGAGCGCCTCCGTGCGTTCGAACGCCTCGGGGACGCGATAGGGAAACTCTCCCTCGGCGAACCAATAGAGGTCGGTCCAGTAGTTGGGATGAAGATCCTGAACGTCCTGGAAGTGTTCGTCGATGTCCTTCTGCCAGATCGCCTTCCACTGGATGATCTGCACGGGAAAGTCACGATCACCCATCTTGTAGTTCGCATTCGCCTTGAGCGGGAACTGCAGGGCGACGGCGTCGCAGAAGAGATCGGTGTCGAGGTGGTAGTCGGCGACCGGATCATCCCAGTCGACACGCCAGGCGATCTGCCGCCCGTTGGTCAACGCCCGCACCCGGACCTCGGGCACGGTCACGGTCTCGAGCATCGGCATCGCCTGGTCCTGACGTTGCAGCGGGACCACGGTGACGGGGGCGCGATCCCACGTCGAGTCGGTTGCGGGCGGCGGCAGGGGCTCGTCGACGAACACGACGAGGACCTCTCCGGGCGCGGGCTGCGCGGGTGACCGGGAGAGACCCGCGGCGCCTCCCGTCGCCGGCGCGCCGACCCGCATCGCGAGATCGTCGAGACGATGAACGATGTCCTCGAGCTGGACATTCGAGATCGACTCGATCTCCGGCTCGTGGGCGGAACGCGGACCGCCGGTCAATGCGATCGCCGTCCAGATGAGCACGACGAGCATGAGTCCGGTGGCGGTCAGCAGGATGGCCAGAAACGATCGATCGCTCATGGCTGGCCCCATCACGTAGTGTTGTGGCGATAGACGTCGAACTGCTCGTCGTAGTGCTCACGCACGTACACCGGTTCCGTGAACGGCACACGCGCGACCTCGGTCCCGTTCCGGTCCCAGCCGACGGCCTCCTCGCCCTGCACCTCGAACCGCTCGATGATTCGGCTCGAGGCGCCGAAGAGCAGCAACGCGCCGAGCAGCGTCCGATTCTCGGGATCGCCGAGGCTCCGGTAGAGCTGCTTCGAACGCTCCACGCCGGGACCGAAGATCTGTTCGAGGAAGCCGTTGGGAACATGAAGCGGCGGGATGTAGAAGACGTTGGGGCCCGTGCCGAACTGCGGGTAGATCGGCAAGGCCAGCTTTCGGATGTGGATGATGTAGTCGAGCGGATTGTCGGGTCGGGGCGCTCCCTGCGTGGAGCGGAACCCGTGCATCCGGATCTTGCCGATGCAAGACTCGACGCAGAGCGCGACGTCGCCCTGCTCGACGCGTGGATAACACCCGACGCATTTTTCGCTCGCGCGGCTGATGACGTTGAAGAACACCTTCTTGTAGGGGCACGCCTTCACGCACTCGCGGTACCCCCGGCACCGCTCCTGGTCGACCAGCACGATGCCGTCCTCATCGCGTTTGTAGATCGCCTTCCGCGGGCAGGCGGCCAGGCACGCCGGGCTGTCGCAGTGGTTGCAGATCCGCGCGAGGTAGAACATCCACATCGGATGCGTGCCATCGAAGTGGTGGCCCAGCTCCGTGATTCCCGCGATGTCGTCCTCGCCGAGGTTCGGGGCCGCGTAGTCTCCGGCGGCCGGTCGGTGACCGCGGGGCGGCACCTTCTCGTCTCCGGTCTCGAAGATCGTCAGCGAAACGAGCTTCTGCTTCTCCCAGCGGGCCGGCCCCATCATCTCCTGAAGACGCGTATCCCAACCGACGGGGTAACCGCCGTACGGCTTGGACTCGACGTTGTTCCAGAAGTTCGTCTCCTGCCCCTTCCCGCTGGTCCAGCAGGTCTTGCAGGCGATGGTGCACGTCTGGCAGGCAATGCACTTGTTGGTGTCGAAGACGTAGGCGACCTGCCGGGACGGCGGCGGCGCGTCGTAGGGATACTCCATCCCGCGTCCGAGTTGCCAGTTCTCTCGCATGACCATGGGGAAACTCCGGATCGAGACCGGTCACGTCGTCACGGTTGCGTACGCACCATCGATGAACCGCTGCAGCACGTCGCTCTCGTAGGTCGGGCGGAAGCCGATCTCGGCGGGGTGCCAGAGACCCTTGCCGTTCAGGCCGCCGTCCTCCGCTTTGGTGATCTTGACGAACGACTCGCGAGGGGCGCCAACCGGACAATGGACGTCGGGGACGAATCCCTGGGTGACGGCTTGTCCGAACAGGCCTTTCACCGTCAGCGAGTCGGTCATCCACGTCGGCTTCAGCCAGCCGCGGGTGCAGCTCTGGTGACTGCCGGTTCGGAAGAGCGACTGGTAGTTCGTCTCGGGCGACTTGGCCAGACCGTTCGCGTTCACCTCGGTGCCACGCACGGACCCGTAGGTGGCGCCGTACATGTTGTGCCACATCCGGGTGATGCCGCGGGGCGTGCCGGGGTAGTACCGGGCCCGGGCCATGAGCCGGGCGACCTTGTACCAACGCGGGTTCTTCTGCCAGTTGCGGAACGGTCGATCGTGGGGATCGGCGTCGATCCAGACGTAGTCGCCATCCTCGACGCCGAGGGACTTCGCATCGACGGGGTTGATGTCCACGTACATCTCGTTGACGAACGGCGACCGCTTGTCACGCCGGTACATGTCGCCGAAGGGCCCGAACCACACGGCGACGATGTCGGTGTCGACGGCCGTCGTGTGGGCGCCGTGCCGGTACTTCGGGGTGTGGAAGATGAAGCGGAAGCCGTCTTTCTTGAGGGGGTGCTCACTCCGAAGCATCTCCTCGACCGACATGATGACGTGCCGCGCCTGCCGGGCGTCGCCGGACACGTCCGCGGAGTCCACGCCGTAATCCTCCGGCCGCTTCGGTCGCAGCAGAGGATGCGGCTTCGCCACGATGACGTTGGGCTCGTAGAACGTCGAGTCGATGGGCTCGCGGTGAACGATGATGTTCTCACCGCTGTCCATGAACTCCGGCTCTTCCCGGTAGAACTCGAGTCGCCCGGTCTTGGTGTACCACGGCTTGCCTTCGTTGCCCTGCTCCCACGCGCCGACCTTGGGATAGGTGCGTGTCTGCAGGATGGCGGGGATGCCGATGGCCGCCTTGGTTTCCAGCTCGTGGATGTTGTAGCCGCGGGTCGCGTTGGAGTGATCCAGGATGCGTTGGATGTACGGACGCGCGCCATCGGTGCGGTTGATGAAACGCCAGTAATCGTCGTACCGCGGGTCGTCGGTCTCCGCGCCGATCGCGCGGCAGATGCCGGCTGCGACCTCGAGGTCGCTGCGCGTGTCGTGGATCCGCTTCAGCGGGGTGGCGGGAAAGACATACAGGAAGGGGTTCGTGACGCTGATCGACATGTCCGGGTACTTGAGCTCGGCCCAGGAGTCGACCGGGAAGACGATGTCCGAGTACTCGCAGCTCGCGGTCCACCACCACTCGTTGATCGCGATGAACTCGACCTTGCGGAAGATGTTCACGATCGAGTCGTAGTGCCCTTTCGCATTGCCGATGAGCGAGTTCGAGTTCGACACGTGGATCGACTTCGTCGGCGTCGGCATGTGGGTCCGCCCGGTGAGCGGGGTGCCGCCCATGCGGAGGATCGTGTCGCCGTGGTTGAAGTAGTGAACCGACTCCGCCTTCCAGTACTGGCGGGAGCGGGCGGGCTTGGTGGGGTCGAGCTCGGGATCAAAGGGGTCCTCGCCGATGTACTGCGGCAACCCGTTGAAGAAGCTCGCCCGGTAGTTGCCCGCGTACGACCCGACGTTGCCGCCGATCTTGCCGATGTTCCGCGTCAATGCCGCAACCAGGAAGATGGCGCGGTCCTTGACGTCGCTGTTGAAGAACTGGTTCGGCCCCATGCCGGTGACGAACAGGGTGGTGTCCATGTTCGCCGCGATCTGCCGGGCCAGCCCCCGCACCGCGTCGGCCGGAGCCCAGGTGATCTTCTCGACGTTCTCGGGCGTATACGTGGCGTCGAGCATCTCGCGGGTGGCATCGAACACGGTCCGGCACTCGACGGTGGACCCATCGGCGAGCGTCACCGAAACGGCGCCCTCGAGCCGGGGATCGATGCCGAGCGTCGCGAAACGATCGGCGACGAGGTCTCGGTTGACCGCCACCGGGCCGCCGGTGCGCTCGTCCCACATCACGTGGTCGCCCCACTCCTCGCGTTTCTCGGCGGAGATGACGGGCCCCGGCTGTTGGTGGATCGCCGGCCCTTTCTCGCCGCGGGCGGTCACCACGACATTATGCGTCAGCTCGGCGAGGGTGTAGTCCGGGAAGACCTCACCGGCGCGGAGGAGCGCGCCGGTGTCCATCCGCACGAGCAGAGGCAGATCGGTGTTCGCCTTGACGTACTCCGCGTCGTAGAGCTTCTCGCTGACGAGCACCTGGGCGAACCCGAGCGCCAGCGCGGGGGTGGTGCCCGGACGGACCACCAGGACCTCGTCCGCCTTGCTGGACGTCGCGCTGTACTCGGCCGCGATGACCACGACCTTCGTTCCCTTCATCCGCGCCTCGGTCATCCAGTGCGCGTCGGGCATCTTCGTCGTGATCCAGTTCATGCCCCACGCGATGAGCAGGTCGGCGTGCTCGGCGTTGCAGAGGTCGAAATCGACCGTCTGCTGGCCGGTGACCATCGGGTGGCCCGGCGGCAGGTCCGTGTGCCACGAATAGTTGTCCCACCCGCGGGCGCCGAGGGCGTTCTCCGGTCCGGTGCCGCGGATCACGTCGTCGAGCAGCGCCATCGCGTTGGCGGAGCGGTACTGGGC
>JABDLI010000108.1 GCA_013003065.1 Phycisphaerales bacterium | reverse complement strand
GAGTGAGACCCCCTTCGCCATGGACGCGTGACGGCACGGACGCTTCGCTGTCCGTGGCACCAGGAACGGGAAACCCAGAAACCCACGTTCGCCTCTGACCGCGCGAAAGCGAGGCCCGGCCGCAGGCCGAACGGAGCGCTCAAAAAGCCCCGCATCCCATCGGGATGCTCACGACAAGGTGGTGTCCTCGTCGTACGGGCCTTGCTCGAACCCCTGTAACAAGGGGGGTTCGCCCTCCATCGATCCCGGCCTTCCACTCGTTGGAGGCATGACCATCGTCGTGGAGACGCGATCCCAAGGGTTCTTCAAAGGAACGAGCAATGGAACCCGTAAGGAAGCGATCCCGAGGGGATCCGGGGCTTCGAATCCACTCGCCCACAGGGTACCCGCTGGGCGCGGAGGGGCCAGCGGCATTCTGCGGTTTCGCCGTTCCGCACCGGCGCACAAGGTGCGTGCCGGCGCCCCGGCAAATCCAATTCTTTCTCCGAGAATTGACACCACTCGGAGCGGATGGTACATCAATATGGATGTCGTTCCGCCTCCGCGGACGGCCCCGCTTTCGTTCGTCCAATCAGACCCCAACATCCGAGAGCATTCATGTCCAGCCATCTCTTCACACGCGCGAGCCTGCTTGTTCTGGCCGTCGTGATCGTTGCCGGTTGCCACAGCAGCGACATCGATCCGCTGAGCTTCGAGGCGATCTCTCACGACCTCACGCCGGACCTCGAATCCTCGGTCGAGCGTCCGATCGACGTCGACGCGCATCTCGCGATCGTGAACAACCAGAATCTCCGGTCGATCAAGGACGACCTCGGTCGGTTCTTCTACACCGATCAGCCCAGCGTGCTTTCACCGCTGCCCACGCCGCGCGCCACCAGCGGCATGCCCCGCTGAACGACGGCGGCAATCTGAGACAAACGAACCCCCGGCCCGGCCGGGGGTTTTTGCGCGCGTGCGTGCTCGCGGAAAACGATCGCCCGACGAAATATCGTCCGCCGCGGTTGCCCGGACCCCGCCCCGCGCCAAAGGTCTCCCGTGTCCCCGGTCGAGACCGCCATTCAGAGCGTGGGGCGAGCCATCGGCTCGTTTCACCCGCAAGCGATGCCCCCGCTCACCCGGGGTCACTACCGGCGTGAGCTCGCGGCCTGGTTCTTTCTCCCGGTCATGATGGGAGCGATCGAGGGGGGCGTGGTCGGGGTGATCGCCAAGAACGCGTTCACCGGTACGGTCTCGGACGGATGGCTGAACCTTGCGGTCGCCGCGCTCTCCGGGGCGCCGGCGTTCGCGAACGTCACGAGCTTTCTGTGGGCGGCGTGGAGTCACGGCCGGGACAAGATCCGATTCCTCGTCGGCCTCCAGATCGCGGCGGTCGTGCTGGTCGGCCACATCGGCTTCGCGCCCCGCAGCGGGCTCGGCCTCCTCATGCTGGTCGTCGGGGCAATCGGGGCGCGGATGTGCTGGTCGGGCGTCGTGACGTTACGCGCGACCGTCTGGCGCGCGAACTTCCCCCGCACCGATCGAGCGAGCATGGCGGGGAAGCTCGCAACCGTTCAGGCGGTGATGCTCGCATCCGTCGGGCTCATCATCGGCCTCGCCATGCGTCGCAACGAATCGAGCTACCACCTGCTGTATCCACTCGTCGCCGCGTTCGGTCTGGCCGGCGCGATCATCTACGGACGGATGCGAATGCGGGGACACGCGGCGTTGCTCAACGTCGAGCGGGGACACCGCGAGACGGCGGCGGGTTGGCGAGACGCCCGCGCGTGGCCGTTGTGGCGGATCATGCGTGACGACGCCGGCTACCGGTGGTACATGGCCTGCATGTTCATCTTCGGCATCGGCAACCTCATGGTGACGGCGCCGCTCGTCATCATGCTGCGGGATCGCTTCGGATACGGGTACGTCGCCGGCATCCTCATCACGAGCACAATCCCGATCGTGATGATGCCGCTGGTCATTCCGCTGTGGTCGCGATTCCTCGATCGGTCGCACATCGTCAGCTTTCGCGTGCGTCATTCATGGGCGTTCGTGGCGACGACGTCCGCGCTCGCGGCCGCCGCCATCTGGAATCTGCCGGCCCTGCTGTGGGTCGGCGCCGCCCTCAAGGGCGTCGCGATCGGCGGCGGCGTCCTGGCCTGGAACCTCGGGCACCACGACTTCGCCCCCGCCGAGCGGACGAGCCAGTACATGGGGGTGCACGTCACGCTGACGGGTCTGCGGGGGCTCATCGGCCCCTTCCTCGGGGTCGGCCTCTACGACCTCTTCGAGCGGGCCGCTCCGGGCACCGGCGGGTGGGTGTTCGGGGTCTGCCTCACGCTCAACCTGCTGGGGGCCGCCGGCTTCTGGTGGCTCCACCGGCATCTGCACGACCGGGACGCCCTCGGCGTCGATGTCTGAGGGGGCGGCCCCGCCTCGACGCGTGCCGCCGGTGCGGCCCCGGGGGGCGATGGTTATACTGCCCGTTTGCGCGACCGCGTGGCCTCGCCGCGGGTCGTTTGCTCCCCAGCCGGTTGCTCCCGCGTGGCGGGACCCGGGTTCCTTTTCCTCGATGGACGTCGCGGTGCGTCGCCGCGGCCGACACGTACAGAGTCCCCAAATGGTCGATCACAATCTCATTGCAGAAATCGGTCTCGAGGAGTCGGAGGTGGACGCCATCGTCCAGTCCGCCTTCGGAGAAGACGTCGCGGCAGGTGACATGGACACGCTGCTCAGCGGCGACATCCAGAACTTCCAGCCCGGCACGATCCTCGACGGAAAGGTCGTCGGCAAGGCCGGCGACGACGTCGTCATCGAAGTCGGTCTGAAGTCGGAAGGTCTCGTCAACAAGCAGGAGTTCGACAACTTCGACGACCTCGAGCCCGGCGACAAGGTCGAGGTGCTCCTCGAGGCGATCGAGGACGAGTCGGGCATCGTCAAACTCTCCAAACGCAAGGCGGACCGCATCCGCGGCTGGGAGCAGATCCTCAAGACGAAGAAGGAAAACGACATCGTCGAAGGTCGCGGCATGCGGAAGATCAAGGGCGGTCTGCTCGTCGACATCGGCGTGCCGGTCTTCATGCCCGCTTCGCAGGTGGACATCCGCCGCCCGAGCGACATCGGCGAGTACATCGGCAAGACGATCCGCGCCGTCATCCTCAAGATCGACGAAGAGCGTCGGAACATCGTCATCAGCCGCCGGAAGCTCATCGAGCAGGAGCGCGAGGACGCCAAGAAGCAGCTCCTCGGCAACATCTCGGTGGGCGATCTCATCACGGGCACCGTCACGAACATCGCCGACTTCGGCGCGTTCGTCGATCTCGGTGGTCTCGACGGCCTGCTGCACATCACGGACATGAGCTGGGGTCGCGTGAGCCACCCGAGCGAGATGGTCCGCATCGGCGACAAGCTCGAGGTCAAGATCCTCAAGATCGACAACGAGAAGGAAAAGGTCGCGCTCGGGCTCAAGCAGAAAGAGCCGTCTCCCTGGGAGAACATCGAGGACAAGTATCCGGTCAACAGCCGGGTCAAGGGCAAGGTGGTCAACCTCGTCTCCTACGGTGCGTTCGTCCAGCTCGAAGAGGGCATCGAGGGTCTCGTGCACGTCTCCGAGATGTCGTGGACGACACGCATCAACCACCCGAGCGAGGTCGTCAACGTCGGCGACGAGCTCGAGGTTGTCGTCCTCGACATCGACAAGGACAAGCAGGAGATCTCCCTCGGCATCAAGCAGACCGAGGTCAATCCCTGGGAGCTCGTCTCCGAGAAGTACCCCGCGGGCACGATCATCAACGGCAAGATCCGGAACCTCGCCAACTACGGCGCGTTCATCGAGATCGAGCCGGGGATCGACGGCCTGCTGCACGTCTCGGACATGTCGTGGACCGAGAAGATCTCGCACCCCA
>JABDLI010000107.1 GCA_013003065.1 Phycisphaerales bacterium | reverse complement strand
TGGTAGTGCTGGGGGGGTGGGGCGGCAAATCTGTGGGGGGCGGGTCCGGGTCCGGGTCCGCGTCCGCGTCCGGGTCCGCGGCCGGGTCCGCGTCCGGGTCCGGGTCCGCGTCCGTGTCCGTGTCCGTGTCCGCGTGCGTGTCCGTGTCCGCGTCCGTGTCCGCGGCCGGGTCCGTGTCCGCGGCCGGGTCCGTGTCCGCGTCCGGGTCCGCGTCCGTATCCGTGCCCGTGTCCGCGTCCGTATCCGTGCCCGTGTCCGCGACCGTGCCGCGACAGAACAACAGCCCTCGTGCATCTTTCCGATGGACCGGCGATACTCCTTCCTGAACCTGGGATTCACACGAGAGGCACATCGATGTTCAGTCCCGTTACCCTTCGTCGCGTCGCGTGCGTCCTGGCCCTTGCGTGCGTGGTCTCCGTCTTCGGGCAGGGGCGTGACTACCGGGACCATGCCGTCAAGCCCGAGGGGCGGCTGGGCGAGGTGGTCCGGGCGCTCATCACGGTGGTGAACGCCAACGACCCGGCGGCTTTCCTCGCCTTTCTCGATGAGCACGCCGCGTCCGGATTCCGCGGGCTGCCGGACGAGCAGCACGTTGCGGTCTACCGGAGCATCTGGGGCGAGAGCCGGGGCGTCGACTATCACGGTTACCGCACGTACGATCCGCCGCGGACCGAGCCGGGGGACGTCGTCATCGTGAAGGACCGCCTCGCCGGATCGTGGCGTGCGTTCGTCATCGTGCTCGACTCCGAGGGACGGATCGACGGTCTGCAGTACGTGCCGGCACGGCGACCGACCGATCTGCCGCCGCCGGCTCCGCTCCCCGTGCGGGGGGCGATGGCGGAGATCGACGCCTACGTCGGACGGCTGGCCGCGGCGGACGCGTTCTCCGGTACCGTCCTCGTCGCGCGGAACGGCACGGTGCTCTACGAGCGAGCGCTCGGCGAGGCGAGCAAGCGGTTCCACGTGCCGAACGACCTCGACACCAAGTTCAACCTCGGGTCGATGAACAAGATGTTCACGGCCGTCGCGATCGCCCAGCTTGTCGAAAGCGGGCAACTCTCGTTCGATGACACGCTGGATCAGTACGTGGACGAGACCTGGCTCGCCCCGGAGGTCAGCGCGGCGATCCGCATCCGTCACCTCCTCAACCACACCTCCGGGCTCGGCTCCTATTTCACGCCGAAGTTCTTCGAAAGCTCTCGCGCGTCCTATCGAGCGCTCGATGACTACAAGCCGCTCATCGTGGGATCCACGCTGGCGTTCGAGCCCGGCACCGACTGGCGGTACAGCAACACGGGCATGTTCCTCCTGGGCGTCGTCATCGAGCGGGTGACCGGGTCGAGCTACTTCGACCACGTGCGGCAGTACATCCACGAGCCGGCCGGCATGACGAACACGGATTGCTACGAGATGGATCGTCCGGTCGAGAACCTCGCGATCGGGTACATCCCGGAGTACGACGCCGACGGGCGGCAGGTCTGGAAGAACAACCTCTATATGCACGTCATCAAGGGCGGACCGGCGGGCGGCGGATTCTCCACCGTCCGCGACCTGCACCGGTTCGATGTCGCGTTGCGGAGCGGCCGCCTCGTATCGGCGGCGATGCTCGAGGAGCTGTGGACGCCGCGGCTGGAGGCCCATTCGCCGGACTACGGCTACGGCTTCGGAGTGGAGACGGGACCGCAGGGTCGCGTCGTCGGTCACGGCGGGGGCTTTCCGGGTCTGAACGGGCAGCTCGACATGTTCCTCGATACCGGGTGGACGGTGGCGGTGCTGTCGAACTACGACCGGGGGGCGCAGCCGGTGGCGGGGAAGATTCGGGAGATCATCGGGCGGGTGGAATAGGCGCGCAGCTGCGTGACAGCTTGGCGACCGCGTCCGCGTCCGCGTCCGTGTCCGCGTCCGCGTCCGTGTCCGTGTCCGTGTCCGCGTCCGCGACCGCGTCCGTGTCCCTATCTGCGGACCGCTTTTCGCATTCCGGCCGTAATCGACTGCCGTACGTCGCCAAATCCCTCCCACGGATCCCGATCCATCCGCGCCAAACGCCGCGGGACGGTGCGCACCGTGTAGTGTTCGGGACCCCGGCTCGGGCTCAGCTCGTCCCACCGGAGCGGTGTCGACACCCGCGCGCCCGGACGAGCGCGGGTGGAGTACGCCCCGACCGCTGTCGCGCCGCGCACGTTCCGGAGGTAGTCGACGTAGATCCGCCCGACGCGAAACTCCTTGGACATCGTGGCGACGAAATTCTTCGGGGCGATGCGGGCGAGATCCTTCGCGATGTCGTGCGTGAACGACTTGACGTCGTCCCAGCTCGAGCGACGGACGATGGGGACGATCACGTGAGCGCCCGCCCCGCCGGACGTCTTGACGAACGAGACGAGACCCAGATCCTCCAGATACGTCCGGACGAACTCCGCACTCGCCGCGACGTGCTCCCAGAGGATGCCCTCGCCGGGATCGAGATCGATGACAAGGTGATCAGGGCGCTCGAGGTTGTCGACGCGGGATCCCCACGTGTGGATTTCCAGGACACCCATCTGCACGAGGGAGACCAGCCCTTCCAGATCATCGATGACGACGTACGGCTCGCCTTCGATCTCCGATCCGTGCGGGATGCCGCGGATCGAAGCGGGGAACCCGTCGCCGACGTGACGCTGGTAGAAGGACTCGCCCGCGAGACCCAGCGGGCATCGCACCAGGCTGAGCGGGCGTTTGACGAGGAACGGGAGGACCCACTCGGCGATCTGCTCGTAGTAGGCCGCGACCTCGCCCTTGGTCACCCGCGCTTCCGGGAACACCGGACGCTCCGGGTGCGAGATGCGGACGCCCGCGACGATCGTCTCCGTCGTTGCGGTGACCGGTTTGCGACGTGGCGGCATCGCGGCGACGCTTGGGGTCGACGCCGGCGTCGTCGCGCCGGGGGTTGGCTCGCGGACGACCTCGGTGGGGTCGACGTCCGGACGCAGACCCCGGTAGACCGGCTGCCGCAGCAGGTGATCCTTCGTCCAGGTCGTGAACTCGACCTCGGCGACGAGCTCGGGGCGCACCCAGCGGGCCGACCGCGCGCCGGGGTCGGCGTCGGCGTTGCGGAACGGCGTCGTGTCGCAGCGACGCTGCTCGAGATCGTCCGTGAGCCCGCGCAATGCGGCTTCGTCGAAACCCGAGCCGACCCGGCCGGCGTACACGAGCGTGTCGTCATCGTCGTAGTACCCGACGAGCAACGCTCCGAAACCGGTGCGCCCGGTTGCCGGCTTCGTGTACCCGCCGATGACGAACTCCTGGCACAACCGGGCCTTGATCTTGAGCCAAGTGTCCGAACGACGCTCTTCGTAGCGGGCGTCCACGCGTTTGGAGATGATCCCCTCGAGCCCCATCGCGGCCGCCTGCTCGAAGACGACGGCCCCGGCACCGGGAATGTGTTCGGACGCCCGAATCGTCGGAGCGATCGTCGGCGCCGACTCGAAGAGCTGCGTGAGGTACTGTTTCCGCTCGAGAAGCGGCACCTGCCTCAGATCAAAGCCGAGCGCGAACGGTACATCGAAGGCGAAGTACGTGAACGCGCGGGGGCGCCCACCTCGCAACGCGCCCTGCAATGCGCCGAAGTCCGGGCGTCCGTCCGTGCCCAGGACGACGACTTCGCCGTCGAGGATGGTGTCGTTGGCGCCCAACCGTCCGGCCGCGCGGGCAACCGCGCCGAAGACGTCGGTCCAGTCATGACCGTTGCGGGTGAGCAGCTGCACGCGGCCGTTCTCGATCCGGCACTGGAGCCGGTAGCCGTCGAGCTTGATCTCGTGGATCCACGCCGGTCCCTCGGGTGGGATCGCCGCCGTGCCGCAGAGCTGCGGCTTCACCCGCGCCGGCAGGGCCGCGGCCCGCGCGCCGGGCAGCGTCGACGGATCGGGCAACGCGAGCTCCCGATCATCGGCGTGCGGGACGGACCCATCGATGGCCCGAGCGTGGCCATCGGCCCAGACCAGGCCGGGATCGGCGGCGATCTGGTCCATCGTGCGGCCGCTCGCGACGCTGTACGGCAGCTCGGCCTGCACGTTGAACGACGCGACCGGTCGGGCGTCGGCGTCGCGTTTCTTGATGAGCAGCCAGTTCTTGCCGTCTTCGTTCCCGGCGCCCTTCATCCGCGCGAGCACCCACGCGCCCCGCAGCTTCTCGCCATGAAGCTCGAACTTCAGGTCGCCCTTGGCGTAGCCCTCCGCCGCGTCGCCGATCGGCTCCCACTCGCCGCGATCCCACAGCATCACGGTGCCGCCGCCGTATTCCCCGGCGGGGATGATCCCCTCGAAGTCACCGTACTCGAGCGGATGATCCTCCACGTGGACGGCCAGCGGCTTCTGCGTCGGATCGAGGCTCGGACCGCGGGGGAGCGCCCAGCTCTTCAGAACACCGTCCATCTCCAGACGCAGGTCGAAGTGAAGCTGACGCGCGGCGTGCTTCTGCACGACGAAGACGCGACCGGATGAGCGGCCGGTTGCGTCGCCCCGCGGCTCCGGAGAACGATCGAAGTCGCGTTTGTCGCGGTAGTCGCGGAGGGGGTCGGGGGGCATCGGTGGCGACGATACCACAGTCTGTGGCCGTGTCCGCGTCCGTGTCCGCGTCCGTGCCCGCGTCCGCGTCCGTGCCCGCGACCGCGTCCGTGCCCGCGTCCGTGCCCGCGTCCGCGTCCGTGTCCGCGTCCGCGTCCGTGT
Organism: Phycisphaerales bacterium; assembly: GCA_013003065.1. Classification (GTDB taxonomy): domain Bacteria; phylum Planctomycetota; class Phycisphaerae; order Phycisphaerales; family SM1A02; genus JABDLI01. Next base: position 25,939 of record JABDLI010000107.1, on the reverse strand, counting down.
CCGTGTCCGCGACCGTGTCCGCGACCGTGTCCGTGACCGTGCCCGTGTCCGTGTCCGTGTCCGTGTCCGTGTCCGTGCCCGTGCCCGTGCCCGTGCCCGTGCCCGTGCCCGTGCCCGTGCCCGTGCCCGTGCCCGCGTCCGTGCCCGCGTCCGTGCCCGCGCCCGTGCCCGCTCCCGCGCCTCCTCAGTCCCCCAACGCCGCCGTCACCAACATCTCCACGATCGGTCGCTTCTCCGTATCGTCCGCCGTCCGGTGCTGCGCAAGCTGCAACGCCGAGTCTCCCGATCGATTGCGAATGCGGATGTCCGCCTCGGCCTGCAGCAGGAGCTTCACGCAGTCGGGGTTGCCGTGTCCGGCCGCGGCCATCAGGGCGGTGTAGCCGAGGGCATTGCGTTCGTCGGTGTTTGCCCCGGCCCGCAGCAGCCGTTCGACCGCCGGGGCGTGGCCGTTGAGGGCTGCGGCCATCAGGGCGGTGCCGCCGCGGCGGCTCTTCGTGCCGACGACTGCCCCGGCGTCGATCAGCCGCTGGATTGCAAGCGCGTCGCCGCCGGCCGCGGCTGCCATGAGCGGCGTGTAGCCGTTGCGGTTGCGGGCGTTGACGTTTGCCCCCGCCTCGATCAGCACCCGCACCGTCTCGGCGTGGCCGTAGAGGCCGGCGGCCATGAGGGCCGTGCCTTCGAGCTCGTTCGTGGCGTCGACCCGAGCGCCCGCGTGGAGCAGGAGCAGCGTCACGCGTGTCGCCCCGGCCCGGGCGGCGTGCATGAGCGCTGTCTCGCCGTTCGTCGACCGCGTGTCCACCGATGCGCCGAGCCGGATCAGCAGATCCACGGCGACCTCGCGGCCCGTTCCCGCCGCAATCATGAGGGCCGTTTCGCCGTTGCGGTTCGTGGCTTCGACCTTCGCCCCCGCTTCGACGAGCGTCTGAATGGCGGCAACCGCGCCGTCACGCGCCGCCTTGATGAGCGCCGTTTCCCCGGCGTCGTCGCTCGCCTCCAGGGCAGCGCCCGCCCGTGCGAGCGAGCGAATGGCCGACACGTTCTCCGCCCAGGCGGCGATCATGAGGGCGGTCTCGCCGCTCGTTGTGCGTGCCGTGAGATCTGCCCCGAACGCGATCAGGTGATCGACGCACGCTCCGTCGCGGAAGGCGGCCATCATCAGCGGCGTGTACCCATGCTCGTCCCGCGGCTCCGTGTCCGCACCGGCCCGGAGCAGCATCTCCAGGCAGATCACCTGCCCCGCCCACGCCGCCACCGAGAGCGCCGTACCGCCGGAGCGGCTGCGCAGCTCCAGCAACGCGTCGTGCTCCAGCAGCTCGCGAAGCGATGTGTGGTTGCCGTTCGCCACCGCGGCCATCGCGGCCGTGTACCCGGCGTCCGTCTGCGCGTTCACGTCGGCCCCCGCCCGCAGAAGAAACGCCACCGCGTCGGGGCGGGCGCTGCGGGCCGCGACGATGAGCGGCGTCGCCCCTCGGGGGTCGGCCGCGTCGACGGGGACTCCGGTCGACAGGGCCCGGTGGATGGCGTGCAGGTCGCCGCGCTCCGCCGCTTCGTGAATCGCCCCCGCGTCGAGCGGAGAGACGCACGCGGCGGCGAGCAGCACTGAAACGATCCCGACGAACGACGATGGGCGCTTTGTGCGCATGGAACGACACCTCTCCCGGTGGGAATGGACCCCCTTCATCGGTTCTCGCCTCGCCCCGCCCGCAGTGCGGAAACACACTCGCCTTACCGGACCTCCGGCCGTGCCGTCCGTCATCGCAAACGGCCAAAGCCGCCCAACCGCGATGATCCGACGCTTCGATCTGTCCGATAGCCGCGATGCCGACCAGCGCCGGTCGTTTCGTGTCACCGCCCGAGCTGAGTTCACCATGACCAGCCCGTCATCACTTCGCCCAAATCCTCCCCAACGCCGCGGCGGACGCCCGTTTCTCGTCTACGGCGCCCCGGTGATCGAGACACCCGAGATCGACGAGGTGGTCGATTCGCTCCGCAGCGGCTGGCTCGGCACCGGCCCCAAGGTCGCACGATTCGAGCGGACATTCGCCGCGTACAAGAACGCCCCGCACGCGGTTGCCGTCAACTCGTGCACGGCGGCCCTGCACCTGAGCCTCGTCGCCGCCGGTCTGGGACCGGGGGACGAGGTCATCACGACGCCCCTGACGTTCTGCGCAACGATCAACGCCATCATCCACGCCGGCGCCACGCCGGTGCTCGCCGACGTCGACCCGGAAACCATGAACCTCGACCCGGTGGACGCCGCCCGCCGGATCACCCCACGCACCCGCGCGATCGTGCCGGTCCACTTCGCGGGTCGCCCGTGCGAGCTCGCCCCGCTGACGACACTCTGCCGACATCACGACCTCGCGCTCATCGAAGACTGCGCGCACGCCATCGAGACGCGGGCCGGGGGGACCGAGGCCGGGACGGCCGGCGACTTCGGCTGCTTCAGCTTCTACGTCACGAAGAACCTCTGCACCGGCGAGGGGGGCATGATCCTCCCCCGCACCGCGGAGGCGGCCGCCCGCGTCAAGCGGCTCGCGCTCCACGGGCTGTCCGCCGACGCCTGGTCGCGGTTCAGTGATCGCGGCTACCGGCATTACGCGGTCGTCGAGCCGGGGTTCAAGTACAACATGACGGACCTGCAGGCGGCCATCGGAATCCACCAGCTCGCGCGGATCGAGCCGAACCACCGACACCGCGAGACGGTGTGGACGCGGTATCAGGACGCGTTGTGCGATCAGCCGGTGATCCGGCCGACCGAGCCGGCGGCGGGCACGCGTCACGCGTACCACCTCTACGCCATTCGAATCCCGCCGGATGCCCGCGTCGATCGCGATGCGTTCATTGCCGCGATGTACGAGCGTGGCGTCGGCACCGGCGTGCACTACCGCTCGGTCGCGGAGCATCCCTGTTACCAGCAGCGTTTCGGCTGGCGTCCCGAGGCATGGCCGCACGCATTCAGGATCGGGCGAGAGACGGTCAGCCTGCCGCTGTCCGCCGGCCTGAGCGACCAGGACGTCGACGATGTCATCACCGCAACCCGCGACGCCCTGGGCGACGCGGCTCCGCGGTGCATGCGCGGAGGACGAGCAGCATGATCAGCATCGTGCACGAACGACCGGCCCGGCCCGAGGAGTGGGATGCCTACTGGCGTCACTGCCCGTCGGCCACCTATTACCAGGCCCGGGCGTGGTCGGAGATCTGGCGCGCCGCTTCGGGCGGGCGCTTCCAGCCGGCGCCCACGATGGTCGGTTTCTCGGACGGACGGACCGCCATCGTGCCGCTCACCAAGCAGCGACGGCGACGCGGACTCCTGCACCGGTACCACGCGTCGCCCGCCGGCACGTTCGGCGGGTGGTTGGCGCCGGGAGAGCTGCCGGCGAGCCACACCGACGCGATCGAAGCGTGGCTCGGCGCCACGCGACGCCCGCTGGTGTGGCGTCGGAACCCCTTCGAGCCCCGACGGGTCACCGCGGTGCCCGACCCCGCCTCGATCGAGGTCACGCACGCGTTGGATCTGCGGGGCGGACGCACGGCCCTCCACACGCGGTGGGCGGGCAGCGCGACGCTCCGCAAGGCGCGCAAGGCCGAGCGGGCCGGCTTGACGATCCGGGCCGCCGACACGCTGGCGGACTGGCGTCGCTATTACGAGCTGTACGAAGCGTCGTTGCAACGCTGGGCGGACGACGCGTCCTCCCGCTACGAATGGCCGCTCTTCGAAGCGCTCGCGCAGCGGATGGACGCGGGCGTCACGCTCTGGCTCGCCGAGCACGGGGCGCAACCGGTCGCCGGCGCGGTGTGCCTGGCGTCGCCGTCCATCGTCTCCTACTGGCACGGCGCCGCCGACGCCGAGGCGTTCGCGGCCCGACCCGTCAACCTGCTGCTGACGCGTGTCGTCGAACACGCGTGCAACGCCGGATTCGACTGGTTCGACTTCGGACCGAGCGGCGCGCACACCGGCGTCCGTACGTTCAAGGAGAGTTTCCGCGCCTTGCCGCTGTCCTGCCCGCTCACGCGGTTCGACACGGCCGGCGCGCGGGTCATGCGGGCCCTGCGGCTCGCGGCGTGAGCGAACGAAGCATGAAGACCGGTGTCCTCCCCTCCCCCGAGCCTTCCCCCGCCAGCCCGCTGGCCGGCGACGCTGCGCTCGCCTGGCAGCGTGACTACTGGCACGGATTGAGCGTCCGGCCGGGGCTCCGCCCCGTCATCGATCCCGCCGACACGAACGGTGCGAAGAACGAGCGTATCGACGCGTGCCACGAGGCGCACGTCCGCCGGTTCATGCGTCGTCTCCGGCTCGGACGCCTCGGCACCGTACTCGATTTCGGGTGTGGCATCGGTCGGCACCACGACCTGTTGACGTCGCTCGCACGCCGGTACATCGGCGTCGACATCGCCGAAGGGATGCTCGCCCGGGCGCCCGGCGACGTGCGGCTCATCGACGGGACGCATCTGCCGCTGCCCGATCACTCCGTTGACTGCGTGTTCTGCTTCTGGGTGCTCCAGCACACGGTGGACGACGCCACGCTCGACACCGTCATCAGCGAGTTCGGCCGCTGCTTGTACGCCGGGGCGACGGCAGTGCTGTGCGAACGCCGCGGTCCCACCCGCGGCGAGCCCGGACGCCCCGCCGACTACATCCGCCACCGCGAGCCGGCGGAATACCGCCGGCTCTTCGCGCGGCACGGTTTCCGGCTCCGCCGGCTCCAGCCGATCGCGACCTCGTGGCGGTGGCCGCGTCGCTCCGATCCTCTGACCAACCAGGACTACCTGTATGCGTTCACGTCGTGACACCACCGTGGTCATGACGGATCTCGGGTCTTTCTTCTTCCTGTACTTCCCGATGATCCTTCTCCGGCGTCGCTTTCGCGTGGTCCGGGTGTTCTTCTCGCCGGCCAGCCGCACGCGGCTGGATGCCTTCATGTCGGCTTCGCGGCTGAAACAGCTCGGCCGCATGATGCGTGCCGCGTGGCGGGAGCGGTCGATCCGACCGATCGTCTGCTACGGGTACCTGATGTTCGCGGCCCGCCGCGTCGCGCTCTACGACCCCGCGACGTTCACGCCGGTCCCCGCCGACTACCTGTGCTGCCTCGGCTTTCTCCGCCGCATTCCACGCGAGCAGATCAACGCGTCCGCCAGCTCCTCCAACATCCACTGGTCGCTGCTCCCCAAGTACGCGGGCTGCCATCCGCTCTACTGGGCCTTGCGCAACGGCGAACGCGAGACCGGGGTCACGATTCACCAGATCAACGAAGACTACGACGCGGGTCCGATCCTCCTCCGCACGGCGATCCCGATCGCCGCCGGTGAAACCGCGGCGGATCTGCGGCCGCGGTGCCGGGACGTCTCCCGGCGGCTGTTCCGCCGCTACTTGCGAGCGAAGTGTCGGTGCGACGCAGCCGCCGTGCCGCAACCGGTCGAGGACGCGACTTTCCACCGCGTGCCCCCGCGATCGGAGCTCCAGCTCACCGCCGGCGAGGACGCCGACACGCTGCGGGCGAAGTTCCGCGCCGCCGGCCCCGGCGGCTGCACGACCCCGACCCCCGAAGGCGAGCGTGTCGTGCTGGCTCTGGAAGACGCCGTCCGTCCCCTGCCCCCCCTCCTCCGACCCGTTCCGCTCGGGGAGCTGGTCGCGGTCGTCGCACACGGTCCCGCCGCCGGCGACGACCCGGCATCGGCCACGCCGGCGACGCCCGCACCCTGCACGACTGAATCGGCATGACGACCGCCCTTCACAACATCCTCGTTCGCCGCCTGCACGACCGGGCGCTGGCCGGATGCGCGCAGCGTCACCTGCGTGGGCGTCTCCTGGACATCGGTTGTGGCACCAAACCCTATCGCACGCTGCTCGCACCGCTCGTCAGTGAGCACGTCGGTCTCGATCACGCCGAGTGCACGCACGGCCAGGAGGCCATCGATCTCTCGGGAACGGCCTACGAGGTGCCGGCGGACGATGCTTCCTTCGATTCCGCGTTGTGCACGGCCGTGCTCGAGCATCTGGAAGAGCCGGAGGCGGCGTTGCGCGAGTGTCACCGCGTGCTCAAACCAGGCGGCGCGGCGGTGTATTCGGTGCCTTTCATCTGGCACGTGCACGAAGAGCCCCGCGACTTCTTCCGGTATTCCAAGTACGGCCTCCGGTACCTCTTCGAGAAGACGGGATTCGAGATCGTCGAGCTCGAAGCGCTCTCCGGGTTCTGGGTCACGTTCGGGCAGCTGCTCGTCTACAACGCCTATCGCTTCCACCGCGGCCCACTGCGGTGGACCGGAATCGTGCCGCTGCTCGGACTCGCCGTTCAGGGCGGGGCGTACGTCCTGGACAGGCTCGACCGCACCGAACGGTGGACGTGGATGTACATGGTCACCGCGCGAAAGCGAGCCGCCTGACGTGGAACGACTTCGTGCCATTCAGACCGTGCCCGGCCCGTGGCTGCCCGCGACCGAGACGTGGCTCTACAACCAGATCCGGCACCTGCCGGATCGGATCGAGCCGCACGTCCTCTGCCACGGCACGGTCAACCTCGAGCAGTTCACCGTTGATCACGTGCACTCCTTCGACAACGCGCCGCCGTGGCGTCAACGCTGGGACACGACGCTGCGGCGGCTGCGGGTGCGTCCTCACCTCGGGTACCTTGCCGCCCACGCCCGCCGACTGCAGCCGGCGATCGTGCACTCGCACTTCGGACCGACGGGGTGGCAGCACCGCCGGCTCGCCCGTCGCCTCCGCGCCAAGCACGTCGTGACCTTCTACGGACTCGATGTCCGTCATCTACCGGAAACCTATCCGGCGTGGCGACGCCGCTATCGCCGGATGTTCACGAGCGTCAACGCCGTGCTCTGCGAAGGCGCCTTCATGGCGCGACAGATCGTCGAGCTCGGCTGCCCGGCGTCGAAGGTGTGGGTGCATCACCTGGGCGTCGATACGGCGGCCATCCCGTTCACCCCGCGTCCGTGGGCGCCGGACACGCCGCTGGCGATTCTCATCGCCGGTTCGTTTCGCGAGAAGAAGGGTATTCCCATCGCGCTCGAGGCCGCCGCGCGCCTGCGTCGCGAACGCCCGGTCGCCGTCACGCTCGTCGGCGACGCCGGTGACGATCCGCGGAGCGTGCGCGAGAAGGCCGCGATCGAACGCGTGCTCGACGAGACCGGGCTGCGTGACTGCGTCCGCACGCTGGGCTTTCAGCCGCACGCCACGCTGCTGGAGGAAGCTCGTCGTCACCACGTGTTCCTCGCGCCCAGCCAGACTGCCGCCGACGGCGACACCGAGGGCGGCGCCCCCGTCGCGATCATCGAGATGATGGCGGCAGGTCTGCTCGTCGTCAGCACGCGGCACTGCGACATCCCGGGCGTCGTGCGAGACGGCATCACCGGTCATCTCGCCTCCGAACGCGACGTCGACGGCCTGGTGGCCTGTTTGCGACACGTGGCCGGCGCCCCCGAACGGTGGGAGACGATGCGTCGGCAGGCACGCTCCCACGTCGAACGCGAATTCGACGCCGCCCGCCAGGGTGAGCGTCTGGCCGATCTCTACCAATCACTGGCGCGAGCCGCATGACACTTCCCCACCCGACTCCGACGTCCGAGACCCCGCCCGGTGCCGGCACGACGCGGGTCGTCGAGCTGCCCCCCCGCCGCGTGCCGCGGTGGCGACGGCTGCTGCGTCGAGTGACCGCGGCGCTCCGCGCAGTGTGGTGGCGTCACCGTCTGGCGGCCTTCGGCGCAGGCTCGCGTCTGGAGGCGCCGGAGCGGATCTACGGCGGCGCCGGCATCGCGATCGGCCGCGGTGTCCATGTCTGGCGTGGCGCGCGTCTGGAAACCCATCGCCCAGAGGACGATCTCGTCCGCCTCCGGATCGAAGACGGATGCGTCATCCACCCCCATGCCCACATCACCGCCGCCGCGTCGGTGCGGATCGACGCCGGTGCGTTGCTGGCCAGCCACGTGTACATCACCGACCACGACCACGACGCCGGAGACGAAGACGATCCGCCGGTGTCCAACCGCCGGCTCGTCGTCGCCCCGACTCGCATCGGCGCGGGGGCGTGGCTCGGCGAGCGGGTCATGGTGCTCAAGGGGGTCACGATCGGCGCGCACAGCGTGATCGGCGCCGGCAGCGTCGTGACCCGGGACGTGCCCGCCGGGGTCGTTGCGGCGGGCGTGCCGGCCCGCGTCATTCGGACGCTGCGTCCCGACGCGGACGAAGGGCGGATCGCGGCGTGAAGCACCTGCTCCTCATCTCGTACTACTTCCCGCCGGACGGCGGCGCCGGCACGCAACGCGCTGCCAAGCTCGTCAAGTGGCTGCCGTCGTGCGGGTGGGACACGACCGTCATCACCCGCACGCCCGCCGCGACCCGCGGTCCGTGGGATCCGATCGACGAGGGGCTGCTCGCCGACGTCGGTTCCGCGCGTGCCGTCGTCCGCGTGCCCGGCCCGGAGATGCGACGCCGGTGGATCGAACGCATCACGGACGCCGCCCGAACGATCATGCGCACCCAATCGGTGGACGCCGCGCTCGTCACGATGTCGCCGTTCTGGCTGAGCGGGCTCGGTCCCCCGCTGCGGAAGCTGGGGCTGCCGGTCGTCCTCGACCTGCGGGATCCGTGGGCGTTCGACGGGTGGAGAGAATACCGTTCACGCTGGCATCTCTCCCGCGACCGGCGCCGCATGAACGCAGCGCTGGCCGCGGCGGATCTCGTCATCGCCAACACGCCGGAGGCCGGACGCGTCTTCGGCGATCGCGTTCCCTCGCTCCGCCGGCCGCCGGTCGTCGTCACGAACGGGTTCGACCCCGATGACGCCGCCGCCATCGCGCCCGGTCGCCGACCGGACGGGGTCTTTCGTCTCGTTCACACCGGCACGTTCCACTGCCGAACGCTCGAGCCGGACCGGCGGCTGCACGCCCGGCTGCGGGTCCGGCCCCGCCCGATCGACGGCACCGGCCGCACGCCGTTCTACCTGTTGCAGGCGATCGCCCGCCTCCGCGACACCGGCGATCCGCTCGGCGCTCGGATCCGGTTCATCCACGCCGGACTTGTCGACGATGCGTTGCGTCGCTGCGTCGACGCGTCCGGCGTCGCCGACGCCGTGGAGCTGCGCGGGTACCGGCCGCACGCGGAATCGGTCGCGTTGCTGCAGTCCGCCGACGCGCTCTTCCTGCCGCTGCACGATCTCCCTGCCGGTGAAGCCGCCCGCATCGTGCCGGGGAAGTTGTACGAATACCTCGGCGTTGCCCGCCCGATCCTCGCGTGCCTGCCCGCCGGCGACGCGCGGACGTGGATCGAATCGTCGGGGGCGGGCCTCGTGACGCGTCCGACCGATTCGGACGCCATCGCCACCGCGTTGCGCCGGCTCGCCGCGCACCCGGTCACGCCGGATCCGGCGTGGGCGACCCGTTTCACCCGTCACGCCATCGCCCGGCGTCTCGCGGCACACCTCGACGAGCTGATCACGCCGGCCGCCCCGCCCCAGCCCGCTGCCTCCGGGGAGGTGGTCAAATGCTGAGAACGCTTGCCGACGCCCGCAATCCGGGTTCGCTGTCCAACCGCCTCCGCCAGCGTCGCTTTCGGCTGTTCGATTCCCTGGTGGAATCGCGGCCGCGCCCGCTGCGGATCGTCGACCTCGGCGGCACGCCGCAGTTCTGGGTCCACCGCGGGTGGGCCGGCCGGGAGGACGTCGAGATCACGACCGTCAACCTCACGCCCGAGCCGAGCCGGCACGCGAACATCGCGTCGCGATCCGGTGACGCCACGGACCTGCGTGACCTGCCCGATCACGCGTTCGACGTCGTCTTCAGCAACTCCGTCATCGAACACCTGTTCACGCTCGAGCGGCAGGCGGCGATGGCCCGTGAGATCCGGCGTCTCGCGCCCGCGTTCTGGGTGCAGACGCCCAACTACTGGTTTCCGATCGAGCCGCACTTCCACGTGCCCGGCTGGCAGTGGATGCCCACCGGCGTGCGGCGGGCGGTCATCCGGCGTCGTCGTTGCGGCTGGCGTGGCCCCTGCCCGAACCCGCGCGATGCCGACGCCGCTGTTCGCGAAGTGCGGCTGCTGACGCGGCGGGAGCTCGAGCGGCTCTTTCCCGGCGCCACGATCGTCGCCGAGCGTTTCGGCGGTCTTGCCAAGTCGTGGATGGTCCACGACGGGTTCAACCGCGGGCCGGAGGTCGACGACGCGTGAACCCCGCCTGGACCAACGAGACCACGCTCCACCCCATCGGCCTCGCCGCGGTGCTGCTGCTCGGCGTGGCGATGCTGCTCGTCCCGCGGCGGCACGCGGTGATTCCGATGCTGTTGCTCGCGTGCTTCATCGCGCCGGCCCAGCGGGTCGTGGTCGCGACGCTCGACTTCAACCTCCTGCGTCTGCTCGTCCTGTTCGGATGGGTCCGGGTCCTCATCTACGGCGAGACGCTCGGGTTTCGCTGGAAACCGATCGACGCGGTCGTGATCGCCTGGACGATCGCCGGCACGATGGCGATGACCTTGCAGACGACGGCGATGGCCACGCTCGTCAACCGGCTCGGCGTCGCGTTCGACGCGATCGGCATGTACTTCCTCTTTCGCCTCCTCGTGCGCGACTGGGAGGACGTCCTGATCATCGCCCGGTGGACGGCGCTCCTGAGCTTCCCCGTCGCCTGCGTGTTTCTCGTCGAACACACGACCGGACGCAACATGTTCTCGATCTTCGGCGGCGTGCCGGAGGTCACGATGATCCGGCAGGGGCGGCTGCGGTGCCAGGGACCCTTCACGCACCCGATCATCGCCGGCGCGTTCTGGGCGGTGTTGCTGCCGCTCATCGCGACGCTCTGGCACGACCGGGGGCACTTCCGGTGGTTGTGCGTGCCGGCGATGGCCGCGTGCGTGACCGTGGTTGCGACCACCGCGTCTTCGACCCCGCTCTCGGCGCTCATCGCCGCGGCGTTTGCGGGCGCGATGTTCCCGCTGCGCCGCTGGCTCGGCTGGATTCACGCGATGGGCATCTTCGGGCTCATCGTACTTCAGGCGGTCATGAACAACCCGATCTGGTACCTCGTCGCCCGCGTCGACCTCGTGGCCGGCTCCACGGGGTGGTACCGGTACAAGCTCATCGACCTGACTGTCCAGCACTTCGAAGAATGGTGGCTCATCGGCACCCCGCACTACGCGTCGTGGTGGCGGTACGGCGGGTCCGACCTGACGAACGAGTATGTCCGGCAGGCGTTGCACGGGGGCCTGCTCACGCTCCTGCTGTTCGCCGGCATCATCCTCGTCGCATTTCGCGACGCCGGCCGCATTCGCCGCACTGCGTCGGATCAGCATCGCGTGATCACCGGGTGGGCGCTCGGCAGCATGCTGTTCGTGCACTGTGTCGTGTTCATCGCCGTCGCCTACTTCGGACAGATCAACATGATCTGGTACCTGACGCTCGCCATGATTGCGTCACTCGCGCCGGTGCGTTCTTCGCACCGGGGGCGGTGGGCCCGACCCGCCGCCCACGCCGGCCCCGGAACCGGGACGCGCCGGCTCGTCTCGACCTTCGGGGGTGCGCGATGAGCAGCCTCCAGCTCGACCGACCCCCGGCGCCCCCTCGCACCAACGCGGCCGCGACCCTCGACGTGACCATCGTCATCGTGAGCTGGAATACCTGCGACCTGCTGCGGGCCTGCCTGGAGTCGGTCTTCGCACAGACGGGGACGCTCGCCGCCGAGGTCGTCGTCGTGGACAACGCGTCCCACGACGGATCGGCGGACATGGTCGAGCGTGCATTTCCCGCCGTGCGTCTCATCCGCAACGACCGCAACGCCGGATTCGCCGCGGCGAACAACCAGGCGTTGCGGCACGCCCGGGGACGCTACGTCCTGCTGCTGAACCCCGACACGGTGGTGCTCGACGACGTCATCTCCCGCACCATCGCGTACGCCGACACGCACCCCGACACCGGCGTCGTCGGCTGCCAGGTGCTTCAAACGGAACACGAGATCCAGCCCACGTGCTTTCGGTATCCCTCACCGCTGACGCTGCTGCTCTTCGGCTTGGGACTGCACCGCCTGATGCCACGCCTCGATCACGCCGCGTACGGGGGATGGGACCGACGATCTCCGCGTGACGTCGACGTCGTCTCCGGCATGTTCATGCTGGTGCGGCACGACGCGATGAACGCGGTCGGTCTCATGGACGAGGATTACTTCGTCTACGCCGAGGAGACCGACTGGTGTCACCGCTTCCGCGCGCACGGTTGGCGGTGCGTCTTCGTGCCGTGTGGCCGCATCCTGCACGTCGACGGCGGTGGGCAGAGCACGCGGCAGGTCAGCGTGCGGATGTATGTCCAGATGCAGAAGAGCCTGCTGCTCTTTCTGCGAAAACGCCGAGGGCGTCCGGCGTGGGCGACGGCCCGGGCGTTGCTGATCGCAGCGATGCTCGGACGCACGGCGGCGTGGACGCTGATCGGCCTCGCCCACCCGGCCGGACGGCACAAGCGGCGTCAGGCCCGCGCCGCGTTGCGGTTTCTCGTGACCGGAACGGAGCCCCCCGCATGACGACGCTCACCCTCCATGCCGCTCCGGCCCCGCACCCGGTGTCCGTGCCGCGGATCACCGGCGTCGTGTTCGACACGCTCGCCGGCGCGAGAACCCACCTTCCGCACCCGGCGGCGTGGACCGACCTGGTCCCACGTCCCGTCGGCGTCGTGCCGACCGCGGGCTGGTGCCGCGCGTGGTGGGCGGGCCAGACGCACCCGGCGACACTCAGGATCATCGTCGCGTACGCCGACGAGACGCTCGTCGGTGTCGTGCCCGTCGTCATCGAGACGGCCCGGCTCGGGCCCGTGCGACTGCGGGTCGGACGCCTGCTGGGGTGCGACCAGTGTCCCGCGGGGCTCGACCCGGCGATCCGCGACGACGCGACCGGTCCGGTGGTCGATCATCTGCTCGACCACCTCGTTCGCGTCGAGCGGTGCGACGCGATCCTGCTCCGCGGGCTCCGGTGCGACTCCCCCCGCGCCCGCGCGCTGATCGCCCGTGTTCATGACCGCGATGATCTGGTCCGCGTCGCGGCCGAGGCCGAGGCGGGGCTGGTGGCCGAGCTCGACGAGCCGGTGGAGGCGGCGCCCGAGGAGGGTGTCGTCGAGACCCTCGACACGCCCGCCGCGATCTTGGACGCGCTCCCCGCCCTCACGCGGCAACTCGACCGGGACGCCGCGTCTTCGTCCGGCGACACGGGCGCGCGTCTGCGGGCGCTCGTCGAGCACGTGGGCTCCGAAGCCGATCTGCAACTGCTCCAGTGGCGTGTCGAAGATCGCGTCCTGACCCGTCTGCTCGTGGGCGGCCACGCTGGCCACGCGGTAGTCCTGGCCGCGGCGGGCGTGCGCACGGGGCGCCGGCCTCTGCTCGCCACCCTCACCGCGACCACGACCGATCGACTCACGCTCGGCCCCGCCCCGGCGTGGCGGGGGACACCGTTGCCGATCATCGAACGGCGGCGGGCGAGCCTGCTTGCCGTCGATCGCGCTCGTCTCCACCGCCCCGACATCCGGTGCTTCCTCACCCTGCGACGCGGCCTCGACGCCAACGACGCGACGCTCGATCACATTGCGACCGTGGTGCCCGCGTTGGCCGGTCCGCTGTTCCGGAGCCGGACCCGGCTGTCGTTGCGGACTGCGGCCTGACCTGGTGCGGCGGTCGTTCTTATCGGACGACGATCCACCTGCGCGGGTCGATGCAATTGGGTAAGTCTCGCTCCAGCGGCCCGAGAACGACGTCGATAGACCGGTAAGCGGCTCACCTCGACGTGTGTCGGCGCGATGATTCCACTTCACACGTGACGGAGCGGCCCAGTGCGCGAGAGACGGAGACGGAGACGAATACTGGCCATCGCTTCCGGCGGTGGTCACTGGGTGCAGCTCATGCGACTGCGCCCCGCATTTGCAGGAGAGGACGTGGCCTACGCGACCGTTCATCGCGGGTACGGAACCGATGTCGGCGCTGCGCGTTTCTACGTCGTCAGCGACGCAACGCGGTGGAACCGCCTCCGGCTGCTCGCACTCGCGACGCAGGTGCTCTGGATTCTCGTGCGTGAGCGACCCGACGTGGTCGTCACGACGGGAGCGGCCCCGGGATACTTCGCGGTTCGGCTCGCGCGGCTGTTCGGCGCCCGCACCGCTTGGATCGACAGCTTCGCCAACATCGACCAGGTCTCGCTCGCCGGGCGACGGGCGGGACCACGTTCGGACTTGTGGCTCACCCAGTGGGCACACCTTGCGAAGGCCGCCGGCCCGCATTTCGAGGGAGGTGTCGTTTGATTTTCCTCACCGTCGGGGGCCAGCTCCCGTTCGACCGCCTCGTGCACGCGGTCGACGAGTGGGCCACGCTCCATCCCGACGTCGAATGCTCCGCGCAGGTCGGCGTCACCAGCCGCCCCCCGTCGACCATCCCGTTCAGCGCGTTCCTCGAACCGGCCGAGCTGCGACGCCGGATCTTCGAAGCGGATCTGGTGGTGACGCACGCCGGGATGGGCACGATCCTCACGGCGCTCGAGCTCGGCACGCCGCTGGTCGTCATGCCGCGTCACGGCGCCCGTCGAGAAACACGCAACGATCATCAGCTCGCCACCGCGCGGGTCTTCGCCGATCACCCCAGCGTCAGCGTGGCCTGGGATGAATCGGAGCTGCCGCGTCTGCTCGCGACCCGTCCCGGGCCGGTCGAGCGACCGATCCCGTCGCACGCGTCGCTCCCGTTGCTGACGGCACTCCGCGGGTTCATCACCGGCGAAGACGTCGGTGACCGCACGCCCGCCTCCGATCCGGCCGTCGCCGAGGAGACGCCCGTTCCCCGACTTCGTTCCGCCGCCTGATTCGTCATGACGACCCTTCGCGTTCGACAGCCCGATCCCCCCACCGGCCCGCTTCGCCCCTCGGCGGACGAGCCCGATGGCGTGATCTGTTTCGGCGGCGAAGACTGGTGGTATCACAACCGCGGCCACTACGACATGCAGATGATGCAGCGGCTGGCGGGCACGCTGCCGGTGCTCTACGTCAACTCGATCGGCATGCGACTGCCCACGCCCCGCGAGGGCCCGATGTTCTTCAGGCGCGTCCGCCGCAAGCTCCGGAGCATGCGACGCGGGCTCGTTCCCATCCGAGACGGCTTCTGGGTGTACAGCCCCGTCGTGCTGCCCGGCCCCCTCGGTCTGGCCCTGACCCGCGGACGGCTGGCGGCGTCGGTGCGTCGCACGGCGCGTCGGCTCGGCATCAAACGCCCCCTGGTGTGGGTGGCGTGTCCGACCGCGGCCGGCGTCGTCGAGACGCTCGACCCGGCCGCGATCGTCTACCAGCGCACCGACCGGTACGAACAGTTTCCCGGCGTCGATCGAGAGCAGGTTCGCGGCTGCGACGCGTTGCTGAAACAGATCAGCGACGTGACCGTCTTCTGTTCCGCCGCCGTCCACGCGGAGGAAGCCGCGTCGTGTCGCCAGGCGCTCCTCGTCGACCACGGTGTCGACCTCGATCGATTCGCGATCCCGGTGACCAACCCGCCGACGACGCTCGAACGTCTGCCGCGACCACGCATCGGTTTCGTCGGCAGCATCGACGCGCACACGTTCGATCCGGTGTTCCTCGAGGACGTGGCAACCCGGCTGCCCGACCACGCGTTCGCGCTCATCGGCCCCTGCTCGCTGCCACCGGGGTGGTGCCGAGCCCCGAACGTTCACTGTCTCGGACCGCAGCCGTACGAGAACGTCCCGAGCTGTCTGGCCGCCTGCGACGCCCTGATCATGCCGTGGCGTCGGTCCCCGTGGATCGACGCGTGCAATCCGGTCAAGCTGAAGGAGTACCTCGCCTCCGGCCGCCCCATCGTGAGCACGCCGTTCGCCGAGCTGACGCGATTCTCCGATCTCGTTCGCACGGCGGCGACCCCCGCGGCGTTTGCCGGTGCGATTCGGCTGGCGCTCGAACAACCGGGCGACGCCGAGCTTCGCCGCGCGCGGGTGGTGGACGAGAGCTGGTCGAGCAAGGCCGAGACGATACTCCGAACGCTCACGGGCCGCGGGCTCGCCACAACCCGCCGCACGCCACCGCTGCACGCCGTCACCGCCGGGCCGGGAGCTGCGTCGCTGCGGCTCGTGCCGGCACGCACCCACACGCCGGCGCGTGGAGACGATCACACCCGCAGCGGCGTCACGCCGTCGCTCGCCGCGTGCGTGCTGTTGAGCGGCGGCCTGACGCCCTCGCCGCTGACGAAGTCGACGCGTCGATCGGTGCTCGACCTGTGGCTGTCGCGCGAGCAGACCGTCCTCGACGCCTGGCTCGAACGGGTGGCGGAGCTGGAGATGATCCAGACACGCCCGCTTCCGGTGCGGGTCGTCCATGATCTGGCCAGCCCGCCGCCGTGGCTGGCGTTGCGTCGACAGGTGTCGGTCGAACGCGAACCGGTCGCGGTGCGAGGACCCGCCGGGGTCGCCCGCGACGCCTGCATCGGCTACGCCCCCGAGACGCACGTGATGATCGCGGCCGCGGCGCGGTTCGCCACCAGCTCCCTCGCGCCGCTGTTGCGCGAGCACGCCGCCGGTGGCCAGGATGTGACCATCGCGGCCAACGGCGACGGCAGCCCCGCCGGGATCTACCTGGTCCGGTGCGCGATGCTCCAGGAAGTGGTCGCCCCCGTCGGCTTCATGGATCTCAAGGAACAGTGGCTGCCGGCCGTCATTCGCGTCGGGGGACGCGTGGCGGTGCACCACCTCAGCGGTCGCGGGGCCCTGCCGCTGCGAACGCGGGCCCAGTTCCTCGAGGCCGCCCGGCGGGTCGCTGCGAACGCGGCCGGCCATGGAGAGCTGCGGGTCGTGTGCCCCGGCGTGAAGATCGGACCGGGCGCCGTCGTCACGGACTCGATCGTCATGCCGGGCGCCATTGTCGGTCCCGGAGCGGTCGTCGCCCGCTCGATCGTCTGCCCCGGAGCCGAGGTCCCGCCCCGCAGCAACGCGGTCTCGACGATCGTCGATGCGGGCGTCCTGCCGGCGCCCCGCGAAAGGGGCGTGGCATGAGCGCCCCGATGCCACCCACCGCCGATCGTCGCTACGAGCTTGTCACGGAATCCGCGACGGAAGTCGCCCCCGATCCCCCGCTGCGGATCATCGCACGCGTGCTGCGTGGACGCCGGCTCGCCACGCTGGCCGTGTGCGCAGCGCTGGCGGCGTTGGGCGGTGCGCTCGGCTACCGGCTCGTGACGCCGACCTACCGCAGCACCGGGCTCATCCTCATCGAGGGTGCGCTCACCCCCATCATGTACAACAGCCAGGAAACGCAGATCCCGCCCATGTTCGAGGCGTACATGAGCGCGCAGATCAACTTCCTGAACAGCCGGCAAGTGCTCGAATCGGCGGTCAAACGGCCCGAGATGCGTCGCATCGACTGGCCGGAAGGGCCGGAGGGTGTCGCCGCGCTGCAAACGGCCCTTCGGGTCGAACGCGTGCAACGCGAGCACATCATCACCGCCTCGGTGACCCACCGGGATCCGCTCGCGGCGCAGACCGCCATCGACGCCATCCTCATCGCCTTCCGCGAGCTCGCCGTGGGCCCGCCCGGACTGTCGGTGTCGGCCAAGGAGCGGGCGCTCGTGCAACGCGAGGCGTCGCTGGAAGCGCAGCTTCAGTCCATCCGCAAGGACCTCCTCGAGCTCTCCGACCAGTACGGTCAGGAGGGCATCAACCGGATGCACACGAACACGATCGAGCAGCTCATCGCGGTCGATCAGAAGATCGCCGAGCTGCAGCTCTCCCGCGAACGGGGCATCGAGCCGGGATCGACGCCCGGCACCCGGTCGATCGCCGGGAACGCGTCCACCCGCGGGCAGGAGCAGCTCACCGATCGGTTGTTCGCTCTCGTCGCGGAGCGTGAGAGCCTCCTGCCGCGGTTCAGCGAGCGGCACCCCGTCATCCGTGACTTCGACCGGCGGATCGAGATGCTCCAGATCCAGATGGAGCTGCAGGGACACGCGACGGCTCCGGAACGCGGGGCCGGCCCGCTCGTCGTCGCGCCGGCCGCGGACGACACGGACGGCTGGCGTGAGCGTCTGGACTTCTTCGAGCAACGGTACCTGCGGATGCGGGACGACCTGCGGGCGCAGGCGGCGAAGCTCGGCGGCCAACGCGTCGCCCTCGCCGGTCTGAACGAGCGGGCGGTTGCCATTTCCAACCAGCTCAACGCCACGCGGCGGCGGATCGACGAGATCCGGGTCGAGTCGCGTCAGCAGAATCTGAACCGCGTCAGCATCGCCGCGTTCGGTGATGCGCCGGTCACGCCCGCCAGCGATCGGCGGCAGGGTCTTGCGGCCGCGTGCACGATCCTGGGCGCCGGCACCGGGTTCGCGTGCATGGTCCTGATCGGTCTGCTCGACACCCGCATCCGGTTCGTCGATGAGCTCACGCGACACGACGAGCTGCCCCCGGTCATCGGGATGCTTCCGGTCGTCGACGAGCGGAGGGCGGAGCGGGTGACGCGGGCGAGCCAGAGCATCCATCAGATTCGCAACCTGCTGGACCTCCAGTGCGCCGACGCAACCTGCCCGGTCATCGCGCTGACGAGCCCCGATCGCGGCGAGGGCAAGACGACGGTGGCCCTTTCCCTGGGCAGCTCGTTTGCCGCCGCCAACCGCCGCACGCTCGTCATCGACGCGGACACCACCCGTTTCGGCCTGTCCCGCCAACTCGGGCTCGAGGGGCGACCCGGTCTCGGCGAGGCGATCGGGCCGACGCCGGGCTCGGGCCAGGTCCACGCGACCCAACGCGAGAACCTCTTCGCGATGCCGATCGGCGCCGCGAACGGCATCGAGGCCGAGACACTTTCGAGCAGCAAGCTGCTCTGGCTGCTCGACCACATGCGGAAACGTTACGACGTGATCGTGATCGACACGGGGCCGATCCTCTCGAGCGTCGAGGCGAGCCTCATGGCGGCGCTCGCCGATCGAGTCGTCCTTGTCACCCGACGGATCCAGCGTCTGGGACGGGTGCAGGCCGCGGTCAGTCGCCTGCGTCCGGTCGGCGCGGCGTGCTGCGGCATCGTCTTCAACCGCGCGACACGCTCGGACTTCGAGATTCGCGACACGCACCCGCTCGACCACTTCCCGCGGCTGGTCGCCGGATCCACCGGCCCGCCGATTGCTCCAGAAGCCGACCTCGATCGGGGGACCCGGGCCGCGTGATGTTCAGGCTCGACGACCATCTCGAACACACGGTTGCCGCCGGCACCACCGCCCCCCGCCTCTGGGGACTGGACGCCATGTCGATCCACGACTGCGTCTGGGAAACCCACGGCGTCGCCGTCGTCCGACCGGGCGCGCAGCGTGTCGTCCCGCGGACCCGGGCGTACCTGCTGCTGGCCCCCGAAGACCTCGTGCTGTTCGACGCCGCCGCCATCGCCCGCGGTCTTCCGCGGCGCCACGCCGTTACGCGGGTGCGGGTGCAGGAGCGGGGACGCGATCCGTACGTCGAACGCATCGTCACCGACGACGACGGTGCCCGCCCCGCGATCGAGCGTTGCTACGCGGTGCCGCCCCGAACCGAGGCGGTCGTCCTCGTCACCCGCGACCGCCGCCTCGCCGAACAGTGGCGTGCGCCGGCGTCGCAACGCCTCGTGGTCGGGGCCGAACACGTCAGCGAAGGCTGGCACTTCGACGGCGATGATCCGGCGGAAGCCCGCCGGTACCTTGCGACCCTGTTGGAACACGCCGGCGACGTCGGCGGGGTCGTGCCCGGCGTTGCCCCGGTGCGGCCGGGGGTCTGGGGACAGCGTGACAGCGCGATCGATCGCAACGCCCGCATCATCGGCCCGGTGTGGATCGGCGCCGGGGTGCGGGTCGCCGCCGACGAGATCGTGATCGGCCCTTGCGTGCTCACCGACGAGACGATGCCACGCGACGCCAGTGCGTCGACCGCAGCCACCGGCACCCCGGCCGCCCCGCTGCGTTCCTTCTACCGCCCCGTCCGGCCCGATCCGGCGCTCGCCGCGCGGCCGCTGCCGGGCAAACGCATCTTCGACGTCGTCTTCAGCCTGCTCGCCCTGCTGCTGGCCGCCCCGCTCTTTCCGCTCATCATGCTCGCCATCTGGCTCGAGGACGGACGACCCTTCTTCTTCGCCCACCGCCGGCAGACGATCGACGGCCGTGTCTTCAAGTGCCTGAAGTTCCGCACCATGTGCAACGGCGCCGAGCAGCTCCGTGAGCGTCTGGCCGAACAGAACCTCTGCGACGGCCCGCAGTTTCACATCGACAACGATCCCCGCCTGCTGCGCATTGGTCGCCTCCTCCGCAAGCTCCACCTCGACGAGGTGCCGCAGTTTCTCAACGTGCTCGCCGGCGACATGCACGTCGTCGGCCCGCGGCCCAGCCCGCACGAAGAGAACCAGTTCTGCCCCGCGTGGCGCGAAGCGCGCTTGAGCGTCCGTCCCGGCATCACCGGTCTCTGGCAGGTGTGCCGCACGCGTGCGCCCAACGTCGACTTCCAGGAGTGGATCCGCTACGACCTGGAGTACGTCCACCGCCTGAGCTGGCGGCTCGACCTGTGGATCATCGCCCAGACCATGCTCCGGCTGCTTGGGCACACGGTGTCTTGGCGACCGGCGGCGACCGCGTCTCCGGCGGTCGACGAAGCTGCGGCCGCTCGGGTGGGTGATCGGGATGGTGACGGGGGTCTGCGTCGCGCGGCGTGAGCGTGCGCGCGAAGACGTCGGTGACCTTCGGACGCCCTGTGCTTCCACGGGCGGCGTCCTGCCGCCCTCGGCCTCAGTTGGTCGTGCGCTGAACGCTGTGTCGTCCGGCGCGCAACCGACCCACGCTCGATCCGCCGCATCCTGCGGCGAAGCACAGGACGGCGGAGCGCCCAAATACACCGCTCGCATCCTGCGAGCTGGTCAGTGAAGATCTGGACGTGGGTTCGGACTGTCTTTCGCACCGCCTCCGGCGGGTGCAGGCTGCGCGGGGACCGGCGGCGTCCATGCCGCCTCGAACAGGTTGGGTCGGGCGCTTGCGCGGTCCGGGGACGAACGAGGAGGGAACGCCTCGTGCAGGTTGGGTCGGGCGTTTGCGCGATGGGCGTCCGCGTTACCGCGCTGCGACGAGCTCGCGCAGCATCGGCAGCGTCTGGTCCGCCTTCGACATCACTGTGGGCTTCAGCGGCCACGGGATTCCCACGTGGGGGTCGTTCCAACGCACGCCGGCGGCGTGGTCCGGGTGGTACGGGGTCGACATCTGGTAGGCGATCTCCGTGTCGTCGAGCAGCGTCTGGAATCCGTGGGCGACGCCGCGGGGCAGGTAGAGCATGCGGTGGTGATCGGGGGCCAGTTCCAGGGCGAACCAGCGGCCGTACGTCGGCGAACCTCTTCGCACGTCGAGGGCGACGTCGTAGGCCGCGCCGCGGGTCACGCGGACGAGCTTGCACTCTTCGTGCGGGGGCGTCTGGTAGTGCATCCCCCGCAGCGTGCCGCGGCGGTGGTTGAGCGACACGCTGCACTGCGCGATGCGTGGTTCGAGCCCGTGCGTCCGGAACTCCTCCTGGCACCAGGTGCGGGCGAAGCCGCCCCGCTCGTCCCGCCGCAGCTCCAGCGTGACGACGGTGACGCCCGCGATCGGTGTCTCCTCGAACCGCATGACGCTGCCCTCAGGCGCTGCCGCCCACCTTGGACTCGATCTGGGTCTCTTCGTCGGCGGGGTCGTCCTCGGCCCGGTCGAAGACGTACGCCGGCGGCTTCTCGCGTCGCCACGGCGCGTCGCGGACGATCGCGCGAACGGCGCGGCGGCCGGTCGCGCGGGCGCGGCGATCCGCATCGGTGTCGGGGGTTTCGTCGCGTGACGCCTCCGGCTCTGCGGGCCGCTCGATCTGAAGCGTCTGCGTGGGGAATGCGAAAGCGACGTCCAGGCGGGTGGCAAGCCGCATGATGTCGAGCATGAGCCGATGCCGCTCGCGCAGCTCCGTGCTCCAGTCGGGCGCTTCGAAGAACATGTACAGAAGAATGTCGAGGCTGCTCGCGCTGAACTTGTGGAGCCAGACCTGGTAGTAGTCCTTCCGCGTATACGGATGAAGGCGGATGATCTCACGCACGCCCTCGCAGAACGCCTCGAGCTGCTCCGGGGTGGTGTCGTACGTGACGGTGAGATGGGTCGACCAGCGGCGGTACTTCCGCCGACCGAAGTTGTCGACGACCGCCCGCACCAGGTTGCCGTTGGGGACGGTCACGAGCGAGTTGTAGAACGTCCGCACCCGCGTCGAGCGGAACCCCAGCTCCTCCACGGTCCCTTCGACGTCGTCGATCTTCACCCAGTCACCGACTTCGAACGGGCGATCGGCGATGACCGTGACGGATCCGAAGAGATGTTCGAGCGTGTCCTTCGCGGCGAACGCGAACCCGGCGCCGCCGATGCCGAGACCGGTCAACAGCGGCGCGATAGGAACGTCGAGGCTGTCCGCGAAGTAGATCAGCCCGAAGATGGCGATGAAGACCTTGAGGGCCTTGCGTACGAGGGGGATCAGCACGTCGTCGAAACGCGTGTCGGTGCCCGCGGCCTTGCTCGAGGCAACCTCGGCGAGCAGATCGGTCAACCGGAACCCCGACCACACCATCGCCAGGATCGCGAAGAGCTTGACGGCGGGGATCACGATCCGCAACGCTTCGTCGGGCAGACCGAGCACCCGGAACGTCAGCAGCCAGAAGAGCGCCGCCGCCGTGAGCCCGAACGGCCGCACCGTGCGTCGGAGCGTCGACCGGCTGGCTTCGCCCCCGCGTCGGCGAATCGCCCGGACCGAGATCACGCTCAACACCAGCCGGACGGTGAAGTCGAGGATCACGCCCAGCAGGACGAGCACGAACAGCATGATCCACTGCCAGTATTTGACCTGCAGGAAGCGGTGCTCGACGAGAGCCTCCGGCCAGAGGCTCTCGATCCGTTCCCAGAGCAGCAGCGACTCGTGCCCCCTGAGCTCGTCCACGACCGCAAGGTTGGCCGCGTTCAGCTTCTCCCAGAACGACCGCGCGTTGCGGACCGTCTCCGCGGAGAACCGCCACGCTCCATCGGCGTCGCGGGCGAGCACGATCCGCGCGTCCGGCGCGACCTCCTGCACGCGATCGAACCGTTGCTGCCGCGTGTAGAACCGCAGCCGGCTGCCCCCCATCGGCATCTCGAGCTCGCGCGGGAAGTACGTCCAGATCCGGCGGTCGCCGATCGTGTCCTCGGTCGCGGACAGGAGGGTCGGATCACCCTCGAAATCCAGGAACTCGATGCGGTTGAGACACCGGTAGAGATCCTGCGCGCGATCGGCGGCGCCGTCTTTCTCGACGAGCGACAGATCCAGGCACTCTGCCGCCCGCCCCCGCTCCTCCGCGTTCATCGCGGCGAGGAACGTGCGCAGCGTGGCGGCCGGGCTGCGGAGACCTTCGGGCACCTCCGGTGCGACTGCGGGCGGATCGGCCGGCGGCGTGGTTTCGTCCTGCGCCGAGACCGGCGTCGCGGCCGCGAGCAGGAATGCGACGGACAGGATGAGGAAACGCAACGCGAAGACGAGCGGCATGGCGACATGCTACCGCACGGTCCATTCCCGAGCGGGTCTCACCGCGGGTCGGCGTGCCACGGGAACCCGGGCACGCAGTCGGCGGGTCGCCGCTGCTCGTCCGGACACACGGCGTCGTACGTCTGATCGACGTACGAGAGAACCCCCGCGGGGGTGGTGCCGACGACCGAGCGGCCGTGCCACAGACCCGGCGGGATGACCAGCACGCCCGGGCAGCGGTCGCCCATGACCTGGGCCCAGCACTGCTGATCGGTCGCGCGGTAGACGCCGGCCTTCACGTGCCCGTTCAGACAGCACCAGAAGTCCGTCTGATGCTCGTGGCAACGCCACGCCTTGACGACCCCGGGATTCTGGACCGAGAAGTTCACCTGACCCGTCGCTTCCAGGGCGCCGGCAAACAGGTTCATATAGGACCAACCGCGGTCGTCGGCGTGCGGCTGCACGGGCATGAAGAGCGGCGCGTCCTCCGCGATCGCCCGGGCTCGGATGTCCGGCCACGGCTCCCCGCACCACCGTGGCGTGGCCACGGGTGGGGCGTCCGCGTCGGCACCGCGGGGCTGGGGTGGGATCCAGAGGGACGTCATACTGGCGGTATCGGTCGCCGGAGGTGGCCGGTCGAGTCGAATCGGCGGCATCCGCCGCTGGCGGCAATGACCCAATCCGACGATCGTTACCCCCTTCCACCCCCACGGAGACCGCTCGAGATGCCCACGTCGACCCCGGAATCGCCCGTCACCCCACTCAGCCCGCTCCGCCGGGCCGGCCGGATCCTGACCCGGCTCGTCGTGCCGGCGTGGGTGCTCACGGGCGCGGTCTTCAAGCTGCTGGAGGGCAACCCCGGCCTGCTGCCGCGGAACATCCTCCTCGCCGGCGACAAGATGGGGATCGACCTCGATCTGCTGCTGGCCATTCTCATCGGTCTGGAGATCTTCGCCGCCGCGGTCATGCTGTTTCTCGCCCGCTTCGCGCGGCCCATGGCGGTGTTCATGCTCGCGGTGTTCTGCCTGGTCCTCATCGGCGAGATGGCCCGGGGCAACACGAGCTGTGGCTGTCTGGGCGGGCACTCCCCGCCGCCGTGGCTCATGCTGGGGGTGGACGGCGTCCTGCTGCTCGGCGTCCTGTTCCTCGATCGCGGGGTGCGCGTGCCCACGCGACGCGGGCCGGTTCTCGCGACCGGCGCGTTGACCGCCGCCGGCGGCGTGGCGGTCGCGACCATGCTGCTCGGACACACGCCCCTGCACATCGAGACGATCGACCCCGATCCCGCGGAGGCTTCGGAGGTCGTCCTCTCGACGACGTCGACCGGCGCGGCCGAGCCGGAACCGATCCCGCTCCCCAGCTACTGGTTTGCCAGCGAGCTGGAGAGCTGGATCGGACGCCCCTACCGCGACCTGGAGCTCGTCGGATTCCTGTCCCCGTTGCCCGACCTCGACGAGGGCGAGCAGTTCCTCGTCTTCTACAGCCGCACGTGTGATCACTGCGAGGAGATGTTCGGCCACGACTTCATCGAGGATGCCGACCTGGCCGCTCGCGTCACGGTGGTCGAGGTGCCCGACGGCCCCGAACGGCTGACGAGCCCCGACGCCTGGTCGATGCCCGACACCGCCGCCCGGCACGCCGCCCCCCTGCCGCTCGGCGTCAACTGGATCATCACGACACCGCTCGCGTTGCGGCTGGAAGACGGCATCGTGCAGTGCGCCACCGAAGGCGATCACACCGAGTGCATGGGACTCGAGCCGCACGAACACTGATATCCGTGGAGAGACACACCATGCGAACCGGATCGATCCTCGCGACGGGTCTCGCCCTCGCGACGCTGCTGGGCGGCTGCGCCCCGGGCGACGACGGCACCGCCCCGCCGCCGACGACGACCCCACCCGGCACCACCAGCGACGCGACCCCCAAGAAGATCCAGCTTCCCCGCCACTGGTTCGACGGCGAGCTGGACCATTGGGTCGGACAGGAGTGGCAGTCGCTGGACCTGCTGCAGTACGTGCAGCCGCCGCCTTCGGGGCTGGACGACGAGCTGAAGTACCTGGTGTTCTACGGCCGCAACTGCGACCACTGCCGCGACATGTTCAACGACGACCTGGCGCCCAATCCCGATCTCGCCGCGCGGGTGACGGCGGTCGAGGTGCCGGTGGGTCAGAAGCAGCTGCGTGATCCGAATCCCTGGCCGATGCCGGACACGGCCTGCGAGCTGCGTCAGCTCCCGCTCGGACCGCATTGGATCATGACCACGCCGTTGACGATCCGTTTGGAGAACGGCGTGGTGCAATGCGTGGAGGAGAGCGGGCACGAAGAGTGCATGTCACTCGAGTGACGGACGCGGACACGCACACGGACACGGACACGCACACGGACACGGACGCGGACACGGACGCGGACACGGACGCGGACACGGACACGGACACGG
>JABDLI010000091.1 GCA_013003065.1 Phycisphaerales bacterium | reverse complement strand
GAGTCGAACACCCCACCGCGATGGACGCTGACGGCACGGACGCTTCGCTGTCCGTGGCACCGGGTTGTGACGCGGGGGAGTCGAACACCCCTCCGCGATGGGCTCCGTGGCAGCGGAGGTGGAGTCTCGGACCCGGGCAGTGGCCGACCCCCCCGCAACCCCCCCACCCCACGCAGGTACCGCCTCTCAAGTTGAACCCCCCCCGGACCCCGTACTACACTCCCGGTCTCTCACCCCAGGACGGAGCCTGACGATGGAGACATCCGATCCGGCCCGCCCCGTGATGATCGAGGCGGACCATCTCACCAAGTGCTACCGCGACTTCGCCGCCGTACGGGACGTGACGTTCCGAGTGCGCAAGGGTGAGGTCGCGGCGTTTCTCGGGCCCAACGGCGCCGGGAAGAGCACGACGATGAAGCTGCTCACCGGCTACCTGGCCCCCACTGCGGGCACCGCGCGGATCGGAGGCGCCGACATGGCGACCGATCGGCTGACCGGCGCGGCGCGGCTGGGGTACCTGCCCGAGAACGGTCCGCTGTACGCGGACATGACCCCGCGGGGTCTGCTCGAGTTCATGGCCCGCGCCCGCGGTTTGTCCGCCGATCGTCGTCGGACGCGGATCGACGCGGTGATCGAGCTGTGTCAGCTTGAGACCGTCGTCGGGAAAGCGATCAGCAAGCTGTCACGCGGATACCGGCAACGCGTCGGTATGGCGCAAGTGCTCCTGCACGAGCCGGACGTGCTGATCCTCGACGAGCCGACGGCCGGGCTCGACCCCAACCAGATCAGGGAGATGCGTGAAACCATCCGCGCGATGGGACGCGAGCGGACCATTCTGCTCTCGACGCACATCCTTCAGGAAGTCGAGGCCATGGCCGACCGCGTGCTGGTGATCCACCAGGGACGCCTGGTCTTCGACGGCACCCCCGGCGAGTTCGCCAAGCACGGCGCGACGATGAGCGACTGCTTCACGGCACTGACCGCAGCCTGAGAAATCCTGATTCCGGACTGAGAGACATGCGAACGCACGCCCTCTTCTCGATCTTCATTCGCAACTTCAAGAGCTACTTCGCGAGCCCGATCGGCTATGTCTTCATCTGCGCGTTCGTCCTGCTCACCGCAGTGGCGGCGTTCTGGCCGAACGAGTTCTTCAACACGAACCTTGCCAACCTCGACCAGCTCAACGCGAAGCTGCCGTGGATCATGCTCGTCTTCATCCCCGCCATCACGATGAGCGTGTGGGCGGAGGAGCGTCGGCAGGGCACGGACGAGCTTCTGCTCACGATGCCCGCGACCGACTTCGAAGTCGTGCTGGGCAAGTACCTGGCGGCGCTCGCGATCTTCATAGTGTCGCTGCTCTTCTCGCTCTCGAACCTGGTCGTGCTCGAGGGGCTCGGGAATCCCGACCTCGGACTGCTCGCCGCCAACTACGTCGGCTACGGGATGACGGGCGCGGCCATGCTCTCCGTCGGGATGGTGGCCTCGTTCCTGACCGGCAACCTGACGGTCGGCTTCGTCCTCGGCGTCGCGTTCAACGCGCCGCTCGTCTTCGCCGGCGCCGCCGACGCGATCATCCCGTGGGACGGTCTGGCCCGATTCGTCGCGCAGCTCGGCGTCGTCGCCCACTTCGACGACCCGGCCCGCGGGCTGCTCACGCTCACGAGCGTCGTGTACTTCTTGTCCATCGTCGTGGTGATGCTCTACCTGTGCATGGTCCTCATCGGACGGCGGCACTGGGTCGTCCGGTCGGCGGGCGCGCCGATGTCGGCACACTACGGCGTCCGCACCCTCGCACTCGTCGCGATCGCGATCGGCGTCAACGCCCTCGCCCACCGACTCGACGTCCGCCTCGACCTCACCAGCGAGCGTCTCAGCTCGGTCAGCGCGCAGACGGAGGCCCTGATCGAGCAGCTCGATCCCGATCGGCCCGTGTTCGTCGACGCCTACATCA
Source organism: Phycisphaerales bacterium (assembly GCA_013003065.1). GTDB lineage: Bacteria > Planctomycetota > Phycisphaerae > Phycisphaerales > SM1A02 > JABDLI01. Next base: position 3,356 of record JABDLI010000091.1, on the reverse strand, counting down.
GCCCCGCAGTGCCCGAGCGGTACGTGCAGACGCGGCTCAACCTGCTGTCGACACTGCGGTCGATCTCCGCGCTCGGCGGCGACGCGGTCGTGGTGCGGGTGAATGACACCGACCGCTTCAGCCGGGAGGCGGCGGAGGCGGAAGAGCTGTTCGGGATCACGGCCGAGCCCGTTCCGGCCAGCACCGGCGGGAGGTTCTCGATCGACGAGATCTACCTGGGCCTCGCCGTCATGAGCGGTCTCGACAAGGTGGTCGTGCCGTTCTTCGATCGCGGCATCCCGGTCGAGTACGAGCTCGTCCGTTCGATCGCAACCGTGAGCCAGCAGACCCGGCGGCGGCTCGGCGTCCTCACGACCGACGCGTCGCTGTTCGGCGGCTTCGACATGCAGACGATGAGCGCCCGCGCCGACCAGCCGATCATCACGGAGTTGCGCAAGCAGTACGACGTCGTGCAGGTCGACCCCGCCCAACCGCTCACCGAGCGGTACGACGTGCTGCTGGCGGTGCAACCGTCTTCGCTGTCGCCGCCGGCCATGACGAACTTCATCGACGCCGTGCGACGCGGCCAGCCGACCGCCATCTTCGAAGATCCGTTCCCGTTTCTCGATCCGAGCGTGCCCGGTACGGCGGAACCCAAGCGTCCCGCCAACAGCAACCCGTTCATGCAGCAACCGCCCCCCGAGCCCAAGGGCGACATCACGCCGCTGTGGGAGCTGCTCGGCGTCCGGTTCGATCCGAACGTCATCGTGTGGGACGATTACAACCCGTATCCGAAGATGCAGGAGTTCTACCCGGAGTTCGTCTTCATCGGCGACGGGGGCGGCGCGGACGCGTTCGATCGCGAGCATCCGGTGACGAGCGGGCTGCAGCAGGTGCTGACGCTCTTCGCCACCGCGCTCGCGCCGGCGGCCGGATCGGAGCTCTCCTTCACGCCGCTGCTGCGGACGGGGGTCGAGTCCGGATACGTGGCGTACCAGGACCTTCTGCAGCGGAGCATGTTCGGCCGCACGAGCATCAACCCGCGGCGGCGTCACGTGAAGACCGGCGATTCCTACGTGCTGGCGGCGCGGATCCGGACCGACGAAACGCAGGACACGCCGGCCGGCGACCACGACACGCTGACGCGCGACCAGCCGAACGTGACGCTGGTCGCCGACATCGATCTCCTCCAGTCGGCGTTCTTCGTCGTCCGCGCGACCGGACAGGACCCCGATGCGCCGGTCTCCTTCGACTTCGACAACGTCACCTTCGTCCTCAACCTGCTGGACGAGCTTGCCGGCGACGACCGCTTCGTGCCGATCCGCAGCCGGCGTCCGCGTCACCGCACGCTCACCGCCGTCGAACGCCGCACCGAAACCGCCAAGGCGCAGGCGAACGAGCAATCCCGGCTCTTTCTGGACGCCTTCGAGGAGCAACGCAGCGAAGCGGAACGGTCGCTCAACGAGGAGCTTGCCCGCCTCCAGGAACGCCCGGATGCCGACGCCCGCGAGGTTGCGCTCGAGGTCGCGATGATGACCCAGGTCGGGCAGAACCGTTTGCAGGGTCAGATCGAGACATTGGAACGCGATCGCGACCGCGAGCTCGAGCGTATCGAACGCGACCTCGCCCTCCAGGTCAGGCAGGTGCAGGACACCTACAAGCTCGCCGCCGTCGGACTGCCTCCGATCCCGCCGCTGCTGGTCGGCATCGTGGTCTACCTGCGGCGGCGCACGCTCGAACGCATCGGGGTGCCGGCGGCCCGGCTCCGCGGCACCGGCGGGAGGATCGCATGAACGAGTCAGCACGCACCGGAGTCTTCGTCACCCTCGCCATCGCCAGCCTCGGCGTCGCGTACCTGGCCCGACCCGCCACGCCGACGCGGACGGAATTCGACGACGCGGGCGAGCGATTCTTCGCCGAGGCCGACCCGCTGCTCGCGCGGAGCCTCGAGGTCATCTCCTTCGACGAGACCGCCGCGCGGGCCGAGCGGTTCAAGGTCGCGCAGGAGAACGGTCTTTGGGTGATTCCCTCGCACGAGAACTACCCGGCCGACGCGGAGGAACACCTCGCGCGAGCCGCCGCGAGCGTCCTGGACCTGGTCAAGGGTCCGAAGGTGAGCGATCGCGCGATCGACCACGAGACCTTCGGCGTCGTCGATCCCCTCGATGCCCCGGCCGGCGCCAGCGGCATCGGCACCCGCGTGACGATCACCGACGGAGGTGGCGACACGATGGCCGACTTCATCATCGGCAAGAGCGTGAAGGACGCGACGAACCTTCGGTACGTCCGCGTCCCCGAACGCGACCGGGTGTACACCACGGCGGTCGACACGACCGCGCTGACGACCCGCTTCCAGGACTGGATCGAGGAAGACCTCCTGCGACTCGACCCCTGGGCGATCAAGGAGATCGTGATCAACGACTACACGATCGACGAGTTCAACCAGCGTCTCGTCCAGGGCGAGCTGGTCGAGCTCGCGTACGACGAGGATCTGGAGAAGTGGTCGCTCGCCTCGCTGGCCGAGAGCGAGCAGCTCGTGACCGCACCGGTCGATGCCATGAAGACGGCGCTCGACGACCTCACCATCATCGACGTCCACCGCAAGCCCGAAGGGCTGAGCGCCGAGTTGCGAACGGCCGACGCACTCCAGCTCGACGCGCAGGCGATCGGATCGCTCTCGGCCCGCGGCTTCTACATCACGAACAACATGCTCGTCTCCAACCAGGGCGAGCTGATCGTCAAGATGAAGTCGGGCGTGATGTACGTGCTTCGCTTCGGCGAGGTCGCGCTCGGCGAGCGGGATGCGAGCGCGCTCGACGAAACCGACGAGACCGATACGGCGCCCACCGGCACCCCCGCGGCCCGCTACCTGTTCGTGATGGCGGAGTTCGACCCGACGCTCATCGACGTGCCCGCGGCCACGCCCCCGGCGGAGACCGCCGACGACGAGGAGGCGGAGGGGCCGGTCGAAGACACGCCGGACCCCAGGGCCGAGGCCATCGCCGCGGGGCGGCGCGAGACGCAAGCGTTGAACGAGCGGTTTGCGGACTGGTACTACGTCATCAGCGACGAGGTGTACCGCAAGCTGCGGTTGACCCGCGCGGATCTCGTGGAGCCGGTGGGGACGGAGGTGGAAACGACACCGAGCGGGTGAGGGGGAGCCGCGGCCGTGACCGTGCCCGTGTCCGCGACCGTGCCCGCCTCCGGGTGCCACGGACAGCGAAGCGTCCGTGCCGTCAGCGTCCATCGCGAAGGGGTGTTTGACTCCCCAGCGTCACATCCAGGTGCCACGGACAGCAAAGCGTCCGTGCCGTCAGCGTCCATCGCGAAGGGGTGTTTGACTCCCCAGCGTCACATCCAGGTGCCACGGACAGCAA
>JABDLI010000062.1 GCA_013003065.1 Phycisphaerales bacterium | reverse complement strand
GGTGAATGATGGGCATCCTGCCCTTGGGCGGTGAATGTGCTTGCCGTGCGCGGGCCCCCGCGTGATGACGCCGCGTCGTGCGGCTCGACTTCTTCGGGTCGGACGCGGGGGAACGACGGGCATCCTGCCCTTGGGCGGTCAATGTGCTTGCCGCGCGCAGGCCCCCGCGTGATGACGCCGCGTCGTGCGGCTCGACCCCAGTGGCCGGACGCCTCCATACGCCGGCGGCGTCCTGCCGCCTGGTCTCCTGGACATTGATCAGCGGGTCACATTTCTATTTTTCGCACCGCCGTCCGGCGGGTGCAGGATTGCGCGGGGGGCCGGCGGCGTCGTGCCGCCTTGAACAGGTTGGGTCGGGCGGTTGCGCGATCGGAGCTAGCCGCCTTGGTTCCTGGACATTGATCGACGGGTCACATTTCTATTCTTCGCACCGCCGTCCGGCGGGTGCAGGATTGCGCGGGGGGCCGGCGGCGTCGTGCCGCCTTGTTCTTGTTGGGCCTGACGATCGCGCGGTTCCCCGGTCGACTGATTACAGTCCGTACAACGGCCGCAGCTTCCCCTCGAGGTGTCGCATCAACGGGTCCGCGCTGAGCGGCGCTCCCGTCACGACCTCGCACAGCTCGTGCGGCCGGTAGCGTCCGCCCTGCTCGTGGATGTGCGTGTTCAGCCAGCGTCGCAGATCGTCGAACTGGCCCCGGGCGAACTGCTCCTCGAGGTCCGGGATGTCGGCCCGCGCCTTCTCGAAGAACTGGGCGCAGTAGAGGTTGCCGAGCGTATAGGTGGGGAAGTACCCCATCGCGGCCGACGACCAGTGAACGTCCTGGAGGCACCCGCGGGCGTCGTCGGGAACGTCGAGCCCGAGGTACTCCTTGTACTTTCCGTTCCAAACCCCCGGCAGCTCGCGAACGGACAGATCACCCTTCATGAGCGCCCGCTCGATCTCGAACCGCACCATGATGTGCATGTTGTACGTCGCCTCGTCGGCCTCGACCCGGATGAAGTCGGGCGTGACGATGTTCACGCCCTGGTAGACCGTCTCGAGATCGAGGTCGGCGACGTCCTTCCCGAAGAAGTCGGCCAGCTTCGGGTGACACCACCGCCAGAACGTCCGGGAGCGGCCGACCTGATTCTCCCACATCCGGCTCTGGCTCTCGTGGATGCCGAGCGACACCGCGTCGCACATCGGCGTGCCGATGTGCTCGCCGAGCAGTCCCTGCTCGTAGATGCCGTGCCCGGCCTCGTGCATCGTCGAGCCCAACGCATCGTTGACGTTGTCCTCGTGGAATCGCGTGGTGAGCCGCACGTCGCAGGGGTGCGTGCTGCTGCAGAAGGGGTGGGTCGAGACGTCGAGGCGGCCGCGCTGGAAGTCGAAACCGATCGACTCGGCGACGAACCGCACGAACTTCTCCTGCTTGTCGACCGGCAGGCGTCGTTCGTTGAAGGCGTTCGACGGTCGTTTCGGAGCGCCGGCGATCTCCTGGAGAAACGCCTGCAACCGAGTGCGGAGCGGCGTGAAGACCGCTTCGACACCGGCCGCGGTGCAGCCCGGCTCGTAGTCCTCGGCGAGCGCGTCCCACGGCTCCCCGCCCTCGGCCCAGCCGAAGCACTCGGCCTTGCGTCGGAGCAGCTCGACGATCTTCTCCAGGGTCGGCGCAAACCGCGCGAATTCCGAATCCTTGCGTGCCTTCGCCCAGATGTGCTGACCGAGGCTCGCCAGCTCCGCCTCCTCGGCCACGAGCGCCGGAGGCAGCCGGGTCTGCCGGTCGTAGAGACGCCGCAGCTCGCGAACGTTCACTGCCTCCACCGAGAGCGGGTCGCTCATGAGCTCGCCGTCACCCTCGCACTCGGCGAGAAGCTCGCCCATCCGCGGCGCGGTGAACGTTTCGTGGTGCAATCGCGCGAGGACCGACATTTGCCGGCTGCGGTACGCCACGCCCTCCGGCGGCATGTTGACCTCCTGGTCCCAGCTGAGCAGACCGGCCGTCGCGCCGATGAGCTGCGTTTCCTTGGAGATCGCCACGAGCTCGTCGTAGGCGGTGCGGGTCGATGTCGCGGTGGTGGGTGTCATGGCGAAAGTGTAAAGGACCCACCTCTCCCCGGGGAGCCACGCGACGCAAAACGAACGAGCCCGGCGGCCAAAGCCGCCGGGCTCGCGATCACGACGTCTTGGCGTGGCGAAGCTACTGCATGTGCTCCTCGAGCACCGCCACCACGGCCTCGGACCGAAGGTCGGTCCGCTTGCGAGCGAGATCCAGGGCGGAGAGGCCCGCCGCGCTGCGGGCGGTCAGATCGGCCCCCGCTTCGATGAGCAGCTTGATCATCTCCGCGTCGGCGCCGGCATTCGAGGCCGCGACGAGCAGCGTCGTCTTGCCCTCGTTGTCCTTCGCCTCGAGCTTCGCGCCGGCCGCGAGCATGGCCCGAACGTTGTCGGGACCGCCGGTGCGGGCGGCGTTCATGAGCGGGGTCGAGCCCTGGAGGACGTCGGCCGCCTCGATGTTCGCGCCCGCGTCGACGAGCAGCTTGATCGAGCCGGGGTCGCCGAAGCCCGCCGCCCAGATGAGCGGCGTGAAGCCGGTCATCGGACCGGACACCTCGACCTCGGCGCCCGCGCCGAGCAGCTCGCCGACGATCGCGGCATCGCCGAAGCCGGCGGCCCAGCAGAGCGCGGTGTTGCCGATCTTGTCACGGGCGTGCACGTCCGCGCCACCGTCGAGCAGCACTTGGACGGCTTCGACGTTCTTGGACTGGCAGGCGTACATGAGGGGCGTGCGGCCGATGCGGTCGGCCGCGCCGATGTCGGCGGACTCGTCCAGCAATGCCTCGATCGCGCCGACCGAGCCCCAGCGGGCGGCCTTGATCAGCGGCGTCTGACCGGACGAATCGACGGCACCGACCTCGATGTCGCCGGACTCCAGGTGCTTGAGGAAGTCACCGACGTTGCCGTCGGAGAGCAGCTTGTCGATGTCGATGCGGGGGGCGGTGGGGATGACCGTGGGCTGACCCGGGCCCGTCGCCGTCGACTGGGTGGGCAGCGGCGGCAATGCGGACGGCGCAAGCGCGCCGTACACGCGGGTGCACTTGGGGTGATCGAGCGTGAACAGCAGCTTGGTCGAGCGGTGCCCCTGCTCCTTGATCTTGTCGAAGGAGATGAACAGCTCGTGCTCGGCCTTCTTCTCGGTCGGCAGACCCTCGATGATCGGCGGGTACATGCTCACGATCGAGAACGGCTCGTCGTCGATCGCGCGAAGGACGAGGCGACCGTTGGAGTGCTTCTCCGGATCGAGCTTCGCCGGCTCGACCGTGACGAAGGCAATCGCCTGACCACGCACCTGCAGGCGGAGCGGGGACTGATCGGACACGAGGAACGTCACGGTCTTGTTGAGCGACCGCGGCGTGCTGCCACCGGTGAGCTTGATCTCGACCTCCATCTCCTCGCCGGGCTCGAGCATCTTGCCCTTCTGGCAGTTGGCGGTCGTGCAGCCGCACGAGGTCTTGCAGTCGATGATCTTGTGCGCCGTGTCGCCGGTGTTCACCAGCCGGACGACGCCGGCCTTGGCGTCGTTCGTCGGAATCTCGCCGAGATCGAGCGCTTCGGGCTTCACGACGACGTGGCTCACCAGGGCGCCGGTCGCCTGCGGCTTCGCTTCGCCCACGCGGGTCGAGCTTGCCGTCGACGAAAGCGGGTTCTCGGCCTTTCGCGGTGAGCCGGGGTCGGGACGCGTCGTGACCATTTTCGGCTTCGGCTTCGCCGGATCGGCCGCGGCCGGCTCGGGCTTGGCGCCGGGGTTCTGGACCTCGGCGGCCTTCGAGGCCACCTCGGTCGTCGTCGCGGCGTCGACGGCCGTCTCGACGGGCGCCTCCGGGGGGGTCACGGCGACGGGATCGCTGCTCTGTTCGCACGCGGCCGTCACGAAGAGCGCGGCCACGCACAACACGGCCGGCAGCAGTCGTTTCATCCTCATCAGGTCATCGAAGGTCCGCACTTTGGTATCTCCAGGTCGTCGAAAAGGGTCGTGATCGAGGGCGGAACGGGGCCCGAACGCGGTCCGCCGTTAGCGCGAATCGGTGATTTTACCGGTCTGGCCCAGGGAATCTCGCGAATCCCGGCGGGGAGACCGCCACCCGCGGTTGCAACGGCGATCGGGCCGCCCGTATTGCCCATGCCCTCGCGGCTTTTTGACCCCCCCGGTCCAGGCCGGGGTCTGATCGGGCCGATCCCCGCTGACGGCCGGGTCGAAGATCCGGGGCTGCCGCCCCGAGCGGGCCCCGCGGCCTGTTTCGGCCGGGTCCGGGCGGGTATGCTCCCTCCCCGCCCCGCCACTTGGATACCACCGCCATGAGCGCCGATCTTCCCGATCACATCCTGCGTCCGCACCTGCGACCCATCCAACCGGTCCCCCTCCAGAAAGACGGGCGGAACTTCGTCGCGTTGCGAGACCCGAGCATGCTTCAGAAGCAGACGATGGTGGTGCCGGCGGAGGCGATGCGGATCCTCCAGCAGTTCCACGGGCAGGACACGCTGGACGAGCTTGCGAACAAGTTCCGCTCCAAGCCAGAGCAGCTGATCCAGCTTGCGCAGGGACTCGACACCCTCGGCCTCCTGTGGGGACCGACGTTCGAGCAGATGGAGCGGGCCCGCTGGGACAAGCTCAAGGAGGAGGGGGCGTTTCCCCCGCTCGCCACCGGCTCGCTCGGCGAGACCGCCGAAGCGTGTCGCGAGACGATCAAGGGCTACTTCGACGAGACGGAGGATCCGGAGATCGAGGAGACGGTGCTCGGCATCATCGCCCCGCACCTGGACTACGCGCGGGGCTGGCCCAACTACGCCGCCGCGTACTACCCGCTGCTCGACTCGGAACCGCCGGATCGCGTGGTGGTCTTCGGCACGAACCACTTCGGTCTCGGCGACGGCGTCGTGCTCACCGAGTTCGGTTTCGAGTCACCCATGGGCCGGTGCCCATCGGACGAGGCGATGACCGGCAAGCTCGTCGAGTCGCTCGGAAAACCGGTGATCGTCGACCAGCTCGACCACATGCCGGAACACTCGATCGAGCTGCAGATTCCGTGGATCCAGTACTGCTGGGGAGACGTGCCGATCGTCGCCGCTCTCATCCCCGATCCGCTCTCGCAGATGATCAACGACGACGACGAAAGGGTGGGGGGACCGCAGTTCATCGAGGCTCTTTCCGCCGCCCTCGACGAGCTCGGCGGCCGGACGATGTTCGTCGGCTCCTGCGATCTCAGCCACGTGGGACCCCAGTTCGGCGAACCGCGCCCCGTGGACGATCAGCGTCGCGTCGACGTGGAACGCCACGACCGCGACATGATGCGTCAGTTCGTTCACGGCGATCCCGAGGAGTTCCTCTCGGCGTTGCGTTGGAACAAGAACCCCACGCGGTGGTGCAGCATCGGATCGATGTCCTCGATGCTGAAGCTCGTCGGGCCCGAACGGGTCGAGCTCATCGACTACCGGCAGGCCTTCGACGAGCGGGGCCTCGCCCTCGTGAGCTGCGCGGCGTTCGCGCTCGTGTAGCCGCCGGTGCTGGCCGTCGTCCAACGCGTCCGCTCCGCGTCCGTCAGCGTCGCCGCCACCGGCTACCGGGCCGAGATCGGTCCGGGTCTCTGCGTGCTGCTCGGCGTCGAGCGGGGCGACGCCGACCCCGACGCGGGGTGGATGGCCGGCAAGCTCGCACGCCTGCGGATCTTCCGCGACGACACCGACCGCATGAACCGATCGGTGCAGGATGTCGGCGGCGCGATCCTTCTCATCAGCCAGTTCACGCTCGCGGGCGACTGCCGGAAGGGCAACCGTCCGAGCTTCGTGCGGGCGGCGGACCCCGAGATGGGCCGAATTCTGTACGAGGCCGTCGGACGGCGGCTTCGCGACGAGCACCGGCTTCCCGTCGAGACCGGCGTCTTCGGGGCGATGATGGACATCGCCCTCGTCAACGACGGGCCGGTCACGATCATCGTGCGAACCGATCCGCCCCACGCCGTCTGATCGACCTCGCCGCATGTGCGTTTCAGGGCGTTCTTGGCACCGTTTCGGGCCCGGTGCGAGGGCCGCGGAAAAAGAACTCGTTCTTTCGCAACCGCCGGTCATCGCGTCCCGAATGGCTATGCGACTGCGGCCGTCTTCCCGGATCTGCAGATCGACATTCTCATTGCCCCCCCCACAAGAGCCCGTGCTCCGTTGATACCAGCGGCGGCGGGCTCTTTTTTTCGTTGGGGGGCGGGAGCGCGGCCGCGGCCGCGGCCGCGGCCGTGTCCGTGTCCGTGTCCGCGTCCGTGTCCGTGTCCGTATCCGCGTCCTACCGCGCCGGCTTGATCGCTTCTTCGAGCGCGAGCAACGCGAAGATCGTGGCCATCGCCTCTTCGCCTTCCAGCCAGCGGTCCGCGTCGTTGCGCCAGAGGCCGCTCTCGCCCTGTCGTTTGGTCACCGCCGTGATCAGCTCCTCGCGCCAGTTGTGCGGCGTGCCGTCGTTGTCGGTGATGACCGTCTGCTGACCGACGCGGAGCGCGCGGGCCATCGCGTGGTAGTAGTAGTACAGCCCCTGGCGGCCGAGACCCGGATTCTCGTCGAAGGTCCAGTGCCGGCGAATCCAGTCGAACGCGGCCCGCACCCGCACGTCGTCCGGGGAGAGCCCGGCGTACAGCAGGCTCTTGAAACCGGCGTACGTCATCGAGCCGTAGCTGCGCAGGCTTCGCCCGACGCCCGCGGGGGGCGACTCGCCGTAGCGTCCCTCGCCGGCGTGTTCGCTCGCGAACGACTCGCCGCCGCCGGCCGGCGTGTAGACGAACCCGCCGTCGGTTCCGGCCCAGGACGCGGCGTTCGTCGAGCGGAGGTTCTGCGCGCGGCTCACGAACGCGAGCGCGCGTTGAAACGCCGGCTCGTCGGGGCTGAGGCCCGCGTCGTACATCGCCTCGAGCATCATCTGCGTGTTGGACAGATCGGGGCGGCCCCGGTTGCCGTACCCGGCGCCGCCGTACCAATCCTGCTCCGGACGCAGCCCCTCGCCCTCGTCCCACTGACTCTCCTGGAGCCACCGCACACCATCGTCCACGCGGTCGCGAAAGGCCAGCTCGTCGAGACCGGACAACGCCGACACGACCGACGAGGTGACGTAGTTCGTCATGCTTCCCCCCTCGAACGCACCGTCGGCACGCCGCGCGCGATCGATGAAGGCAAGCGCTCGACGGACGTCTTCGGATGACGCCGCCGCGGGATCCGCCTGCACGAGCGTCTTCACCGCGAGCGCCGTCACCGCCACGGCCACCGGCGAGGGAGGAGCGGGTGCGAGTGGATCGGTCGACGAGGGCGTCACGCGAGAGTCGACGAGCCAGCCTCCCTCCGCCGATTGCAGACGCCGGAGGGCCCCGGCACCTCGGCCGATCGCCGTCCGCGCGGCTTCGAACGATGCTCGCGCAACCGGCACGCGGGCCGGGTCGGTGGCGATGTGGTGATCCGGCGGCAGCGGCAGCACGACCTGTTCGGGCAAGGGCGGGGGATCGATTTCGGTGATGCGAGCGGGGTCGACACGCGGGTCCAGCGGCGCTGGTTGCGTCGATGGCGGCTCGTCACCGGTGAGGATGACGGCAACGAGCATCAGGGCGATGGGGTGTGTCGGCACGAGTGGTTCTCCGCGGAAGTCGGCACGCATTGTAGGAGGCCCGTCGGCGTCGCTCCGGCGCCGACCGGCCGACGCCCGGGCCGTATGATGAGCAGCGATGCGATCATCGGAATCGACCGGACAGGACGACGGCTACGGTCTGGAGGCAGACGCCCTCGAGCCGCCGCCGCTGCCGGGAACGGTCGTCGTGCGGGCCGGTGCGGACGAGCTCATCGACTGCGTGGCCGCCGATCTCGTCGTCCACGCGGAGAACTGCGTGCGTGAGTTCGGCGATTTCCACATCGCGTTGTCGGGGGGAGCCGTGTTCGAGCCCCTCTACCGCCGGCTGATGTACGACCCGAACTATCGCCGGATTCCGTGGCGTCGCACCCATCTCTGGTTCGTCGTCGAGCGGTGCATGCCCTTCGAAGAGCCGGGCTCCGTGTTCCGCCAGATCTCGGAGACGCTCGGTGATCACGCCGACATCCCGCCCGAGCAGTTTCATCCGATCTTTGCCGAGAAGGTGACGGCGGCGGCGGACTACGAGACGCTCTTGCGTGAGGTCCTCGCGTGGCGGGAGAAGGGGCAGGACCGTCTCGACTACGTGCTGCTCACCACGGACGCCTCCGGCGCGACAGCCGGCATCTACGCCGACGGCGCGCTCGAAGACACCGGTCCCGAGCTCGTTCGCCGCAGCCTGCGTCCCCGGGACCCGGAGACGAACGCGGTGACGCTCACCCCCCAGCTCATCAACGCCGCGCGGTTCATCGCCGTGCTCGTCACCGGCGCCGAGGCGGCGCCGACGTTGCAGCGTCTCGCCGATGCTCCGGACGCGTGCGGGGATCTCCCGATCCACGCGATCGCTCCCCTCAACGGCGAAATGACCTGGTATCTCGATGGCCCCGCCAGCGGCGGAGAGAAGGCAACGCCCTAATGGAACAGACAGTCGATACGAAACACGTCACCGGACGACGCGAGCTGCACTTCGACGGCATGGACGACATCTGGGCGGACGTCGCGGCCCTCGACGGGAAAGAGCTGGTGGCCGCGGGAAACTGGTCGCCGGCGCAGATCATCCAACACGTCGATCTCATCATCGGGTGCTCTCTCGACGGGTTCGACCCCAAGATCAAGGTGCCGTTGCCGCTCCGGTTGTTTGCCCGCGTCATCAAGGGCGGCGCGCTCAAACGCACCATGAAGCCCGGCATCAAGCTCCCCGCCAACCTCTCCGGCTTCCTGCCGCTGCCGGGCATTCCGTGGGAGCAGGCCCGCGACACGCTGCGCGGTCACATCGATCGCATCCGCGGAGGCGAGCTGATGGAGGAAGCGAGCCCTTTCTTCGGACCGATGACCCACCAGGACTGGATCAGGCTCCACTGCCGTCACGCGGAGATGCACTTCGGGTTCATCCACGAGAAGGACGGTGGACGCTGAGCGCCGTGCGGTACCTGGCGGTCGATCTGGGTGACAAACGCACCGGCCTTGCCGCCGGTGACGACGTGACGCGGATGGCGGGGCCGATCGGCGTCCTTCAGATAGCCCGCGGCCCGGCGCTCGTGGAAGCGGTCGCCGCGGCCGTCGTCGAGCACGCGGCCGACGCGATCGTGCTCGGGCTTCCGGTGAACATGGACGGAACGGAGGGGGACCGCGCCCGGATCGTGCGGGCGTTCGGCGCGGAGCTCGTTGCCGCCGCCGGTGTCACCGTGCACTACCAGGACGAGCGGCTGACGAGCTTTGCGGCGGACCAGCGGCTGGCGCGGACCGGGCGCACCCACAAAGAGAAGAAGATGCGTCGCGATGCCCTGGCGGCAGCCGAGATCCTCGGCGACTTCTTCGCGGGGTGAGACGACCGGTGCCACGGACAGCGAAGCGTCCGTGCCGTGCGTCGTCCGCTACGCAGGGCGAATCAGAGACCCCATCGCGATGGACGCTGAC
>JABDLI010000047.1 GCA_013003065.1 Phycisphaerales bacterium | reverse complement strand
CTGCTTCGACGACGGGTCGTGCACGGTGGACGAGGGCGCGAGCTGCGTGGATGCCGGTGGCGTCTTCCAGGGTGACGACACGACCTGCGTGCCGAACCCGTGCCCGCAGCCGACGGGCGCCTGCTGCCGGGTGGATGGCTTGTGCGCGATCGTGTCGCAGGTGGAGTGCGATGAGGTCGGCGGAACCTACCAGGGCGATGAGACGAGCTGCGATCCGGGGCTCTGCCCGCCCGCCGGCGCGTGCTGCTTCCCGGACGGATCGTGTGTCCTCCTGACGGAGGCGGCGTGTCTGGCCGCGGCCGGTGTGTACGAGGGGGACGAGACCGGGTGCTTCCCCAACCCCTGCCCCCCGCCGCCCGTGGGTTTCGCGGGCGCGTCGCTCGAGCTCGTCGAGGACGACGGCCCGGGCGGCAACTGGACGTGGCGGGTGTACCTCGAGTTCAAGGGAGGGTTCGAGGTGCTGCTTGCGGTTGGTGCGGTCCCGGCCGATGGCGAGCTGCTCTTCCAATCGGACACGCCCCTGATCAATGACGGCGGCGTGTTCGCCGGACTCAAGACCGAGGATTTCCCGTCCGGCGACTTCGCCGGTCCGCGCGACAGTTGGGTGACGATCGGTGACGACCTCGGCTTCCCCAGCCCGACCGACTACACCCCGGACTTCGCCGGCTCGGACGGGAAGAGCAGCGTGATCCTCGGCACGAGCTTCTCCGAGACCGACGGCGGGTGGTTCAACAACGTTCCCACGTCGCCGGTGACCGGAACGCAAATCCTGATCGGGCAGTTCACGGTGGCGTCGGGGTCGAACCTCTCGTTGTCCGGTCTCGCTTTCTGGCAGGAAAGCCCGAGCTTCACGCTCTGGGATCCGGACGATCCAGAAGGCTTCCTCACGTCGTTCTTCGAGGTGGCGATCGAGCCGCCGGCCACCGGCGCGTGCTGCGCACCCGACGGAACGTGCGAGGTGGCCACGGCCGCCGGTTGCGCGTTCTCCGGTGGCGTGTTCCAGGGAGACGGCACCAACTGTGACCCGAACCCGTGTCCGCAACCGATGGGGGCGTGCTGCTTTGATGATGGGTCGTGCACGGTGGACGAAGGTGTCGTCTGCGTGGACGCCGGGGGCGTCTTCCAGGGTGACGGCACGACCTGTGCAACGGTCACCTGCCCGCAGCCGGGCGCGTGCTGCCTCCCGGACGGCGCCTGCACGCAGTCCATGGTGCTGGGGGGAGCGGACTGCGCCGGTGCCTACCAGGGCGATGACACGACGTGTGCGATGGTGACCTGCCCGCAGCCGGGCGCTTGCTGTCTGCCCGACGGCTCGTGTGTTCTTTCGGCGGTGGTTGGGGGCGGCGACTGTGAAGGCGCGTACCAGGGTGACGGCACCGAGTGCGAGACCGTCGAGTGTCCCACCCCATCCGGCTTCGTCGGCGCTTCCCTCGAGCTCGTCGAGGACGACGGCCCCGGCGGCAACTGGACGTGGCGGGTGTACGCGGATTTCAAGGGCATAGACGATGTCCTGCTCGCGGTGGGAGCGGTGCCACCGACGGGCGAGCTGCTCTTCCAGTCCGACGCCCCGCTCGTGAACGACGGCGGGGTGCTCGCGGGCACGAAGGACGAGGATTTTCCGGCCGAGGGCTTCTCGGGCCCGCGTGACAGCTGGGTGGCGATCGGCGACGACCTGTCGTTCCCGAGCCCGACCGACTACACACCCGATTTCGCCGGCTCGGACGGGAAGGCGAGCGTGATCCTCGGGACTGCGTTCTCGGAGACGAACGGCGGGTGGTTCAACAACGTCCCGAGCACGCCGGTGCAGGGCACGCACCTCCTGATCGCACAGTTCACGCTTCCCTCGGGATCGAGCTTCTCGCTCTCGGGTCTCGTGTTCTGGCAGAACGTGCCGAGCTTTGCGGTCTGGACGCCCGAGGGCGAGGACTTCATCGCCTCGTTCTTCGAGGTGTCGATCGATCCCGTCGCAACCGGTGCGTGCTGCCTGCTGGACGGCAGCTGCTCGGTGGACTCTCCGGCCGCGTGCGAGTTCTTCGCGGGCACGTACCAGGGGGACGGCACCGACTGCGACGCCGTCGAGTGCCCGCAGCCGATGGGCGCGTGCTGCTTCGACGACGGGTCGTGCACGATCGAAACCGAGGACGGCTGCCTGGCCGCAGGCGGAATCTCCGCCGGCATCGGCGTGCTGTGCGAGTTCGGGGTGTGTCCACAGCCGGGCGCGTGCTGCTTCGAGGACGGCTCGTGCACCCTCGCCACCGGGGTGGGTGGCGCGGATTGCGTCGGCGTCTACCAGGGCGACGATACGCGGTGCGAAACCGCGGAGTGCCCCCAGCCCGGCGCGTGTTGTCTGCCGGACGGCTCGTGCGTGCAGGCGGGCGTGCTCGGAGGCGCGGACTGCGAGGGCGTCTACCAGGGTGACGATACGGTCTGTGAAACGGTGAGCTGCCCGCAACCCGGCGCGTGCTGCCTGGACGACGGTTCGTGCGTCCAGTCCGCAGTCCTCGGTGGCGGCGATTGCGCGGGCGTCTATCAGGGCGACGACACCGTTTGTGAGACGGTGAGCTGTCCCCAGCCTGGCGCCTGCTGCTTCCCCGACGGTTCGTGCGAGCAGTCGAGCGTCATCGGCGGCGCCGATTGCGCGGGCGTCTACCAGGGCGATGACACGGATTGCGGGACGGCGGGCGTCTGTCCGCAGCCAGGGGCGTGCTGCTTCGACGACGGCTCGTGCGCACAGTCGACCGTCGTCGGTGGCAGCGACTGTGCCGGTGTCTACCAGGGCGATGACACGACGTGCGCAACGGTCCAGTGCCCGCAACCGGGCGCGTGCTGCTTGCCCGACGGCTCGTGCGTGCAGTCGAGCGTGACCGGCGGGGCCGACTGCGCCGGCGCATACCAGGGCGACAGCACCCTGTGCGCGACGGTCGAGTGTCCGCAGCCATCCGGCTTCCTGGGCGCGTCGCTCGAGCTGGTCGAGGATGACGGTCCCGGCGGCGACTGGACGTGGCGGGTCTTCATCGACTTCGAGGGACCGACGGACGTGCTGCTCGCGGTCGGCTCGATCGCGGACGCCGTCGAGCTGCGGTTCGACTCCGACACGCCGCTCATCAACGACGGTGGCGTCCTCGCGGGCACGAAGGCGGAGGACTTCCCGTCCGGTGACTTTGCGGGCCCGCGTGACAGTTGGGTCACGATCGGTGACGACCTGGGTTTCCCGAGCCCGACCGATTACAGCCCCGGCTTTGCGGGCTCCGACGGCAAGGCGAGCGTGATCCTCGGCACGACGTTCTCGGAGAACGACGGCGGGTGGTTCAACAACGTGCCGAGCACCCCGGTGCAGGGCACCCACATCCTGGTGGCCCAGTTCACCGTGGCGTCGGGCTCGAACTTCTCGCTGTACGGTCTCGCGTTCTGGCAGCCGGACCCGACGTTCACGCTCTGGGACCCCGAGGGCGAGGACTTCAACACGTCGTTCTTCGAGGTGTCGATCGAGCCGCCCGTGACCGGGGCGTGCTGCACGCTGGACGGGATGACCTGCACCGTCGAGACCGCGGCGTCGTGCAGCTTCCTCGGCGGCATCTACCGTG
>JABDLI010000029.1 GCA_013003065.1 Phycisphaerales bacterium | reverse complement strand
GCGCTGAACCGACCCCCGCTCGATCCGCCGCATCCTGCGGCGAGGCACAAACCGGCTCGGGCGCCCAAATACACCGCCCGCATCCTGCGGGCTAGCGTCTGGATGGTTCGGCGTGGGTTCGGACTATTTTTCGCACCGCCTCCGGCGGGTGCAGGCTGCGCGGGGACCGGCGGCGTCCATGCCGCCTCGAGCAGGTTGGGTCGGGCGATTGCGCGATCGACGTGTTTGCGCTGACGCCCCGCGAGCGTTAGCGAGCGCCCCCGTGTCCGCGTCCGTGCCCGCGTCTAGCGCCGGCGGTAGGTGATCTCGATCACCTTGTACTCCTCGCCCACGTGGAGGTCGTAGATGTCGACGACGTGCGTGTTGCGATCGACGATGCGTGTCTCGTACTTGACCATCCGTCCCGTGACGCCGAGCATCGGCTCGTCCATCTCGCCGTAGTAACGGAAAACGCGACCCGACGGATCAGCGCTTCCTCGCACCGACAGCAGATGGGTGTTGATGCTGTCGGCCCAGCTCGCGACGTAGAGATTCCGGTGGTTGTCGTAGCCGAACAGCCCGAGCCCCTGCGCTGGAGTGGGAACGAGCTCACCCGTCTCCGGGTCCGGCATCGGCATCGTCCACGCGCTCTCCTCACGCACGAATCGGCCGTCGAGCACCCATTGCATCGTCGCGGTGCCGGCCGCTTCCGAGGGCGGCATCGACGGGCCGCCCCAATACACCTTCGTCGTCGTCTCCCAGTCGCCGATGAAGTGGTCGAGCGCACGGTGGCCGGGGCCGGGCGTCGTGACCCTTGCGTGAATCTCCATCATCTCCTTCATCTGCTCGGGGGTGGGCATCGCGGGCGCGTCCTGGGAGACGGCCTGCGTCGTGACCAGCGTGGCGAATGCGCCGAGAAGAAAGCCGCCAGCGGTGAATCGAATGTTCATGCGATGTCCTTTCGTGTCTCGTGTGAGTGTGGTCAGGGACGAGTGGATTCGAGGGCTTCCAGTTCGGCCCGGCACGCATCCATCCACTCCTCCGATGGCTCGCGCCACATGGGGTTGCGTCCGCCGAGTTCGTGGCAACGTTCCAATTCAGCGAGCGCTTCGACCAGTCGTCCGGCGCGTTGCAGGGCCAGGCCGAGGAAACAGTGCGCGCGGGCGAGATCGGGTTCCGCGGCGACGGCTTGCTGCAACATCGCAGTGGCGATCTCGATGTCGCCCTGCTCGAGTCGCGTGTAGGCGAGATCGACCTCGATCGGCCGGTGGTCGGGGCGCAGGGTGAGCGCCCGCTCCAGCGCGGCGCGCGAGGCCGGCAGATCCCCGATCTCGCGGTACGCGTTGCCCAGGGCACGCCAGACACCGGCGGAACGCGGTCGGATGCCGGTGCAGCGGAGGAGGTACCGGATCGCCTCCTCCCAACGCTCGGCAAACTCGAGATTGAAGGCGAAGTCGAAGTTGAGCATGAAGTCGCCGGGGTGGAGCAGCACCGCCTGCCCGTAGAGCTCGAAGAGAGGTGCCGGGTGCCCGGTGCGGAAGTAGATCGAGGCCAGCCACGACAGCGTCCGCGGATGAAGCGTCGCGAGATCGATCGACGCGACGAGCGTCTCCACCTGCTCGCGGGTCGGCGCTTCGGAGTACAGCAGCTCCCGGACCCGCGTGCGGACGGGCTCGGGATCGGCCTCGAAGAGCACCGAGACCCACTGGAAGAGCTCCTCCGGCGGCCTTGGTGCGTCGCCGGCGCCGCCGAGGGCGAAGCACGTGGCGATCCACAGCTCCAGCCCGTCGGCAAGCTGTCGGGTGAGCGGACTCTCGCGAATTCGGGTCGCGACGACGTCACGCGGGAGCGTGTCGAGGTCGATGCCGTAGTCGCGGAACGTCGCACGGAGCTGTTGCTCCATCGCGACCCAGCTCACTCGATCCTGATGGGTCGCGCCGCGGATCACCACCTCCTCGATCGTCTCGATGAGCTGGCGATCGCGGTCGGCCTGATCGAGCTCGGCGAGGAACGCCGCCGCCCGCGTGCGGGCGCCACCGGAAACCTCGGCGGGCTCCAGGAGTTGTTGGAGGTGCGCGCCGGCGCTGCGGGCCGCCACCCAGGCGTCCGTCGCGCCAAGAGGCGCGACCTGCGCCTCGCCCAGTCGCTGACTCGCCTCGTTGAGCTGCGCTTCGACGCGGTTGGTCGCGGTATCGATACGCTCGCGACGCCTGGTTTCGGCGGCGAGCCACGCGGCGATGCCGGCGAGCAACGCGACGATCACCACGCACGACAACGCCACCGTCAGACGACGCGCGCGTCGTTCTTCCGTCGCCTTGGCCCGAGCCTCGGCGGCAGCCACCTCCATGCGTCGCGCCCGTTCGTCGATCGACGTCAGGTGCGTGGCCATGCGATCGGCCACGGCCTTCGCATGGCGGGGGCGTTCATCGGGGCGGGGATCGAGGCACGCGCGGGTGAGCGTGATCAGCTCCTCGTCGGCACCGCATGCAGCGAGCCGCTCGAGCGCCGGGGTCAGACGCGTCTCGGCGGCGCTGGCGACGGGATCGTCGGCGCCCGCGTACGGGGCGTGCCCCGTGAGGATTTCGCAGAGCATGCCACCCAGGGCGAACACATCGGCGCGTTCGTCGACGCGGTCGATCTCGCCGCGTGCCTGCTCTGGAGCCATGTAGGCCGGGGTGCCCATGACGCTTCCAACGAGTGAGCCGGAGTGATCGTCACCGGTACGAACCGTCGCGATGTTCGTGTCAAAGGGATTCGAGCGGCTGCGTTCGCCCGGTGTGCCGCTGGCGTCCAGCACCTTGGCCAATCCCCAGTCGACGACCTGCACCTCACCGAACGCACCGACCATCACGTTCGATGGCTTGAGATCGCGGTGGATCACGCCACGGGAGTGCGCGTAGGCGACCGTCTGGCACACGCCCTCGAAGGTGCGGAGCATGCGGGGACGATCGGCCGCGGGATCCGGCCGCTCGGCGAGGAGGGCCGACAGCGTTCGTCCCTTGACGAGCTTCATGGTGAAGAACGGCGTGCGATCGTCCTCGAGACCAAGCTCGTACACCGGGAGGATCCCCGGATGCTGAAGCTGCCCGGCGATCTGTGCTTCCTCGACGAAACGCTGCACCATCGCCGGATCGTCGGCGTGCGTGTCTTGCAGCACCTTCATCGCGACGTCGCGTCCGAGGTCGATGTCGCGGCTCTTGTGCACGACCCCGACCCCGCCGCGGGCGATCTCGCCGAGCACCTGATACCGCGCGTCGCGTTTCGGGCGGGCGCCGAGCGGGGCCGCGTGGACCCGCGCGTCGGGGAGATCCGGCTCGTCTCGAAGCAGGCGTGGCGGGTGGAGACCCAGGCGGGCGGTGACGGTCTCGCCCCCGGCTCCGGCCTCGGTCAGGCCCTCGTGCAAGCCGGAACCGGGACCAAACGCGGCGCGGAGCCCCCAATCGAGGTCGTCGGCATCGGGCGAAGAAAGGGAGTCGACCATGGCATGGCTCTCGAAGGGGTCGCGGCGGTGTCTGTCATGGCAGGTTCACCGCCCGGGGCGTTTTCGTTCCGAGATTCCGGAGGAAATCTCTCGGGACAATTCGCCCCGCTCTGACCGGCCGACGCGAAGCGTAGCCGGCCGACGCGAAGCGTAGCCGGCCGACGCGAACGCGTAGCCGGCCGACGCGAACGCGTAGCCGGCCGACGCGAGCGCGTCGCGTGCGGCTCATGCCGTATGCTTCCGTCATGACCGGCTCCCATACCACTTGCTGGACGATCGTCCGCGGCGCGGCCGCGGGACGAGCCGGTGATCGCCGGCAGTTCGCAGAACGGTACCTCGGCGTGGTGCGGGCCTACCTCATCGCGCGGTGGCGGGGCACGCCGCTCATACAGGAGCTGGACGACGCCATCCAGGAGGTGTTCGTCGAGAGCTTCCGACCCGGCGGCGCGCTCGAACGCGTCGATGCGGAGCGGGCGTCGGCCGGCTTCCGCGGCTTTCTCCTGGGGGTCGTCCGCAACGTTGCGCGGCGGATCGAGCAGCGGCAGGGGCGTGGTCGGCAAGTGCCCGCCGAAGCGACGCCGGCCAACGGCGCGGACGAGACGCTCTCGCGTGTCTTCGACCGCGCGTGGGCCCGAACGGTCATGCGGGAGGCGGCCGCCCGGCAACGCGAGCGGGCGGCGGGGGCGCCGGACGCAGAGCAGCGGGTCGAGCTCCTGCGGTTGCGCTTCCATGAGGATCTGCCGATCCGCCGCATCGCGGAGCTGTGGGGCGCCGACCCCGAAGCGCTCCACCGCGAGTACGCCCGCGCCCGGCGTGAGTTCCGAGCGGCGTTGACGGACGTCGTGGCGTTTCACCATCCCGGAGCGCCGGCGGCGATCGACGCCGAGTGCGTCGAGCTGGTGCGTTTGTTGGGGGAGTAGAGTCCGCGTTCGCATCCGCGGGTGGCGGCCTGCCGCCCCAGGTCGAATTCCACGTCACGATTCTCCGGGTCCCCGTTCTCCGGGTCCAATTCCACTTCCCCTTCCCATTCCCCCTCCCATTCCAAATCCAATTCTCCCCCAACCGCGCAACCACGCCGGTGACGTCCGGACGCCCTGTGCTTCCACGGGCGGCGTCCTGCCGCCCTCCGAATTCCAATTCACGTT
>JABDLI010000364.1 GCA_013003065.1 Phycisphaerales bacterium | reverse complement strand
ACACTCCCTTGCGCGATGGAAGACGCACGGCACGGACGCTTCGCTGTCCGTGGCACCGTCAGTCACACTCCCTTGCGCGATGGAAGACGCACGGCACGGACGCTTCGCTGTCCGTGGCACCGTCCGGCTCGCTGTCCGTGGCACCGTCCGGCTCGCTGTCCGTGGCACCGTCGGTGGGTTCTGCCTGCCACCCAACCTGCCCAAGACGCCGATTCGTGGGGCGACCGCCGATCGCGCATAATCGGGGGCCTCAGGGAGATCGAATCATGCCACAGCGTCTGTTGCATCCGCTCGTCGTGGTCGTGCTGGTCTTTGCCACGGCAACGACCCCCGCCGCCCCGGCCGCCGCCCCCGGTGACGGGTGGGAAATGCGATCGGCGCTCGTCTTGCCGCGGGTCGGACGCTTCGGGCGAACGCCGTTTCCGCGGGATCCGATCGTTGCGGCGCTCGCCGCGGGCACGTTCGAGCCGCCTCGAATTGGTACGGACGTCGTCGGTATCGACGGGAAGACCGAGACCTGGGACGTGGCGGAAGCGGATGGCGGCGGGTGGATCAGCGGCCCCGCGATGCGAGGCGGCTACGCGCTCTGGACGATCGAGGCGGTGGCGCCGGCGATCATGATTCTCGAGGCATCGGGGCACAGCGCCGTTCACGTCGGCGGCACCTGGCGGGCGGGCGATCCGTATCAGAACAACTGGGTGCGGCTGCCGGTTGCAATCGATGCCGGCCGGAACCACCTGTTGTTTCACGTGAGCCGCGGACGCGTGCGCGCGCAGCTGCTGCCGCCGCCGGCCGACGTCTTCTTCTCGCTGCGCGAGCCGACGCTGCCGGATCTGGTGCGGGGCGAGGCGTGGGCGTCCCGCGGGGGGGTTCTCGTCGTCAACGCGACGACGCAACGGCAGGAGGACCTCGTCGTGCGCGCGGCCGGGGACGGCGTGCCTGTCCACGAAACTCCCGTCGGGGCCATCGAGCCGATGACGTTTCGCAAGGTCCCGTTCTGGCTGGGAGGCGCGGCCGCGCCCGATGTCACGCGGGTCCCGATCGGTCTGAGCCTCCTGCAGTCGGGTCGCGTCTTCGACGAAGCGGCGGTCACGCTGCGGGTGCGGACCCCGACCGAGCGACACCGCCGCACGTTTCTGAGCGGGATCGACGGCAGCGTGCAGTACTACGCCGTCACGCCCCGAGATCCCGCGGCGCCCGTGCCCGATCGGCCGGCCGTCTACTACACGCTCCACGGCGCCTCGGTCGAGGCATCGCGACAGGCCGCGGTCTACCGGCCCAAGCCGGACGGCCCGGTCATTGCGCCGACGAACCGGCGGCCGTTCGGATTCGACTGGGAGGATTGGGGGCGGCTGGATGCGCTCGAGGTGATGGAACGCACGATCGATCAGGCGGACCCGAGCCGTGTCTATCTCACCGGTCACTCGATGGGCGGTCACGGAACGTGGCACATCGGCGTCACGTTCCCCGGCCGGTTCGCGGCCATCGGTCCGAGCGCCGGCTGGCGGAGCTTCTGGTCCTACACCGGCGCCGAGCGATTCGAGGACGCGTCGCCGATCGAGACGCTGCTCCGACGCGCGACCAACCCCAGCGACACCGTGCAGCTCACCCGGAACCTGCTCGGACGCGGCGTCTACATCCTTCACGGTGACAAGGATGACAACGTCCCGGTGGATCAGGCGCGGTTCATGCATGAACACCTGAAGGCGTTTCATCCCGACGTCACCTACCACGAGCAACCGGACGCCGGTCACTGGTGGGGGGATCGGTGCTGTGACTGGCCGCCGATGTTCGAGTTCTTCGCCGCCCGCGAACGCCCGCCGGTCGATGAGGTGGACCACATCGAGTTCCGCACGGCCAACCCGGGCGTCTCTGCGTCGTGCGATTGGATCACGATCGAGCAGCAGCGGGAGATGCTCGCGTTCAGCTCGGTCGTGGCGGATCGTCACGACGAGGAGGTGGTCATCACCACCGAGAACGTCGCGTCACTCCGGCTCGATCCGGCCGGCTTCGACCCCTGGCCGCGTCGGGTGACGATCGACGGCGTCGCGCTCACGCCGTCCGCCGGCGCCGCGATCGTGCGGCTCGTCGCCACGGACGGGACGTGGTCCGTCGTGTCCGACCCGCTGCCGGCCGAAGAGAAGGGACCGCACCGGTCCGGTCCGTTCAAGGATGCGTTTCGTCACCGCGTGCAGTTCGTCTACGGCACGCGGGGCACGGCCGAAGAGAACCGCTGGGCGTCGTCACGTGCGCGGGCGGACGCGGAGATCTTCTGGTACCGCGGCAACGGCGCGATCGAGGTGTTGCCCGACACGCAGTTCGACGCCGGTCGCGAGCGTGATCGCAGTGTCGTGCTCTACGGCAATCGATCGACGAACGATGCGTGGGCAACGCTCCTCGGCGACAGCCCCGTCCAGGTCGACCGCGACGCCGTGGTGATCGGCGAAAAGCGGCGGGCGGCCGCCGATCTGGGCTGCCTTTTTCTGAGACCGCGGCCGGGCAGCTCGGTGGCCTCGGTGGGCGTCGTCTCGGGCACCGGCGTCGAGGGGTTGCGGCTGACCGAGCGTCTGCCGTACTTCGTGTCCGGCGTCGCCTATCCGGACCTCGTGCTCTTTGGATCTTCAGCGCTCGAAACCGGGGCGGACGGGGTCGTGGCGGCCGGATTCTTCGGTCACGACTGGAGCGTCGAAGCCGGCGAGATCCGGTGGCACGATTGATCGCAACCAAGCCCGCTGGGGCTTTGGAGAGGTCACGCAGGGCAGGTGGACCTGTTGGTCCAGCACCGGGTGGGTGTCACGTCAATTTGGGCGAAATCAAAAAAAACAGGCGCCGACCGCTGGACTCCCGCGTACTTTTGGGCTGAGGTACGGGGCCCCCCGTGGGGGGTGTCGGAACAGGCAAATCCAATCCGTCCGCGAAGAAAAGGCTCCTCGAGGAGAAGCACCGCTATGAAAACAAAGGCTTTCTTGGGCGCCGCCGGCCTGGCGAGCGTGGTCATCGTTCTCGGTCAGTTGAACGTCGAGGCCGTGCCCGGCTCCGCGACCGACCCCGGTGAGGGCGGCGTGTTCCAGCCCATCGGTGGTGGAATCGGCCCCGACGTCATCGTCTGCCAGCTTCCCTCGACGGTGAAGTGGGCGACGAGCGGAACGGAGACCTCGTACTCCATCGCCACGACCTCCGCCAACATCGGTGACGAGAACCTGGACTGGGTCGCCTCCCCCAGCGTCCGTCACCCCGTGATCAGCCAGAACATGTATCGCTACAGGGACGGCGTGATGGAGCACATCGGCCAGTCCTGGCTCAAGCACAGCTTCTGCGCCCTTCAGCTCACCGGCTGCGGCCCGTGCGCCGGTGGCGGCGGCTGCCTCAGCTTCCTGCGTCCCGGCTGCCGCGATCCGTACTCTGCGAGCCGCAACGGCAGCCAGGGTGGCCTCGGCCCGAAGTGGCAGGTCAACGCCCACACCGGTCAGTTCAGCGTCCCGTGGGACCAGGGCGCCGGCACCAGCGGTGATTTCAACCGTCGGCTCCGCGTCAACAACGTGGACCTCGATCCGGATCTCAACCCCGGTGCGAAGTACTTCATCGCCTCGATGTACGTCGCCCTCGACGACGCCGCGGCGAACAACCGCCACAACAACGCGTCGTATCGCCAGGTGACGGTCAACCCCACCACGTTCAACCTCGCGATGAGTGGCTCGACCGTCACGGAGACGGCCGCGATCGAGGCGTGGGACGACTTCGTTCCCTCCGTCGTCCTCCAGGACGTCTTCGTCGCGGAAGAGAACGTTGACAGCTCGATGACCGACGCCCGCTACATCGTCGCCAACAACGTCACCGACAACGGCGACGGCACCTGGGACTACGAGTACGCGGTCTACAACATGAACTCGCACCGTTCGGTCGGTGCCTTCTCGGTGCCGATGGCCCCGGGCGTGAACGTGACCGACATCGAGTTCCACGACGTCAACTACCACTCCGGCGAGGCGTGGGACAGCACCGACTGGGCCGTCCAGGTCGGCGCGGACGCCATCACCTGGCAGACCGAGCCCTACTCGGACAACGAGCAGGCGAACGCGCTCCGCTGGGACACCATGTACAACTTCCGCTTCACGGCGGACACCCCCCCCGCGGACGCCACCGCGACCATGTCGCTCTTCCGCCCCGGTGCTTCGGCGGACCCGACCGTCGTGGTCTCGGCGCCCAGCGCCGGTGAGCCCTGCGGCGGCGACTTCGACGGCGACGGCTCGGTCGGCTTCACCGACCTGGTCTCGCTGCTCTCGGCCTGGGGCCCCTGCGTGGGTTGCCCGCAGGACCTCGACGGCAGTGGCGACGTCGGCTTCGCCGATCTCGTGAGCCTGCTCTCGGCGTGGAACGGCTGCATCGGCGGCTGAGACCACACGCGGTTGCTGAAACCTCGAAGGCCCCCGATCATCTCGATCGGGGGCCTCTTTTTTTCGCCGGCCCTTGCGTAGGAACCCGCCGATGCCCGTCCGCTCGTTGATCATCTGTGCGGTCGTGCTTGTCGGCGGCAGCGCCGGGTGCGAGCGTGCCGCGGCGCCGGTTCCCACCGGCGTGGCCGCCGACCCGGTCGCCGACGCGAACACGGATCGCGTGATCGCGGCCGACCCGGTCCAAGCGGAGGTCATCGCGAACATTCGAGCGCAGTCGATCGGTCAGGTGACGGTCGCGGCGCTTGACTTGCCCGACGCCTACCTGGAGCGGGTCGCCGACCGAATCATCCGCTCCTCCTACCAGGATCACTTCTATCGCGTCGAGGGGGAGGACGTCCCGCCGCCGGCGTGGTCGCCGCCCCGTGTCCCCGGTTCGTTCCCGTGGGCCGTGCTGCCCTCGCCGCTGCCCGAACCGGTCGTCGACGCCCGCCGGGCCCTCCGGGCCGCGTTTCCCGAACGCCGCGGGTTTCGCGCGACGCCGATGGGCGTGTGGCGGCCCGCCCTCGAGACCGGAGACGATGACGAGGTTGGCGTCGCCAGGCTGATCGCCGCTCGTCTCGCGTCCGACGGGCTCATCGCGACGACCGCCGCGACGCTCCGCCTGATGCCGACGCTCGACCTGGCGACGCTCGACCGGCTCGGGCTGCCCGTCGACCTGCTGCGGCATTTCCGGTTCGGCACCGAGCCGGCCTCCGCGGAGGCGGTGTTCGCGGAGATCCGCCGGCGGCAGGACGCCGGCGTGACCGACGCGGCCATCACGCGGGCCGCGCGTTTCGACTTCGTGCCGAGCGCCCCCGGCTTTCGGGCATTGCCCGAGAGTGGCCAGCACGCAATCGCGGGGTTGCGGCTCCAGCTCACGCGGGGCGCGTACTGGAGCGGCGAGGGGGCCGGGGGCAGCATCGACGTCACACGCCAGCTCGTCGCGGCGTTGCCCGACACCGATTTCACTCTGAGCGTGCAGGACCTGCACCGCGCCGAGCTGCTGGCAACGATCCGGGCGACCTTCACGCCGGCGCCGGGAAGCGTGTTGCGGGTCATCGTCGAGCCGCTCCCCGTCTCGCAATGGGCGCAGGACAACGGGAAGGCGGGCCGGCTGGCGTCGGAGGGTGACGCTCCCGCAATGCTTGTGCCCCGCTACGCCTCACGCCGCGACGACGCGTCGCTGTTCGTGCCCGGCGAGTCGTCCCTGCTCGATGGGCTCGACGCGGCGGGCATGACGCTGGTGCCGTCGTCGCTGCTGTTCCAGGGGGGTGACATCCTCGTCGTTCGGCATCCGGGTGGCGGCGAACGCGTGGCGCTCGTCGGCGACGCGGAGATTCACCGCAACGTCGCGCTCGGGCTGCGGCCGGGCCAGGTCGAGGTGGCGTTCGCCCGCGAGCTGGGCGTCGACCGGTGCGTCGTGGTGCCGTCGGTCTCCTTCCACGTCGACTTCGACGTGACCGTGCGGGCCGGCGCGGACGGGCTGGTCGCGTTCGTGAACGACACGGCCGGCGCCGTCGATATCGTCCTGAAGCTGGGCGCGCGGGCCATCGCCGCGGCGGGGCTCCTCGAGCCGGCGGAGGTCGACGTGGCGATCGCCGCGTTGGAGGCGGGCGACGGGCTCGACTATCTCCAGCGGGTCGGCACCCCGGTGTTGCGGTCCTTCTCCGGCCAGGCATACCCGGCGGAGCTCGCGGCATGTTTCGCACGCGATCCGCAGGACGTGGCGGCCGCGAACCTGCAACGGTACTTGCTCGCGCTCGATCTCCTGACGGCCCGGACCGTCGCGGACGAGCAGATGCCGCCCGACCACCCGGCCCGCGGGTACCTCCGCGTGCTGCGTCGCGCGGCGACGCACGAGGCGACGTTGCGACGGGCGTTGCAGGACGCGGGTCTGCGGGTGGTGCCGGTCCCGAGCCTCTCCGACGCCGGACGCAGCCTGACCACGATCAACGCGCTCCACGACTCCACCCGTCTCATCATGCCGGCGACCGGCGGGTTCTTCACGCCACTCGACGAAGCCGCGATGAACACCTACCGCCGCCATCTCGGCCCCGACGTCCAGATCATCCCGATCCACTGCAGCGAGAGCCAACGCCGCGCCGGCGGCATCCACTGCTCGGTGGCCGTGACCCGCTGACGGCCCCCTCGGCGAGGTTCTCGGAACCGGTTTCGTTCGATGCTTCCGGTGGCAAGGCTCGGCCGGACGTCTCGGTCGTCTCTCGGCTCGGCGGTGCTTGTCCCGGCCGATCCGGCGGGTATCGTTCATGGACGCGTGAGAGCGGAACAGGCGGACGCTCAGGCCGGTTGGGTTCCGTATCCGGCGAAACGCGAGGAGGCCTCTCCCGGTGCGAGTAGTGCGATCACCGATTGCTTGGTTGACGTTCGGGTTGGCGGTTCTGGCCGCGATGCCCGCGGCGGCCGTTGGCGACGTCCGATACGTCGACGACGACGCGTCCCCCGGGGGCGACGGCCTGACGTGGGCGACGGCGCACCGGCACCTGCAGGACGCGCTCGCGGCGGCCGCGGCGTCCGGCGGCGTGGTCCACGAGCTGCGACTGGGCGGCGGCACGTACCGGCCCGACCGCGGCGCGGGCATCAAGATCGGTGACCGCGAGGCGACGTTCCGCCTGCACGAGGGCCTGGCCGTACGCGGTGGTTACCTCGGCGTCGCGGCCGGCGCCGGGGAAGATCCCGACGAACGCGATCACGACATGCACCCGTCCGTTCTCACCGGGGATCTTCTCGGCGATGACGGCGCCGATTTTCTCCGGGCCGAGGAGAACGCCTACCAGGTCGTCACGGCCCTCGACGTCGACGCATCCGCCGAGCTCGACGGCGTCACCGTGCAGGGAGGGTACGCCGACGGTCCGCACTTCGGCCCCTCGCCCGACAGCCGCGATCAGGGGAGCGGCGTCAACGTGTACTTCGCCACCCCGGTTCTCCGCGACTGCCGGTTCATCGGCAACTGGGCGATCAACCACGGCACCGTCAACGATCACGGCAGCGCGATCCTGATCGGCTGCCACTTCGAGGGCAACTACTCGGAGAGCGTCGGTCCGGCGTTGTACATCCACCACGACGCGGACACGCTCGTCCAGGCGTGCACGTTCACGAACAACCGCACTCCGGGCAAGGGGGGCGGTGTGTACTGCCTCTCGACCTCGGCGGCGCGTGTCACCGACTGCACGTTCACGGGCAACGAAGCCGCGAACGGCGGCGGTCTCTACGCGGGCGAGGACAGCACGGTCGTCGTCGAAGGGTGCACGTTCACGGGCAACATCGCCTCCGATCGGGGGGGCGGGCTCTACAACGATCTGACGCATTCGACCGTGCAGGGGTGCACGTTCCTCGGCAACATGGTCACCGAGGGGATCGGCGGCGGCGGCGGCGGCGGTATCTGGAACGAAGGCGGGGACCCGCAGATCCTCGGCTGCGTCTTCACGAACAACACCGCCCTCGAGCGGGGGGGCGGCGTCTACAACGGCGCCCACAGCACCGCGTTGATCGACGGCTGCATCTTCACCGGCAACGAGACGACCGAAGACGGCGGCGGCATGTCCAATGCCGAGAGCGACGTGACGGTCCGGGGCTGCGTGTTCGCCGGCAACATCGCGCGGAACGGCGTCCTCAACGTCGGCGGCGGCATGAGCAACTACATCAGCAGCCCCCGCATCATCGGGTGCGTGTTCCTGGACAACCGCGTCGAGGTCGGCGAGAACCAGGGCGGGGGAGGCGGGATGTACAACGAGGGCGGATGCCCCGTCGTCGTGAACTGCGTCTTCCGCGACAACGAAGCCGTCAGCGATTTCTTCGCCGCCGGCGGCGGCATGTACAACTTCTCCAACGCGTGCCCCCGCGTGAGCAACTCGCTGTTCGCCGGCAACCGCGCGGCGGGAGCCGGGTTCGCCGTCGGGGGCGGCATGTACAACGACTTCGCCAGCGACGCGGTGATCAGCAACACGACGTTCGCAGACAACACGGCGGCGCTCCAGGGCGGCGGAGTGCTGAGCTTCTTCAGCTCGCCGCAGATCCGCAACACGATCGTCTGGGGCAACACGCCCGACCAGGTGCTCGTCGACGGCGGCGGCGTGGCGACGCTGCTCTTCTGCGACGTCGAGGGCGGCTGGGCCGGTCCCGGCGCCGGCAACTTCGACGCCGACCCGCTGTTCGTCAACCCGGATGTCGACGACTACCACCTCGGCCCCGATTCACCCTGCCGGGATCGCGGCCACAACTGGGCGGTCGCCGGCGATGCGGGCGACCTCGACGCCGACGGCGACCTCGGCGAGCTCACGCCCCTCGACATCGAGGGTCTCCCCCGATTCGCCGACACGGCGGCCGGTGATCCGGGCTGCGGCGCGGGCGCGATCGTCGATCTCGGTCCGTACGAGGCGAGCGGCGTGACGGTCGACGTCATCCGCGGCGATCTCGACGGCGACGGCCTCGTCGGCTTTGCCGATCTCATCACGCTGATCGCGACCTGGGGTCCGTGCCCGCCCGACGCCTGCTGCCTCGCCGATCTCGACCTCGACGACGCGATCGGCTTTGCCGACCTGCTGACGCTGCTGTCGAACTGGGGGTAGCTCCGCACGTTCGCGGGTGGTTGATCAGGCCGGGGGAATCATCGTTCCGTGGGGATCCTCGGCTGCGTCGGCGGCGTGATCCGCGAGGGCTTCGCGCATCGCGGGGTCGGTGACGTGCTCAAGGTCCATCGCCGTGTCGTGGACGTGGTCGGCCGGGACCGCCAGGTGTTCGTAGAGGTACGACTCCCACAGGCGGTGCGTGCGGACGAGCTGGCGGGCGCGAACGCGGCCGGCGTCCGTGAGCCGGAGCGACTCCGCGGCCGGCTCGGCCAGGCCGCGGCGGACGAGACCGCGGAAGGCGCGCGTGGCGACGCCGCCCCCGATCACCAACGCAGTGCGAAGCCGGTCGACGAGCTCGCTCCGGGTCACGGGCTGGTCCTGCTCCTCCAGGCGGTAGAGCAGACCCAACGCGTCTTCCCGCAGGATGCGGCCCCGCAGACGACGCCGGACGACGACGCGGCTGACCACGCCGTGCCGCGGCGCGGCGAGGACGGTGATCGCGAAGAGCCCACCGGCCACGGTGGCCATCATGCCGGACGTCATCGTGTCCGTCGCGCCCACCCACCCCGGAACGACAATCGCCGCCACGTGACCGAGCGCCGCGCTGACGGCGGCGAAGACGAGGCTCACCGCGATCATGCTTCCCAGTCGATCGGTGAGCAGATGCGCCGCGGCGGCGGGGACGATCAGCATCGCGATGACGAGGATGCTGCCGATCGCCTCGAACGCGGCGACCGTGGTGATCGCCACCAGCGTCATGAGCAGGTACTGCATCGCCCGGGCATTGATGCCGAGCGTCGTGGCGAGGGCCGGGTCGAAGGAGCTGATGTTCAGCTCCTTGTAGAAGACACCGACGACGAGCGTGTTGAGGGCAAGGACGGAGCCCAGCACGACGACCGCGCGGGGCACCAGCCACGGTCCGACCGCGACGGTGTCCCACGGGGCGAGCTCGATCGATCCGTAGAGCACGCACCCGGGGTCGAGATCGACGGCGTGGGCGGCCCGCACGATCAGCACCAGCCCGATCGCGAAGAGCGTCGTGAAGACCACCCCCATCGCCGCGCCCCGATCGACGCGGCCGAACGTGTGCACCCACTGCACGAAGACCGCCGTGAGCAGGCCGACGACGCCCGCGCCGATGAACATCACCAGGCTGGAGCGACTCCCGGAGATCAGGAACGCTACCGCCAGCCCGGGGAGAACCGCGTGGCTGATCGCATCGCCCATCATGCTCATGCGGCGGAGCACGAGAAAATTCCCCAGCAACGCGCACGCGGTCGCGCACAGCACGCCGATGACGACGATCCACGTGTCGAGCGTGTACCACTGCATGGCTACCCGCCCTCCGGGCCGATGACGTGCGGGCTGGGCGGGACGGTTCCGGCCGGGTGCGCCGGCTCCAGCAGCCGCTCGAGCTCCCGCACGAGCCGCGGTCCCAGCACGTGCTCGATCTGATCCGCGTCCCGGTCGACGTGGCTGGGGGCGACGTCCGCGTGGTGGATGAGGTAGATCTCCCACAGCCGGTGGTTGCGGGCAACGCGAGCGGCCTCCGTCAGACCGAGATCGGTGACCCGCCAGCGTCCGTCGCCCACCGCGGCCAGGAGGTGTCGCCGCCGCGCCCACCGGAGCAGGCGACGCAGCGCCGCTCGTGACCAGGATCTTTCCTGGACGAGCGTCGCCTCGACGACGATCGGTTCCGCGTCTTCGGCGTCGGCCGCTTCGACGTGCTCGAAGATCGCACGCAGCAGGTGCTGCCGCCGCACCGTGCGGCCGAGACGGGCCTGGACGATCAATCGTGCGACCACCCCGCGTCGCGCGCCGAACAGCATGCTCGCGACGAAGATCGTCGCAACGACGATCACGATGATCGCCCCGGCCGGCAGCCGCGGCACGAGCGCGCTGATCGACGCGCCGATCCACCCGCCGAGTCCGCCGATCAAGGCGGCCAGCGCGAGCATCACGCCGAGCCGTTCCGTCCAGAACCGGGCGGCGGCGGGCGGGATGATGAGCAACGCGATGATCAGGATCAGCCCGACCGCCTGCAGACCCACCACCGTCACCGCCGTCACGAGCGTCAGCAGCATGACGTCGAGCGTCAGCACCGGCCATCCCTGGACGCTGGCGAAGGCCTCGTCGAAGCAGAGCAACGCGAGCTCCTTGAACAGCAGCACGGTCATCAACGCGACGACGCCGGCGACGATCAGAATCAGCCAGAGATCCTTGCGCACGATCGACGCCGTCTTGCCCTGGATGAACGACGCGAGTCCGGCGGGGCTCCCTTCCGGCATGTCCTGCACGATGCCGAGCAGGGCGACGCCGAATCCGAAGAAGACGCTCAAGACGACGCCGAGGGCCGCATCGTCCTTCAGACGCGTCAGCCGGGTGATCGCGAGAACGGCCGCAACACCCAGCAACCCCGTCACCGCCGCGCCGATCAGCAAGCCCGGCATCGACTTGCCGCTGCCGCCGAACGCGACCATCACCATGAAGGCGATGGCGATGCCGGGAAGCATCGCGTGCGACAACGCATCACCCATCAACGCGCGTCTGCGAAGAAGCAGGAACGTGCCGATCGCACCCGCGGCGAGGCCGAGCACGACGGTCGCGAGAACCACGAGCATCGTGTTGTAGTCACGCAGCAGCAGCACGTCGACGACGTCGCCGAGGTTCAGGGCCGTGTCGTGTACCACGTGGGGTCCGTCCGTCGGGATGGGCGACAGCGTGGTCATGGCTCAGCGTTGGGCGCGGGCCATCGCCTGGGCGGCGGCGTCCAGCAGCGTCAGCTTGCCGCCGTAGGTCTTCCGCAGGTTGTCTTCGGTGAAGACCTCCGCGGTGGGGCCGAACGCGACGACCCGCATGTTCAGCAGGAGCACCCAGTCGAAGTACGTCGGGACGGTTTGCAGATCGTGATGGACGACGAGCACGGTGCGGCCCGCCGCCTGGAGATCACGCAGGACCTGGACGATCGCCCGTTCCGTGGCCGCGTCGACCCCCGCGAACGGCTCGTCCATGAGGTAGAGGTCGGCGTCCTGCACGAGCGCGCGGGCGAGGAAGACGCGTTGCTGCTGACCGCCCGAGAGCTGGCTGATCTGCCGGTCGGCGTAGTCCTGCATGCCGACCCGCTCGAGCGCCGCCCGCGCCGCGGCGCGGTGGCGTCGGGTCACCGGCCGAAACCATCCGATCTGCCCGTAGCGGCCCATCGTCACCAGACCGAGGGCGTTGATGGGGTACTCCCAGTCGACGGTTTCCCGTTGGGGCACGTACGCGACACGTCGGCGTTGCTCGGGGTAGGGGCGTCCGTAGACGAGCACCCGTCCGGATGCACGGGGCACGAGGTCGAGACACGCCTTGATGAGCGTCGACTTGCCGGCGCCGTTGGGGCCGACGATGCCGACGAGCTTGCCGGCGGGGATGTCCAGGTCGATGTCCCAGAT
Source organism: Phycisphaerales bacterium (assembly GCA_013003065.1). Classification (GTDB taxonomy): domain Bacteria; phylum Planctomycetota; class Phycisphaerae; order Phycisphaerales; family SM1A02; genus JABDLI01. Next base: position 7,712 of record JABDLI010000364.1, on the reverse strand, counting down.
GACCGGCTTGCGGTGGTACGCGACCGTCATGTCGTGAATCGACAGCGGTGCGTCGGGGTGATGTTCCGCTCCCGTCGCGACGTGCGGACGCTCGCGTGCGGCGCGGCGGGACGCGGGGGCGGTGGTCATGACGCCGGCTCCGCCAGTCGCCCCTGCATGCCGCCCGGGGGCGCCGAGCCCCCGAGCGCGCGCACGATGGTCGTCACGTTGTGGTCGATCATCCCGATGTACGTTCCCTCGTACGTGCCGGCGCGTCCCATGGCATCCGAGAAGAGCGACCCGCCGATGACGACCTCGTGCCCGCGATGCCGGGCTCCCTCGACGAGCGCTTCGACGTTCTCCGCGGTCACGCTCGTCTCGACGAAGACGGCCGGGATGCGTCGCGTGACGATGAAGTCGATCAGCTCGTTGACGTCACGCACGCCGGCGTCCGACTCCGTCGAGATGCCCTGGATCCCGCGGACGGTCACGTCGTACGCCCGACCCAGGTAGCCGAAGGCATCGTGCGCGGTCACGAGCACCCGCTGCGGCTCCGGTACGCTGGCGAACGCTTCGCGGGCGTAGGCGTCGAGCCGCTCCAGCTCGGCGCGGTACCGCATGGCGTTGCTGACGTACATCTCGGCGTAGGGGGGATCGAAGTCCGCGAGCGCCAACGCCACCGCGTCCACGGCCTTCATCCACCCCCGCGGATCCATCCAGACGTGCGGATCGAAGTGCTGCTGCTCCGTGTTCATGACGTACCGGTCGTCGTCGAGCATCTCGGTGACGGCATGCACGGGCTTGCCCGTTCGGGCGGCCTTGATCAAGACGTCCGTCATCTTCCCCTCCAGCATCAGGCCGTTGTAGAAGATGACGTCCGCGTTCATGAGCTGCACGACGTCGTTTCGCGAGGCGAGATACAGGTGCGGATCGACGCCCTCGCCGATGAGGTTGACGACCTCGGCCCGGTCGCCGGCGATCGCGCGCACGATGTCGGCGATCATGCCGACCGTGCAGACGATGCGATACGGACCGTCGCCGGCGTGCGGCGCCGGAGCGCTGCCGGCCGAGGCCGGCGCGCGGTCGCAGCCCGCCAATGCGAAGATGATCGAGCCGAGGAGCCCGGCGGCGAGCAGCGGTCGGGTGCGTGTTTGGTTCACGGGGAAGTCTCCGAAGCGGGGGGGCGATCGACGAACCGCCGCATGCACTCGAGCGTGGCGGCGCCGACGTGATGCTCGATGCCCTCGGCGTCGCGGTCCGCCTCGTCGGGCGGCACGCCGATGGCGAGCAGGAACGAACGCACGGTCGCGTGCCGGCGTCGGCACTCGGCGGCGAGCTTCTCGCCGCGGGCGGTGAGCCGGATGGGCCGGTACGGGGCGGTGTCGAGCAGATCCTCGGACTGGAGCCGGGCGACGATGCGGGTCACCGTCACGTGCGAGACGCCCATGTTGCGGGCGAGGTCACGCACGCGGCACTCGCCCCGCTCGTGCAGGATGTCGGCGACCGCTTCGACGTAGTCCTCGGCGGTCTCGGTGGCGTGATCCCGCCGGACCTTGGCGAAGGGGCTCGGGCCCGAGGCGGAGGGGCGTCGTTGGGCGGAGGCGGCCATCTGCCGTAAATGTAGCAATAGCTACAGTTGAGTCAACCCTCCAAACGCCTGATTGTCAAGTTTGTACCAGGCCCGGCCGGTTGCCCGTAGTAATCGCTACAGCCGGGCGGCTCGGCCGCCTTCGTCCGACGTGCCGGGGAGGAGCCGGGATCGACTACCATGACGGATCGCGGTCGCCGGCGGGGCGGGACGCACAACGCGGGACGAGGAGCCTCCATGACCACCACGATGCCGAAGGACACCCGAGGGCTGGCCGGCCAGACGATCGGCGACACCGAGATTTGCGCGGTCAACCAGACCTCGCTGATCTACCGCGGCTACGAGATCGCCGATCTCGCGGCCCACGCGACGTTCGAGGACGTCGCGCACCTTCTGCTCGTCGGTCACAAGCCGTCCGCGGCGGAGCGTTCCGCGTTCGCCGAGGAGCTCGCCTCGCTCCGCGCGATTCCCGACGGGCTCAAGCGGCTCCTGAAGGAGATCGCTCCCGCTGCCCTCGCCAGCCACCCGATGTCGATCCTGCGGACGGGCGTGAGCTACCTGTCGCACTTCGATCGCGACGTTGAAGACCACTCTCCCGAGGCCGAGCTTCGCAAGGCGAAGCGGCTCGTTGCGCAGATCCCGACGATCATCGGGTACGGCCAGATGGTTCGGGACGACAGGACGCCGGTGGACCCGGACCCCAAGCTCGATCACGCCGCGAACCTGCTGTGGTGCATGAGCGGTGAACCGCCGACCGAGCTGGCCGCAAAGGTCATGGATGTCTCGCTCATCCTCTACGCCGAGCACGATTTCAACGCATCGACCTTCACGAGCCGCGTGATCGCCTCCACGATGAGCGACCTGCACTCGGCCGTCTGCGGCGGCATCGGCGCGCTCAAGGGCGAGCTGCACGGCGGCGCCAACGAGAAAGCAATGGAGATGCTGAGCGAGATCCACGCCTTCGTGAGCGCCGGATCCGGCAACGTCGACGACTTCATGCAACGCGCGTTCGCCGAGAAACGCAAGCTCATGGGCTTCGGGCACCGCGTCTACAAGCAGGGTGACCACCGAGCCGGGATCCTCCGCTCGTGGGGTCTGAAGGTCGCCGCCGAACGCGGACCCGAGGCGCAGAAGTGGTTCGACCTCGGCGACGCCGTTCAGAAGATCATGCTGGAGCAGAAGAGCATCCACCCCAACGTCGACTTCCCCTGCGGCATGACGTACTACGCCATGGGCATCCCGGTGCCGCAATACACGCCGATCTTCGTCGCCAGCCGCGTGACCGGGTGGGCCGCGCACGTGATGGAGCAGCACCGCGACAACCGCATCATCCGTCCGCTGGCCAACTACACCGGCCCGGAGCTGCGTGAGTGGCGCGATGGCTGAGCGGCTCTTCCCGTTCCTCGTCGCCATCGCGCTGGCCGCCGCGGGCTTGAATGGTTGCGTTGCGACGCCCGACAATCCCGCCGCGCCGGGCTTCGATGCCGCCGGCTCCGATGCAAGCGCCATCGCGATCGCCGACGAGGTGATGGCCCGCATGGGTGGACGCGTCGCCTGGGACGACACGCGGTACCTCCAGTGGGACTTCTTCGGCGCACGCCGTCACGCGTGGGATCGCCACACCGGCGCCGCGCGTATCGAAGGCACCGATCGGGAGCGGGGGGCCTCCTATGTCATTCTCATGAACGTCGACTCCGGCGTCGGTGACGCCTGGGTGGACGGCGTCAAGGTGACCGATCCCGAGCTGCGCGCCACCTGGCTCGAACGCGGGCGTCGCGCGTGGATCAACGACTCGTATTGGCTCCTGATGCCCTACAAGCTCAAGGACACGGGGGTCACGCTCCGCGATCTGGGGGTGGCGACCATGCTCGACGGCCGGACCTCGCACACGCTCGAGCTGACCTTCGACGGCGTCGGCGTCACTCCCGAGAATCGCTACGTCGTTCACGTCGCGGCCGACTCGGGGCTCGTCGAGCAGTGGGACTTCTACCGAACACGCACGGACGCCGACCCGTCCTTCCGCATCCCCTGGCACGACTGGCAACCGCACGGCGAGATCCTGCTCTCGGGCAATCGCGGCCCCGACCGCCGGCTCACTTCGATCTCCGTGACGGAGACGCTGCCCGCGGATCTCTTCCTTCGCCCCTGAGCGTCGACGGCGACACCCGCGACGCTACCATGGCCGGCTTCACATTCTCAATCGATCAAGGAACGAACGCCATGCCAGCGAGCAGCGTGAAGGAAATGGCCGTCATCGGGGCGGGCACGATGGGGGCCGGAATCGCCTACACGGCGGCTGTGAACGGGATCGACGTCTTTCAGATCGACGTTGCCGACACGGCCCTCGACCGCGCGCGGTCGTACCACGCGAAGACCTTCGACCGCAGCGTGCAGAAACAACGTCTCGCCGCCGAAGACGCCAAGGCCGCCGCCGCGCGGATCACCTACACCGCGTCGATGGCGGAGGCGAAGACCGCCGGCTGGGTGGTCGAAGCCGCGACCGAAGCGGTCGATCTCAAGAAGAAGATCTTCGGCCAGATGGCGGAGGTCTTCGCGCCCGGTGTCGTGCTCGCGACCAACACCTCGTCGATCTCGATCACCGACATCGCCGCCGCCGTTCCCGACCGCGCCGAGCGAGTGATCGGCATGCACTTCTTCAACCCCGTGCCCGTCATGAAGCTCGTCGAGGTGATCCGCGGTCTCGCAACGACGGACGCGACCGTCACCGAAACGATCGCCCTCGCCGAGCGGATGGGCAAGACCGCAATCCCCGCCAACGACCGCGCGGGCTTCGTCTCCAACCGCGTCCTCATGCCCATGATCAACGAGGCGTTCTACGCCTGGATGGAAGGCGTGGCCGAGCCGGAGCACATCGACGAGATCATGAAGCTCGGATGCAACTTCCCGATGGGCCCACTGCGGCTGGCCGACTTCATCGGCCTGGACGTCTGTCACGACATCATGATGGTCCTGCACCGTGAGCTGGGGCAGGACAAGTATTTTCCGTGTCCGAAGCTGCGGCAGCTGGTGGTGGCGGGGAGGCTGGGAGACAAGACCGGGGGTGGGGTGTACGCGAGCGGGTGAGGGGCGCGGACGCGGACGCGGGCGCGGACGCGGACACGGACGCGGACGCGGACGCGGACGCGGACGCGGACACGGACGCGGACACGGACACGGACACGGACACGGACACGATATGATCTCCCCCCGAGGGGTACGACGACACGAGGCTGCAATGGAACACAAGCATCACACCGTCGACTATCTGGAACTCGCCGTTCACGACGTCGCCAAGGCAAAGGGTTTCTACGGCAAGGCCTTCGGATGGGCGTTCAACGACTACGGTCCCGAGTACGCCGGCATTCAGAAGGAGGGCGGGGGCGAGGTCGGGGGGCTGAACGGAACGAGCGATGCCCCGGTCGGACGTCCCCTGCTCGTGCTGTACTCGCGGGATCTCGAAGCGACCCGCGTGGCGGTCGTGCAGGCGGGTGGCTCCATCGTGCGGGAGATCTTCAAGTTCCCGGGCGGCCGGCGGTTTCACTTCAAGGATCCGTCCGGCAACGAGTGTGCTGTCTGGTCCGAGTGAGCGGTCGAGCGGGCACGGACACCCCGCGCTCGGCCGCCCGTCGCCGCCGGGTACAATCGACCACACCCATGAACGCCCCCGACCATCTCGCCGAGTGCCGCTCCGACGGCCCGCCGCCCGCGGCGGCCGATCTTCTGGAGACCCAGCGGCTGCTCCAGGCGCGGGTGCAGCAGCAGCGGTTCCTCGCCAACCTCGGGCACTACGCCCTCGTCGAGACCGACGTGCAGAAGGTCTTCGAGCACGCGGTCGATGGACTCGCAGAGATTCTCGACGTGGCGTACAGCAAGGTCCTCGAGCTGCTGCCCGACGGCGAGCACATGCTCATGCGGGCGGGGGTGGGATGGGCGGACGGTCTCGTCGGTCGCGGCACGGTCGACACCGGGCCCAACTCGCAGGCCGGTTTCACGCTCGACTGCGCGGCGCCGGTGATCGTCGAAGATCTGCGTACGGAGTCACGCTTCTCGGGGCCGCCGCTCCTCGTCGAGCACGGGGTCGTAAGCGGAATGTCGTGCGTGATCCCGGGCGCCGAGGTGCGGCCGTGGGGCGTAATTGGCGTGCACGCGAAGACGCGGATGCGTTTCACGCCCGACGACATCAACCTGCTGGAGGCCGTCGCCAACGTCCTCGGCAGCGCGATCATCCGCCGCTCGATCGACGAAGCGTTGCGTCGGCAGAACGAGCTGACGGGAACGATCACGGACAACGCCACCGCCGCGCTGCTCCTCATGGACGCCGAAGGCTACTGCACATTCATGAACCCCGCCGCCGCCGAGATGCTGGGCTTCACGCTCGAGGAGATCAGGCAGAAGCCGCTCCACGACATGATCCACCATCACTACCCCGACGGCTCGCCGTTCCCGATGTCGGAATGTCCCATCGATCGCGCGTTGCCCGACCGCGCGGAGGTCCATGACCACGAGGACGTGTTCTTCCGCAAGAGCGGCGAGGCCTTCCCCGTGCTCTGCGCCGCGCGGCCGGTCATCGACGCAGGGAAGCCGGTCAGCACCGTGATCGAGGTCACCGACATCACGCTCCGCAAGGAGAGTGAGCGGGCCTTGCACGACGCGTACGAGCTGCGGCGGCTCGCCCTCGAGGCGGCGAGCCTCGGCACCTGGGACTGGAATGTCGCCACCGGCGATGTCTACTGGGACGAGCGTTGCCGCCGGATCCTCGAGGCCAGCGACGCGGATCGCACCGACCTCGAAGCCGGCTGGCGGCTCGTCGTCGACGCGGATCGGCCGGCCGTCGAGAGGCGGGTCCAGCGTGCGCTCGACCCGTCGGGCGACGGGGTGCTCGCCAGCGAGCATCGCCTGCGGCTCCCGAGCGGGCTGATCCGCTGGGTCGCCGTCCGCGGCGAGGTCATCTTCGAGGAAGAATCCGGCGAACGCGTCGCGGTGCGGTGTATCGGCACGCTCGCCGACGTCACCGATCGGCAACGCTCCGATTCTCTCGTCGCGGCGCAGAAGCACGTCCTCGAGAAGATGGCCGCCGGCGCGCCCCTCGAGGCACTCCTCGACGTCCTCGTCGAGTCCGTCGAGCAACTGTCCTCCCGCGAGATCCTCGGGTCGATCCTGCTGCGCGACGGACCGTCCCTGCGGCACGGCGCCGCTCCGCATCTCCCCGACGCGTACAGTCGCGCGGTCGACGGCGTTCCCATCGGCCCGGAGCAGGGCTCGTGCGGGACGGCCGCGCACCGCGGCGAGACGGTCGTCGTCACCGACATCGAGACCGACCCGCTGTGGGCGGCGTACCGCGACCTCGCCTTGGGCCACGGGCTTCGCGCGTGCTGGTCGACGCCGATCATCGGCTCGGACGGCGATGTCCTGGGCACCTTCGCCGTGTACAGCCGCGAGCGACGCGCGCCGGAGAGGGTCGACCAGGAGATCGTGCGTTTGCTCGGCCGCACGGCCGCGGTGGCGATCGAGAACAAGCACCACGAGGGACGAATGAACATGGTGATGGGCGAGCTGAACCACCGCGTGAAGAACACGCTGGCGGTCGTCTCCTCCATCGCCACCCAGACGCTCCGCGGCGCCGAAGACCTCGACGCCTTCCGCCGCAGCTTCACCTCACGGCTCGGCGCGCTCGCCGGCGCTCACGGCTTGCTCACCAGCGGTCAGTGGACCGGCGCCGGCATGCGCGATCTGCTCGCGCTGGAGTTCCGCTCCTGGGCGGCGACCGGCGAGCGGTGCGTCCTCGAAGGCGAGGACGTGATCCTCGGCCCCAGTGCCGCCCTCGCCGTCCACATGGTGATTCACGAGCTGAGCACGAACGCCGCGAAGTACGGCGCGCTCAGCGTCCCGGACGGCATGGTGAGCGTGCGTTGGGACCGCGAGGATCGCGACGGCACGCCCTGGCTCCGCATCGTCTGGACCGAAACCGGCGGCCCCCCCGTCACCCCCCCCGACCACAACGGCTTCGGCAGCAACGTCGTGCAACGCACCATCCCCTACGAGCTCGACGGCGAGGTCGAGATGAGCTTCCCGCCCGAGGGCTTCACGTGCACGATCGCCTTCCCCTGGACGGCGGAGACGAGCGACCGCCACGCGTCGTTCATGC
>JABDLI010000318.1 GCA_013003065.1 Phycisphaerales bacterium | reverse complement strand
TTGCGGTTCTCGATGGCGTATCCGCCGATTCCGGCGGTCGCGTTGCTGCGGTCGGCATTGCCCGTGCGGTAGGACGCGGACGCGGACCCGGACACGGACCCGGACACGGCCCCGGACGCGGACACGGTCACGGTCACGGTCACGGACACGGACGCGGACGCGGACACGGTCACGGTCACGGGCACGGACACGGACACGGGCACGGGCACGGACACGGACACGGACACGGACGCGGTCACGGACGCGCACGCGGACACGGACACGGACGCGGACCCGGACCCGGACGCGGCCCCGGCCCCGCACCCGGACAACCGCTCCATCGCCTACCATGCGCCGCGCATGACCCTCCGACTCCTCACCCTCGTCGTCCTGCTCCCTCTCGCGTGCAACCGCACGCCGACGCCGGCACCAACCTCCGCATCAACGAGTCCGAGCCCGCCCACTCCGGCCGAGGCCGTCGCGCCCCCGCGCACCCTCCCCGAAGAGCTCCAGCCGATCGCGATGCTCATCGAGCGGGGGGCGTTGCCGCAGGCGCGGCAGGCGGTGGAGGCCTTTCGGGCGGGGAACCCGGCGAGCGCCGATGGCGCTTTTCTCGAAGGGCTCGTCTACCACCGCGCGAGGCGGTACGCCGAGGCCGCGCCGCGGTTCGAGGACGCGATCAGGCTGGATCCGGATTACACGCTCGTCCAGCACTTCCTCGGGTGGGCGCGATTTCATCTTGGCGACCTGGCGGGCGCGCGGACGGCCTTCCGGACGCACCTCGCCGCGGATCCGCACGAGCCGGATTCGATGTTCGGTCTCGGGCTCATCGCCGTCGAGGACGGACGTCTCGACGACGCGGAAGCGCGTTTCCTGGATGCCATCGCGATCATCGAGGGGCTGGCGGAGTCCGATCCGGCCCGGCATGCCCGCCGCCGGATCGATCTCGGCAAGTGTCACGCCCGTCTCGGCGATCTCGCGTTCGCGCGTGGCGACTACGAACAGGCCCGCGATCTGCTCGAGCGGGCGGTCGAGCAGGATCCGGATCAGTACACGGCGTACTTCACGTTGAGCCAGGTGGAGCGGCGTCTCGGGCACGTCGAACGCGCCGACGAATGGCAACGCCGGCACGCGGAGATCATGCGGGCCCGTGAGGCGGCGAAGTCGCCGTGAGGCTCGCCGTCCTCGTCGCGTGCCTCCTGTGCTCCTTTCTTGTGGGCTGCCGCGACGCGGCGACACCTCCCCCGGCGGTCGACCCCGCGCCCCGGTTGACCGACGTCACGGCCGCCAGCGGGCTGGTGTTCACGACCACGTCCGGACGAACGCCACCGTCGCAGATCCTGGAGGTGAAGGGCGTCGGGATCGGGCTCGTCGACGTCGATGGCGACGGTGATCTCGATGTGTTCGTGCCGAACGGCGCAACGCTCGAGACGCCGGACCGGGGGCCGGGCGTCCGCCTCTTCGTCAACGACGGACGCGGGCGGTTCCACGACGGCACCCGCGCGGCCGGCCTGACGGTCGAACGCTGGAGTCTCGGCGTCGCCGCGGCGGACTACGACGACGACGGCGATCAGGATCTCTACCTCACGTGCTTTGGCCCCGATGTCCTGCTCCGCAATCGCGGCGACGGCACGTTCGAGGACATCACGACCACCGCCGGAGTCGACGTCGGCGGCTGGAGCACGGGTGCGGCGTTCGGCGATCTCGACGGCGACGGTGATCTCGATCTGTATGTCACGCGGTATCTGCACTTCGACCCGGTGGCTCCGCCGCCGCTGTCGAGCTTTCGGGGCGTGCCGGTCTTCGCCGGCCCGCGTGGGTTGCCCCCGGCGCCGGACGTGCTGCTCGAGAATACGGGCGACGGGCGGTTCCGCGACGCGAGCGTCGAGGCCGGTATCAGCGGGTTGCCGCCGTCGTACGGCCTCTCCGTGCTCGTGCTCGACCTCGACGGCGACGACCGCCTGGACGTCTTCGTCGGGAACGATTCCGTCCCGAATTACCTGCTGCGTCGCCGTCATGACACCGCCGGGCTCCAGTTCGAGAACGTCGGTGTCGAGAGCGGCATCGCCACGAGCGGCGATGGCTCGCCTCGCGCCACGATGGGCATCGCGGTGGGCGATGTGGATGGAGACGGCGGCCCGGACGTGTTCACGACAAACTTCACGGGCGAGCCGAACACGCTGCACGTGGGGCGGCCGAGTGGCTTCTTCGACGACGCGACGACGCGGTACGGTCTGCTCGCGATCGGGCGCCGATTCGTCGGGTGGGGCGCGGCGTTCGCGGATCTTGATCATGATGGTGACGAGGATCTGCTGTACCTCAACGGACACGTCTACCCGGATGCGGTGTTGCGGACGCTCAACGAGCAGCGGCGACAACTTCCGCACCTGCTGGAGCGCGACGGGGAGCGATTCACACGCATCATTTCCGATGCGCCCGCCGACTGGCTCAACGTTCCCCGGTGCGCGCGAGCACTCGCGCTTGGCGATCTCGATGGCGACGGCGACCTCGATGCGGTGACGGCCGGCGTGAACGAGCCGGTGCGTGTGCTGCGCAACGACCACGCGACGGGAGCGTGGATCATGGTCGCTCCCGATCACCCGATCGGATGTCGGGTGACCGTGCGGCGAGGCGAGGAGACCTGGACCCGCTGGATCCCCGGCGGCGGCGGGTTTTTGTCGGCGACGCCGCCGATCGCGCACGTCGGCCTGGGATCGGACGACGGGCCGGTGACGGTCGAGGTTCGCTGGCCGGGCGGAACAACGCGCACCTTGGAGGGGGCGACGCCGGGACGCGTGGTGCGGGTCGGCCGATGACAGCTCGCGGAGCGTCAGACCGGTGCCACGGACAGCGAAGCGTCCGTGCCGTCAGCGTCCATCGCGAACGGGTGCTCGACTCCCCCGCGCCAAGTACGACGCACGGCACGGACGCTTCGCTGTCCGTGGCACCAACCCGAGCACCCATCGCGCAACTGCTCGACGCAACCTGCGTGAGGCGGCACGGACGCCGCCGTCGTCGTTTGCACGTTGGTTCCGGAAGACCTCAGCCCGACCGACCCAGCACCTCGAGCTGATACTCGACGCCGCCGAAGTCGCCCCACGCCGAGAGCAGGATGAGCAGATCGGTGAAGCCGACGCCGCCGCCGTCGAGGTCGGCGGGGCAGTCGACGCAGCCCCAGGAGGCGAGCATCGTCAGGAGATCCTGGAAGTCGACGTCGCAGTCGCCGTCGAAGTCGGGCGGATCGCAGGCGCCACCGGTCGAGTCGACCACGGTGACCCGCAGCGTGTACGTGCCGGAGGTGGTGCTGACCTGCACGGCTTCCTCGACGCCGAAGCCGCCGCGATCGGAGGTGGCGACGACCGAGCCGGTGCCGTTCAGGACGTCCAGGCGGTAGTCCTGGGGACCATTGAGCACGACCGAGATGAAGCCGCTGCCGACGTCGGTGGCCGCGTAGGCGTCCTCGTCGCCGATCTTGACGGCGGTGCCGGTGACGGACAGGGGCTCCTCGTTGAAGAAGTCCGGCAGCGTGGAGCCGATGCGGGCCTCCGTCACCTCGTTGGCCCGGGTGTTCTCGAGCAGGTGATCGCCGCTGAAGGCTCCGATGAGCAGGTCCACGTCGCCGTCGGCGTTGGTGTCGAACGCGGCGGCGTGCCAGCCGTTGTACGCGCCGTTGTTCGGGAAGGCCGGCTTGGGGGTCCAGTCGACGAATGAGATGGAGCCGGCGGCCGAGGTGTTCCGCAGAACGGTGGGGCGGGTGCCGGACTGGTTCGCGACGAACACGTCGACGCGCCCGTCATCGTTGAAGTCGGCGATCGAAGCCTTGCGGCTCGTGACCCCGGTCACGGAGCCGGGCAGGATGTTCAGCGACGCCAGGACGGCCTCGTTGTCGTCGTTCGTGCCGTCGTTCCGCATGACGCGATCCGAGTTGCCGATCGCGTTGGACCAGTAGAAGTCGGTGTCGCCGTCGTTGTCGAAGTCGGCCGTCTCCATCGAGTTCTCGTTGGCGGCGGCGGAGCCCAGGCTCTGGGTGCTGCCCGCGTAGCGGAAGTCGCCGGGCCCGCTGCCGGCGTCTTCGTTGTCGTTGTAGTAGATGTAGTTCGTCGAGTGGTTGGAGATCAGCAGGTCCATCTTGCCGTCGCCGTTCATGTCGCCGAGGGCGACGTCGACCGTATAGTCGCCATCCGGCGGAACCATCGTGCCGGTGACATCGAGCAGCGTGCCGGTCCCGTTGTTGTAGAGACCGCGGTCCTGCGAGGGGCCGGGGTAGTTGCCGGAGTAGACGTCCCAGTCGCCGTCGCCGTCGAAGTCGTAGGAGACGCCGCCGCAGGCCGCGCCGAGGGCGCCGCCGGACGGGATCCGGGTCGCGCCTTCCTCGGAGTAGCCGGTCAGCACGCCGCCGGAGTGCTGGGCCACGTACATCTTGTCACTGCCGGCGAAGCCGCCCGAATTGGAGTCGTTGATGATGTAGATGTCCGGCCAGCCGTCGCCCGTGTAATCACGGATGAACGCATTGCGGGAAACATCGGACGAGGAGAACTCGGGGATGAGCGGGGCGCCGCTGGCCTCGTTGAAGACGCCGCCGTCGTTGAAGTACAGCTTGTTGCGACGCTCGCCGAAATCGGAGGATCCGATGGCCATGACGACATCCGGATCACCGTCGAGGTCGAGGTCGCCGAACTCGACTTCCTTCTCGTTGGAGGATCCCTCGGCGACCGTCGGGTTGACGCGAGCCGCCGTCTGGTTCTCGAAGCTCAGCGATCGCGGCAAATCCGCGACGGCCAGGGTTGTCACGGCGAGGACAGTGGGAACAATGACAAGGGGGTTGGCCCGCATCGGCTCATCCTTCCTATGGAGGCTTCGGGTACCTGGGTGGTCCGGCGGACGCCCGGCAACCCATCGGCAGACCTCGATCGTAGCGGACCCACGCATGAACCGCACCTCATTCCCGACATCCTTCTGCGGCGGCGGCCGACGCCCCGGACATCCGATCAGAGTCCTGACGGGGGCCCTTGTCGTCGCCGGGAACGGGGTTGCCGCGACGCAGATCGAGTTCGTGGACGTCTCGGCGGCTCGCGGCATCGGCCGGTACGAAGCGGGTCCGGGGTACGGCACCGGGGTGGCCGCGGCGGACTTCGACGACGACGGCGACATCGACCTGTTCGTGGCGAACGGGCCCGGCGTGCCGGATCAGGTCTACCGGAATCGCGGCGACGGGCACTTCGACGAGGTCGCCGGTGCGCTGGGTCTGGCGTCGACGGGCCCAAGCCGCACTGCGTTGTGGCTCGACTACGACGGAGACGGCCGGCTCGATCTCGTCGTCGCCGGCGACTGCTTCGCCGACCCCACCTGCCCGGCGACGGCCACCATCCGGATCTTCCGGCAAACGCCCGCCGGCGACTTCGACGATGTCACCGCCGCCGTGGCGCCGGTCGACGACGGGATCGACGTCTTCGGCGGGCACCGCAGCGGGCTCGCGGCCGGCGATCTCGACGGCGACGGGTGGCTCGATCTCGCGGTCGGACTCTGGGGCGGCGGGCCCGCGCTCCTCTTGCGAAACGACGGCGGACGACGCTTCGTCGACATGAGCGAGGCGGCGGGCATCGCGGGCACCGAAGACGATTCGTGGCAGCCGGCGCTCGTCGATCTCAACGGTGACGGCGCCGTCGACATTTACTGGGCCGTGGACTTCACGCCGAATCGCCTGTGGCTGAATCAGGGTGATGGCACCTTCGTCGACGTCGCCGAAGCCGCCGGCGTCGCGAACGCGATGAACGACATGGGCCTGGCCGTCGCCGACTACGACAACGACGGCGACTTCGATCTCTACGTGACCGAGATCACCGAGAAACGCAAGCACAACGTCCTCTACCGCAACGACTCCACCCCGGGCGGGTTGCAGTTCACGGAGGTGGCGGCCGCCGCCGGCGTCGAGGACACCGACTTCGGCTGGGGCTGCGCGTTTCTCGACGCCGACAACGACGGGTGGCTCGATCTGGCCGTGACGAACGGCTGGTTCAACGGCGTCGGGTACGAAGATCCGTCGCGGTTCTTCCTGAACCTCGGCCCCGGCCCCGATGGCATCGCGTTCGAGGAGCGGGGCGCCGCCGTCGGCTTCGACGACACGGACTGGGGCGCGGCGCTCGTCGCGTTCGACCTCGACCGCGATGGCGACCTCGACCTGGTTCAAACCTGCAACCTCGGGGGCCCCTTGCGCATCCTCGAGAATCGCCGGACCGCCGGTCTCCCTCCGCACCATCTGACGGTGCGTCTCCGCGCTCCTGCACCCAATCACCGCGCGATCGGCGCCGTGGTTCGGCTCGACGTCGAGGATCGCACGCTCATGCGGCGGATCGCCGCGGGCACCAGCCACCTCGGGCAGGAGCCGGCCGAGGCGGCGTTCGGGCTCGGTCCGGCGCAACGCGTGAACCGGCTCGTCGTCCGCTGGCCCGACGGGGCGCAGACCATCCGCACCGACGTGACCGTCGACCGGCTGCTCACCATCGACCGCAGCCCGTGTCCCGGGACCAGCGACCTCGACGGTGACGGGGTGATCGGCTACGTCGATCTGCTTCACCTCCTCGCGGGGTGGGGGGTCTGTCCGATCGCGTGCCCCGGTGACGACGATCGCGACGGTGACATCGACGTCGTCGATCTGCTCGGTCTGCTGGACGGCTGGGGTGTGTGCGCGGCGCCGTGACCCGGCGTGAGCATCCGACCCCAGACCGCACAAGCCGCAGCGTTTCCCGAGCCGGCGGAGCTTGACCATCCCCACGACCATGTCGCCCCGAACCGTTCGGCGATCGGACGTCCGATTGGTACCGTCTGAAGACGATGGAGGCATGGGAGCCTGGCTGAATGCGCGAACGAGCCGCCCGACCATACGCTGATCGATCGGCGTTCACCTGGACCACCACCGCCCTGCTGGCCGCGATGCTCGCGGCCCCGGCCCGCGCCGACGTCGTGACCGTCGTGCCCGGCGAGTCGATTCAGGACGCCATCGATGCCCCCGGCACGGTGGACGGCGACGAGATCGTGATCGCGCCCGGCGTGTATCGCGAGACGATCGACTTCGGTGGTCGCGCGATCACGGTGCGCAGCATCGCGCCCGACGATCCCGCCGTCGTGGCGAGAACCGTGATCGACGGCGACGGGGCCGGCCCCGTCATCACCTGTACAGGGGGCGAGGGACCGGACTCGCGTCTCGCCGGGCTGACGATTCGCGGCGGCGTGGGCCTGAGCGGTGGCGGCATGCTCGTCGAATTGAGCGCGCCAACCGTCGTGCGGTGCACGTTCGTCGACAACGAAGCGGTCTTCGAAGGCGGCGGGATGTTCTGTCTCGCGGGCAATCCGAGCGTCATCGACTGCCGCTTCGTCGGCAACCGGGCCTTTTACGGCGGCGGGATCTCCGTCATCGATGCCAGTCCCCGCTTCGTCGACTGCGTCTTCGCCGGCAACGAGGCGGTGGCGACCGGCGGCGGCGTCGACTTCTTCAACGGCGGCGCGCCGCGGCTCGCCGGCTGCGTCGTGACGGCGAACACGGCCGGCGATGGCGGCGGGCTGTCCTGCGAGGACGCCGGGGCCACGATCTACAACACCATCGTCTCGGCCAACGCCGCCGACCTGAACGCCAGCGTGCGGGTCGCCGGAACGGTCGTCGGGACATTTCAGTACTCCGACGTCGCCGGATCGGGCGGCAGCGCCGAGTGGGATCCGGCCTTCGGCAGCGATGGCGGCGGGAACATCGACGTCGATCCGCGTTTCACCGATGCGGCCGGTGCCGATGGCGTCGCGGGCACGCTCGACGACGACTTGCGTCCGGCGCCGGACTCGCCCGTCATCGACGCCGGGCGCAACGACGCGATCCAGGCCGACTTCGGCGATCTCGACGGCGACGGCGATCTCGCGGAGCCGACGCCCCTCGACCTGGACGGCCGACCCCGCCGCGCCGACGTGGCGGCGACGCCCGACACCGGCAGCGGCGCGTCGCCGCTCGTCGACATGGGACCGTACGAAGCCGCCGCCGCCTCGACGTGCCCGTGGGACCTGACCGGCGACGGCCGCGTCGACGGCCGCGATCTGGTCATGCTGCTCCGCCGGGGCCACGAGCTGGACTTCGTCGATCTCCTGGAGCTGCTCGCTGCCTGGGGACCCTGCGATCGCGAGGGGCTGGGGCCGCCGCGTCGCGGCCACGGTCCGAAGCGGCGGTGGCAGCGGCGGCGGTAAGAGCGGGGCCGGGGCGGACACCAGACGCTTCTTTCGCGACGCGACGGCCGGTACACTCGGGACATGGAACCGGACTGCTCACCCGACGCCGAACGCGTCGCGGCGGCGACGCGAGCGTTGACGACGCTGGCGGGGGGCGATCCGAGCAGCGCGGAGCAGCTCTTTCCGCTCGTGTACGACGAGCTGCGGGAGCTTGCCGGGAGCTATTTCCGGCGCCAGCCGGCCGACCACACGCTGCAACCCACGGCGCTCGTGAACGAGGCCTACCTGCGTCTGATTCGCGGTGTCGCCGGGGGGTGGAACGACCGCGAGCACTTTCTGGCCGTGGCGGCGACGGCGATGCGTCAGATTCTCGTCAACCACGCCGAACGACGCGCCGCGTTGAAGCGGGGCGGTGATCGCAGGCGGCTCACGCTCGCGGTCGCGGGCGATCGGGCCGGGGACGGGACGCCGGAGCCGCTCGACTTGCTCGGTCTCGACGAGGCGCTTCGAGGGCTGAGCGAGCTGGACGCCCGCAAGGTCCGCGTCGTGGAGCTGCGGTACTTCGCGGGCCTCACGCACGAGCAGATCGCCCGCGTCCTCGGGATTTCGCTGAGCACCGTGGAGGGGGACTGGCGGATGGCGCGGGCGTGGCTCGCGGGGCGACTCCGCGACGGAGACGGGGCGTGACCCCGGAACAGTTCGAGCGTCTGCAGGGAATCTTCGAACGCGTGCGTTCCTGCCCGCGGGCCGACCAGGCCGCGCAGCTCGACGTCGAGTGCGCGGGGGACGCAACGCTCCGCCGCGTCGTCGAGCGTCTCCTCGACGACGACGAGCGGCCGCACGCCGTACTCGACCAGCCGCCGGTCGCGGCGGCTCCGCTCGGGGCCGGGATCGATGGCGTGCGGCCGGACGAGATCGGCGGCTACCGGATCATCGACGTCGTCGGCGTCGGCGGCATGGGCGTCGTGTACCGGGCGGAGCAAGAGCGTCCGCGCCGACCGGTCGCGCTCAAGGTCATCCGGCCCGGCGCCCTGACGCCCGAGCTGCGGCGACGCTTCGACCGCGAAGCCGACGTGCTCGGGCGGCTGCAGCATCCCGGCATCGCCTCGATCTTCGAGGCGGGGCGGGCCGAGACCGCCTACGGGGAGCAGCCGTTCTTCGCGATGGAGTTCGTCGAAGGTCGTCCCGTGACCGAGGCCATCCGCGACCACGACCTCGACCTGGCCACGCAGCTGGAGCTGTTCGCACGGATCTGCGACGCGGTGCAGCACGCGCACGAGCAGGGCATCGTCCACCGCGACCTGAAGCCCGGGAACATACTGGTCGATGCCGCCGGCGCACCCAAGGTGCTGGACTTCGGGGTTGCGCGGCTGGTGGCGGGCGAGACGGTCGCCGCCACCGCCCACACGGCGCCGGGCCAGCTCGTGGGCACGCTTCCGTACATGAGCCCGGAGCAGGTGGCCGGCGATCCCAGCCTCGTGGACACGCGGACCGACGTGTACGCCCTCGGTGTCCTGCTGTGCGAGTTGCTCACCGGCCGGCTCCCACACGACGTTCAGGAGAAGTCGCTGCCGGAGGCCGCGCGCATCATCCGGGACGAAGAGCCGACGCGACTGGGCGTGCTGGATCGACGGTACCGAGGTGATCTCGAGACGATCGTCGCGACTGCGGTCGAACGGGATCCGTCCCGGCGGTACCCCTCCGCCCGTGCGCTCGCGTCGGACGTGCGACACTACTGTCGCGACGAGCCGATCGTGGCCCGACCGCCGACGACGCTCTACCAGCTCGGCAAGTTCGCGCGGCGGAACCGCATTCTCGTGGGCGGCGTCGCCGGTGTCATCATCGCGCTCGCGATCGGCACGATCGTCAGCACAACCGCGTTCGTCGGCGTCTCCCGTCGCGCGGAGGCCCTCCGCCGTTCGCACTACGTCAAGGACATCGCTCTCGCCGAGAGCTCGTACCGGAACAACGAGTACGAGCGCATGCACGAAGCCCTCGCGCGGTGCCCCGAAGACCTCCGGCACTGGGAGTGGCAGCGGCTTACCTACCTTTCCGATCGCAGCGATCTGGTCATCCCCGCGCACCGCAACGCCGTTCGCTGTCTCGCGATCGCGCCGGACGGTACGTGGGTCGCCAGCGGCGGCAACCACGCCACGGGGGTGCCGGTGGCGGATCGCGACACGACCATCCGGGTCTGGGAGACGCGGACGGGGACGCTTCGTCTCGAGCTTCGCGATCACCGCATCGGGGTGGGGGTCCTGGCCGTGAGTCCCAGCGGCACGCGTCTGGCGAGCGCAAGCGCCAAACGTCTGCGGGACGAACCGGCCGATGCCGGCATCCGTCTGTGGGACACGACGAACGGGCGGTTGTTGCAACGCATCGACCCCGCCGTGACGCGGGTGGCGGCACTCGCGTTCGACGGCGAGACGCACCTCGTCAGCGGTGGCGGCGACGGTCGCGTGCGGCGACATGACCTGACGACAGGGGAGACCCGCGTCATCGGCCGGCACCAGTGGGACGTCACGGATCTCGCGGTCGGGCCCGACGGCACGGTGGCATCGAGCGGATGGGAGGGTGAGATTCACTGGTGGGACCGCGACGACGCGATCCGCGTTTGGCCCGGACATCGCCCCGCCCACTGCCGGTCGCTCGCCGCCCGCCCCGACTGGTCGGTTCTCGCCTCCTGCAGCCGCGCCGAGATCGAACTGTGGAACGCGGCGAGCGGCGTGTCGGTCGGGCGGTTGATCGGTCACACCGACATGATCGAGCGTGTGCGGTTCACCCCGGATGGCCGATCGCTCGTGTCCGCATCCCACGACGGGACCATTCGCGTCTGGGATCCGATCGCCGGGGTCGACCGTCGCGTGCTGCGCGGGCACCGGGGCCGGGTCATCGACGTCGCCGTCGGCCCGGACGGACGCACCGTCATTTCCGGTGGCGTCGACGGCACCGTGCGTCGCTGGAGCCTGGAGTCGCCCGGTGACGTCATGACGATCCTCGAGTCAGCGACGGAGCTGAACACGGTGCGGTGGTCGCCGGACGGAACCCGCGTGGCCTTCGGCGGCGACGACGGCATCGCCCGCGTGCACGACGCCATCCGTGGGCGCGAGCTGCGGCGGCTTGCCATTCCCGGCGCGTCGCTCTACTCGATGAGCTGGCATCCCGGCGGCGACGAGCTGGCCATCGGCACCTACGACGGGCGTCTGATCATCTGGCCGGTCGACGGCGACCGCACGCCGGACACGCGGCAGGCCCACGACGGTCCGGTCTGGACGGTGGCCTTCGATCCCGCGGGCCGGCGTCTGCTCACCGGCGGTGGGCCGGGGACGCTCGCCGTGTGGAACGTCGCGGAGCGCGTGCCGATTCATTCGATCGCCGGTCACGAGGCGCCGGTGCGGCAGGCCGTCTGGGATGCGGCGGGCGTGATGATTGTCACCGTGTCGGAGGACGGAACCATCGCCGGGTGGAACGCCGGCGACGGCACGCCGCGGTTCCGCTTCGGCGACCGGACGCGACCGTACACCGCCGTCGCGTTCGACCGAACGCAGACGCGACTCTTCGTCGGCGACACGACGGGGGGCCTGCGGGTGTGGAACATCACGCGGGGGAACGTGGAACACGATCTGGTCGTGCACGAGAGCGACTGCTACGGCGTCGACGTGAGCCCCGACGGGCGTCGGCTGATCACCAGCGGTGACGACCACCGCATCAAGGTGCTCGACGCCGAGACGGGAGAGGATCTGCTGCGTTGGACGGGGCACGCCGGCACCGTCTTCCAGGCCCGGTTCAGCCCCGACGGTCACGCGATCGCGTCGGTCGGCGCCGACGGGACGGCCCGCATCTGGCGGACCGTCGATCCGGTTCCGTAACCGGCAACGCGGGCGCTCCCACTCCCGCGCGCCGGAAGCTCTCTCACGGACAAACGCCCCAGGCGGCCAGCACGGTCAGCAGGTCGGAGAACCCGACGTCGCCGGATCCGTCGATGTCCTGCGGGCATCCCACGCACGGGCCCCACGCCGCCAGCACCGCGAGGAGATCGGCGAAGCCGACGTCACCGCTGCCATCGAGATCGGCCGGACAGCCGGCGTCGACGACGGTGATGACGACGCTCGTGCCCGTGTACGTCACCTCGTACCCGCTCGGCGGATCCACCCAGTCGAAGACACCCCCCACGCCTCCGGCTTCGGTGACCGCGATGATCTCGAATGCAGCGCCCGCCCGCGGCGCGTATCCGAAGGCCGGCGTGATCTCCAGTCCACCGGAGAGGGTGACCGGTCCGTTGATGACCAGGCGATCGAAGGCATCCGGCTCCTCGCCGCCGAGGGCGACGGCCAGAACGCCGGGCGTGGTCTGCGTGTACTGCGCGAACGGTCCGCCCAGCGTGATGAGACCGGGGGCCGTCTCCGTTCCCGGCTCGACGCGGCCGCCGTTCAGCAACGCGCCGTTGATCGTGCCCGCGCCGGAAACGGTCGCGTCGTCGCTCTGCACGACGGCAGCCGTCAGGGTGCCGCCGTCGAGCCGGAGCTGGCCCGGTCCGAAGAGCGTCGTGGTCGCCGCCGTCACCTCGGCGTCCGTGATCGCCAGCGTGGCGGAGGCGAAGTCCCCGTCGCTCCGGCCGATCAGGAGGTCCGTGTCGATGAGCCACTGCGCGTCCGCGTCGACGGTGACCGCGCCCTGGCCGCCGCCACCGAACGTCCCGATGCCGCCGGTCGTGCTCTGGAGAAGAGCGCCGTTCGTCAGCGTCATCACGCTCGGGGCGAGCCCATCCACGAGCGTGCCGCCCCCGGCGGGGCCGGTGGCGAGGTCGCTGCTGACGAGCAACCGGCCGGTGCCCGACTGATCCACGACGCCGCCGTCGACGAAGAGGTTCGTCGCGGTCACCTGGCCGCTGACGATGTTGAGCACCCCTTGCGTCCACACCCGCAGCAGGTTGGCGACGTCGAGCGTGCCTTCCGGGGTCAGATCGCCGACGTTCACCGTCGCGATCCCACCCGCGGAGGTCGAGCCGCCGCCGATCGCCATCGCGTCGGTGACCGTCCACCGCGTGGTGTCGCCGTCGACGAATCCGACCGAGCTCTCCCCGGCGAAGCGGGAGTAGAACGCGCGTTCGCTCACGGCGCTGCCGCCGTCGAACACCTCGAATCGAGCGGTGCCGCCGGCGTCATCGTAGACGTCGATCATGTCGGAGACGGTCAGGCTGCGATCGCCGCTGATGCCGACGAACGAGCCGAAGAACTGGCCGGGGGCGACGAAGAGCGTGTCGTCCGTCAGCTCCAGGGCGCCGGCGGCCCAGATGAACGACGAACCATCTCCTTCCAGCTGCCCGGTGCGCAGGACGCCGCCGTCGAGGAGGGCTGAGCCGCCCGCGGCGAAGTCGGTCGCCCGCGAGACCTCGACCACGGCATCGTCGGTCACGGATAGATGCCCCGAGCCACCACCGCTTTCGGCGCCGGCCGCGGATCCCACGAAGAGGTCGCGATGGACGCGGAGCGTCGAGCCGTCACCGCTGAGATCGACCGTGCCGGTCCCCGTGGGAAGAAGGCCGACGCTCAGATCGTTGATGACCTCGGCGAGCCCAGCCCCGGAGATCGTCATCGACCCCGTTCCGGCTTCGCCGATCCACGCCGACGCGACGTCGAACACGCTGCCCGCGCCCGTCACCGAGACGTCGCCAGTGCCGCTGGCATTCTGGCCGACGGTCGCGTGGAAGGCGGCGAAGCGGCCGCCGGTGATGATCTCGATCGTCGCGTCATCCCCTCGCCCGATGTCCGCAATGCCGTTGATCTGGACGAGGCCGCCGGAGGAGATTCCGATCGACGAGGCTCCACTCTGGCTCATGAGCATGGCCAGGGCGTGGATCTCTCCGCCGTTCGTCGCAAGAGCGGCCCCCGTGCCCCCGAGCGCTGCGAGCCGCAGGGTGTCGAGGCTCAGTCGACCATCGTCGTGGACCTGCACGAAGCCGGTGCTTCCCACGTCGACGCCGGCAACGAGGTGTCGACCGGCGAGAAGACCCGGTTCTCGCAGGATCAGCGTGCCGAGATCTCCCGCATTGACGCCGAGCTGAATCGACATCTCGGCGACGTTGAAATCTTCCGGATTGATCAGCTCATAGGTCCGGTCGTTGAGGTCAAGGGTGATCGCGCCTTCGTTGATCCGAAGCTGATCGCTCGATGCATCCACGAAGTCCAGGAACCCGACCGTGGCCGACAGACCCGGGGTGTCGAAGATCGCGCGGTCGGTGACGCCGGGGGGGACGCCCGTGGACCAGTTCGCACCGATCTGGTACGTGCCGTCGCCCGGGGTGATCCAGTGAATGTCATCCGCCGCGGCCGCGGTGACGGCGACGAGAACGAGCAGTGCGGCCGGCGTGGGGCGGGATGGGTGCAGCGGGTGCATGGATTGTCCTCCGATGGAGCGAAACCGCTGGGCGCGGCCTTGTCATGGAGGACCACAGGAACAGGGGGGCTGGGCCTTGGAAAATGGTGGGGGTATTTGTTGAGGGCCGGGGCCGGGGCCGTATCCGCGTCCGCGTCCGTGTCCGTGTCCGCGGCCGTGACCGTGTCCGCGGCCGCGTCCGTGACCGTGTCCGCGTCCGTGTCCGTGTCCGTGTCCGCGTCCGTGACCGTGTCCGTGACCGTGTCCGTCGCCACCGATGCGGCCGCCCATCCTCACGTGCACGAGCGCACGAAGCACGGCACACGTG
>JABDLI010000305.1 GCA_013003065.1 Phycisphaerales bacterium | reverse complement strand
ATGGACGACGCACGGCACGGACGCTTCGCTGTCCGTGGCACCATTCTTCGGACCGCCCGCACGCAGAGTCCCCGTGTCCGCGTCCGTGCCCGCGTCCGTGCCCGCGTCCGCGTCCGTGTCCGCGTCCGTGCCCGCGTCCGCGTCCGCGTCCGTGCCCGCATCCGCGTCCGTGCCCGTGTCCGCGACACCCGCCCCCCCAACAGAATTCCGTTGATGTCCCACCCCAACGCGATACCGTACGACTATGCGTCCCATCCCCACCCACACCCTCGCCCTCACCCTCGCCCTCACCGCCACCGCCCTCGCCGACTGGAACACCGGCGTCGGCGGCAACGCCACGCGTGACGGTCTGGCGGAAGTGGTGGGCCCGGCGGGCCCCGACGTGCTGTGGACGGGCAGCCTGCCCGCGATCGTCGCGCAGCAAGCGGTGATCGACGGCGATCTCGTGGTCGTCAGCCGCATCGGGAGCTTCACGATTCCGACGGGGACGTGGATCGTCGCGCACGAGCTGGCGACCGGCGACATCCGGTGGCAGACGCAGCTTCCCGAGAGCTTCCCGGGCAAGTCCTGGCGGAGCCGCGTCACCGCGATACGCGACGGGCAGGTGTACGCGACGCGGGCGGGCAACACGAACGCCGAGTATCTCTACGCCCTCGATCCCGCCGACGGATCGATCATCTGGCGGAGCGATGACCTCATCGACGAATCATCGACCGAGAGTCTGTCGTTCGCTCCAAACGGTGATCTGATCGCGGGCAACTTCTCGAGCGTCATGCGGATCGACCGCACGGACGGCAGCACGGTGTGGACGGCGTCCCGCGGGTGCCCGACGACCGACGGGTGCGCCGCCGCGGTCTTCGGGGATCGCGTCTACGTGTGGGAGCCGAGCCCGTTCGGTCCGATCGTGTCCGCCTTCGACCTCGGCAGCGGGGCGGAGCTCTACTCCAGCGAGCCGCGGGGCGGCGGGTTCATCGAGCAGCTCGGTCTGCTCGTCGGTCCGGACGGGACGATCTACGCCCCCAGGACGCAGAACAACCCGGTCACCGACTTCTTCGTCGCCTTTACCGATACCGGCGCGGGCTTCGAGGAGAAGTGGCGGGTGCCGATGGGCTACACGCCCTTTGCCTCGTTCGCGGTCGGTCCGGACGGATCGGTGTACAGCTACTCGCGCGATCAGGAGGTGATTCGAATCGACCCCGACGAAGGGACGATTCTCGACACCTCGATCCCGATCGCCGGCGACTTCTTCAGCCCCCGCATCGCGATCGACGCCGAGGGCAAGGTGTTCGTCACCAACGGCAGCTTCGACGGGGGATCGCTCTTCGCGTTCGACGCCGACCTCACGCTCCGATGGCAGAAGCTCATCGACAACGTCAACCTCGGCGGTCCGGCGCTCGGTGACGGTGGGGTGATGGTCGTCTGCGGCGTCGGTGGAAACGTGATCGCGTACCAGACCCCCGCGACGTGCCCCGCCGATCTCGACGGCTCCGGTGACGTCGGGTTCACGGATCTGATCCGGGTGCTCGCCGATTGGGGGCCGTGCCCGCCGCCGTGCCCGCCGGATCTGGACGCCTCGGGGGACGTCGGGTTCACCGACCTGCTCGCGGTGCTCGCCGCGTGGGGTCCCTGCCGGTAAGAGCAGCCGGTCAGAGCCGGACTCCGCGATCAGACGACGGCCATCTCGCCGATGACCCGCCCGTAGATCTCTTCGCACTCCCGCGCCGCGCCATCCCACGTGAGCTGCCGCACCTCCATCCGCCCGTGGGTGCGGAGCATCTGACCGAGCGGCGGGTGGCGAAGGACGGCGATGATCTTGTTCGCCATGTCGTCCACGTCCCAGAAGTCCACCTTGAGCGCGTGCGTGAGCACCTCGCTCACACCCGAGGTGTTGCTGATCAGCACCGGCACGTCGTGCCCCATCGCCTCGAGCGGTGCAATGCCGAAGGGCTCGGAGACCGACGGCATGACGTAGAGGTCGGCGATCTCGAACACCCGGCGGATGTCGTCGCCCCGCAGGAAGCCCGTGAACAACACCTTGTGACCGATCCCCATGCCGGCCGCCATCTCGATCATGCTCCGCGCCTGATCGCCCGATCCCGCCACGACGAACTTGACGTCTTCGATGTGCTCCAGCACCCGCTTGGCGGCGCGGACGAAGTACTCGGGGCCCTTCTGGAACGTGATGCGTCCGAAGTAGAGAACGATCTTGTCCCGACCGCGAATCTCGGAAATGCCGGCCGAACGCGTGTCGATGTCGACGCCGTTGTAGACGACGTCCACCTTGCCGGGCGGAACGCCGTAGCGTCGGGTGACCACGTCGCGGGTGAGCTGGCTCACCGCGATCACCCGCATCGCCCCGTGCATGCCACGCCGCTCGATGTCGTAGATGGTCTGGTTGATCTGCTCGCCGGACCGATCGAACTCGGTCGAGTGAACGTGGACGACGAGCGGGCGGCCGGTGTGCCGGGCGATCCACAAACCGGCCGGATACGTGAGCCAGTCGTGGGCGTGGATGACGTCGAAGTCGAGGTCCGCGGCGGCGTCGAGGCAGAACGCCGCGTACCGCTCCACCTCGCCCATCAGGTCGTGGCCGTAGCCCGCGTCGTCGACCGCCGGCGTCGAGCCCGCGGCCGCCGACGGCGGATCGGCACGGGGTCCGGCGGTTCGCGTCGCGGGGGCGGGGGGAGGAGTCGTCGGCGTCGACTCCAGCGTCGACTCCAGCGTCGACCGGAGCGCCGAACGCGGCGACGGCATCGCCACCGGGCGATCGCCTGCGGCACCCGCGTAGGGGTGGACGATCCGCGTGGGCACCGTCAGGAACTTCGTGTGCGCGAACGCCGGCGTGGAAGCGGGGATGGATGCGGTCTTCATCGCCGGGACCGCTGCGGGATCGTCCACGGCGTGCGGCGCCGGCCGGCCGCGACGCCCGGGTGACGGCGTTCGCTTCGTGTCGGCCGCGGCGCTCTGCGGGCCGAGGAGCGTCACGTGCGCGGCGTGCGTCGCGTCGACGGCGCGGGGCAGCATGAACGTGATCCGCACGCCATGCTGATCGAGCGCGCGGGTCAGACCGTAACACGCGGTGCCGAGGCCGCCGGTGATGAACGGTGGGAATTCCCAGCCGAGCATGAGGACGTTCATGGGCTCACCCCCGGTGCGCGAGGAGCACGCGCCAGAAGTTTTCGGCGTCGCGTTCGACGCGGGCGTCCGTCCACCG
Source organism: Phycisphaerales bacterium (assembly GCA_013003065.1). Classification (GTDB taxonomy): domain Bacteria; phylum Planctomycetota; class Phycisphaerae; order Phycisphaerales; family SM1A02; genus JABDLI01. Next base: position 16,205 of record JABDLI010000305.1, on the reverse strand, counting down.
GGTGTCGCGGGCGAGGGCCAGCACCGCGTCGCGTTGGGCATGGCCGATCTCCAGAGCCAGCAGGCCGCCGGGACGCAGGTGGGTGGCCGCGTGTTGCATCACCGGGCGAATGAAGTCGAGCCCGTCGGTGCCGCCTCGGGTCGCCGAGGCGGGAACGTGCTCACGCACGCACCGCTCGACCGACCCGTCGTCCCATTCGGTGTCGGAGATGTACGGCAAGTTGCCCGCGATGACATCCCAGGGCCGGGGGTCGGCGTCGAGCGGCTCCAACAGCGCGCCCACGCGAAACTCGATGCGATCGGCGACCCCCAACCGCGTTGCGTTGCGGGCCGCAAGCTCGAGCGCGGCCGGAACGACGTCGGTCGCGAGGACCGTGGCCTCCGGGAGATCCCGGGCGATCGCGATGGCGACGGCGCCGCTCCCGGTGCCGAGGTCGGCGATCCGCGTGGGCGTCGTCGGGCATGCCCGCGCCCAGGCGAGGACGGCCGAGACGAGGTCTTCGGTCGCCGGTTGCGGGATGAGCGATGACGCGTCGACCTCCAGCTCGAACCCGAAGAAGGCGGCCCGCCCGACCAGGTACTGGACCGGCTCGTGGGCGGCCGCGCGTCGGACGAGGTCGCGAAGCCGCGCAAGCTCCTCCGCCGTCGCTTCCCGGTCGACTTCCATGTACAAACGCATCCGTTCGCACTCGAGGACGTGGGCGAGCAGCAGTTCGCTCACGACGCGGGGGGCGCTGAGTGACTGCGTCGTGAATCGTTCCGTCATCCAGGCGAGCAGGCGGCGGGTCGTCCACGGGGGCGTCGTCACATTGGCTCCGGTCGTCGTCATGACCTTGATTGTACGGGCCCGGCGGCCCCACCGCCCGACCTGCGGTGAATGTCCGCGTGATGACGCGTCACTCTCCGTTCGCGCGAATCGCTTCGCGCACGTGATCGAGAAGCGCGGTCGCCTTGATGGGCTTGAAGAGGAACGCGTGGAGTCCCTCCTGGCTCGCCCGGACGATCGAGTGGTGCGGGTCGTAGCCGAACCCGGTGATGAGGATGACCGGCGTCTGCGGGAAGAGCTCGCGGCAGGTCCGGAAGACCTCGTATCCGTTGCGATCCGGCATCCGGATGTCGGAGATGACAAGGTCGGGCGGATGCTCCTCGCTCGCGCTGCCACGCAGGACGTCGATCATCTCGGCGCCGCCGGCGCAGATGGTCACGTCGCACCCGCGGTTGCGGAGCAGCCGGCCGATCTTCTGTCGCACCGTGGGCTCGTTGTCGGCGAGGATCACGCGTCGCCCCTCGAGAACGGGATCGACGGTGCCGTCGTCGATCTCCTGGTCGGCGCCGACAATCGACTTCGGCCCGTCCGCGTACGCCTCCAGACGCCGCCGGATCGCGGCCACCGCCTCCAGCACCCCGGTGACGTGGACATCGACGGCGGGGTTGTCGACGCCCCGGCGGATGGCCTCGGCTCGTTCCGTGACCGCCTTCAGCGGCTCCTCGAGCTCCGTGATGACGTCGCCGGCGATCTGCTCGTTCGTCGTGAACCGTTCGACGACCAGCAGGTCGAAGATGTGCATCGCCATGGCGACGTACCGACCGAAGATCTCGGCGAACCGCCGGTCCGACTCGTCGAACGCGGCGGGCTGGCGTGACTCGATGTTGAAGACGCCGATGACGCGATCGTGAAGACGCAGCGGCACCGTCAGCGAACTCACCGCATCGGCGAGCCCTTCGGTGTACCGCTCGTCGCGGCGGATGTCCGGACAGAGGTAGCTCTCGCCGGTGGCGGCGACGTACCCGCAGATTCCGTGTTCGTCCTTCTCGGCGAGAATCGCCTCGCCGATGCCGAGCGGGGCGATGCCGAGGCTGAAGACGGGCTCGAGCTGGTTCGTGTCGCGATCGATGATGCGAATCTCGAAGTGATCGAAGGCGAGCAACTCCCGCACGGTTCGAACGATCTTCTCCTCGAGGATCTTCAGCCGCTCCGCCATGTTCAGCCGGGCGATGGCCGTCGCGTCGATCCGCATCAGCTCCGATCCGGCGGCATCGATCGCGTCGATCTTGCGCTGCACCTTGCGGGTGGCCGTGACCTCCCAGAGCATGCCGACGACATCCGTGACCCGTCCCCCATCCGGCTCCACGCCGGCGATGGCCACCAGCAGCTCGAAGTCGCCGCCGTCGGCGGCAAAGCTGAAGCGTCGTCCCGGACGCTCCGCGAGGGGCACCGACGCGCAGCCGGCCTGGTTGAACTGCTCGATGCCGCGGCGGCAGGTGCGAACGAACCGCTGGCGGACCGCGTCGGAGTAGGCGCGCAGACGGGTGTTCGCCCAGGTGATGCGACCCGTGCGGTCGACCACGCCGACGCCCTCGCCGATCTGCTCGAGGACCGCGATCATTCCGGTCGCCGGCACCGCCTCGGCCGTGTCCGCGCCGAGGATGACGAGCGCATCGTCGGACTCGGCCGCCAGGCGGATCGCTTCCTGGTTCGATTCGACCGTCCGGACCTCGAACGCCGATGAGAGAGCGACGATGAGGGCGTCCGCCGAGCCCGGGTCGTCGCCCAGGACCCCCGGGGCCAGAAGAAGCCTTCGTCGCGTCGTGTTCATGCCAGTCGGGAAGATGCCGCCAACCCCTCCGTCTGAGGAGCATCCTCGGTGATTCAGTGTATGCAACTGTACAACGGAGTTCGGCGAAGGCGAGCTTTCGGTGGACGTTCCCCGCGGCGGGGCGTTCGCTTGACATCCACCCGGGCCGGTCGAGAATCGACCGTCTCCCCCGAGCCCCCGTCCGCCCGATCGGCGGCCGGACGGCACCCGCCGTCGGCGTCCCGCCCCCGCATCCCGGAGCGCCCCCTCCCCGGCGGCCGCTCCCCGATCCCACCGAGCGTCCTGTCATGATCGTCGCCCACCAGCTCACGAAACGCTTCGGCCCGCACGTCGCGGTCGACGCGATCGACTTTCGGATCCGGCGGGGACGGGTGGTGGGATTCCTCGGCCCCAACGGCGCCGGCAAGACGACGACGATCCGGATGATCGCGGGGTTCCTCCCGCCGTCGAGCGGGACGGTGACGGTGGACGGGCTCGACGTGTCGGTGCACCCCCGCGCGGTGCGTCGCAAGATCGGCTACCTGCCGGAGTCGACGCCGCTCTACCCGGAGATGCGGGTCCAGGCGTACCTCGCCTTCCGCGGGTCGTTGTTCGGTCTCGGCCGGGCCGAGCGCCGGGCGGCGATGGGACGCGTCATCGATCGGTGCGGTCTGGAGGACGTCCGCCGGCGGCCGATCCGCCACCTGTCCAAGGGGTACCGGCAGCGGGTGGGGCTGGCCGCGGCGTTGCTCCACGATCCGCCGGTCATCATCCTCGACGAGCCGACGGTCGGGCTCGACCCGGCGCAGATCCGGGCGGTGCGGAGTCTGATTCGAGACCTCGCCGGCGACCGGACGATCCTCTTTTCAACGCACATCCTGCCCGAGGTCGAGATGGTCTGCGACGACGTGGTGATGGTCGCCCGCGGACGCGTGCAGCTGCAGGGGCCCATCGACGACGTGCGATCGCTCGCGGCCCGGGGTCGCCGCTACGTCCTGGAGACCGACGCGCCCGACGCGGCGGCGACGCTCCGGGCGTTGCCCCGCATCGTCGAGGTCGAGACCAAGCCGCTCGACGACGGGTGGTGCCGCATGACGATCGCCGCAAGCGCCGGCGGAGAAGACCTGCGGGAGTCGATCGGTCGTTCGCTGCACGGGGCCGGCGCGACGGTGCGGGAGCTCCGGGGTGAGACCCCGACCCTCGAGCACCTCTTCGTGCAGCTCGTGTCCGGTGAGCCGATCGCGGCGGCCGCGAAGGGAGCGGCGTCGTGAGCGCGACCGTTGCCATCGCCCGCCGCGAGCTGATGTCCTACGTCTTGTCCCCGGTCGGGGCGGTCGTGACCGCGTTGTTCCTCTTCTTCACCGGTCTCGTCTACTTCGTCGCGGCGCCGCTGCTGCTGGGCTCGGGTTTCAGCCCGGGACAGCCCGCGACCATGCGTCTGTTCTTCGAGATCAGCGTGTGGGTGTTCTTTCTCGTCGGTCCCGCGCTGAGCATGCGGACCGTCAGCGACGAGCTCCGGCTGGGCACGCTCGAGATGCTCATGACCGCGCCCGTCGGCGAGACGCAGGTGATCGTCGGCAAGTTCATCGGCGCGCTCGGCTTCCTGCTGCTCATGCTCGCGCCCACGCTGGTGTTCGTCGTCGCGCTCGAGTGGTACGGCCGTCCGGATTACGGAGAGATCCTGAGCGGCTACGTCGGGCTCGTGCTCGTCGGCAGCGCGTTCCTGGCGAGCGGCATCCTCGCGTCGACGCTGACGAGCTCGCAGGTGCTGGCGTACCTGACGACGATCTTCCTCTGGCTCGTCGTCCTGCTCGCCACGATCGCCCTGCCGAACCTCGCGGCGCTCGCCGAGGGCGTGGCGCGACGTCCGGACACCAGCCCCATCGTCGTCGAGCTGCTCGGTGCGCTGGAGACGGTCGCGCGTTTTCTCGCCGCCGGCAGCCCGATCGCCCGGATGCGGGGGTTCATCCTCGGGCTGATGGACAGCTTCGGCATCGTCTACTTCGTGTCGTTCACGATCGTGTTCCTGGTGGCGGCGATTCGCTCCCTCGGATTGCGGAGGTGGCCATGACCCGCAGACCGATTCTCGCTCCCGGGTTTCGTCGCCGCGTCGCCTACGCGCTGAACCTGATCGTGTTTCTCCTCGCGGTCGCGACGGTCGCGGTCGTCGTGAACTACTTCGCCCAACGGTCGGAGCTGCGTTGGCGGCTCGACGCGACGAAGACGCGCGCGTATTCGCTGAGCCCGCAGACGGCCGAGCTCCTGCGTGACCTCGAGGGGGCGTGGACGATCGCGCTCGTCATGATCGCCGACGAGACCAGCGCAGCGGTGCGCGCGCAGGTGCGTGAGGTGCTCGACCGGTACCGAGAGGCGACGCCGGCGATCTCCGTCACGACGGTCGATCCGACCGACCCCCGGGCGATCGGCGACTACGAGACGCTCCTGGCCCGCCTCCGCTCGCTCGAAGCGTCGCGGATCGAGGCTTATGAGGTGGCGCTCCGGGATGGCGTCCGCGGGTTCGAGCGGCTCCAGCTCTTCGCGCAGCAACAGTCCGGCCAGCTCGAGCAGGCGCTCCCCCACGTCGCCGCCGACGACCCGGCCCGCGCCGCGCTCGAGCAGCGGCTCGGGCTGCTCGGACTGCTTGCCGATGAGGGCGGTCAGGTGCTCGACGCCGTCGCCGCGGCCCGGGAGGTGGGCGACGCCCAACCGCTGCCCGACTACGAGACCGCCCGCAGCATCCTCGCGCAGGCGTTGACGCAGTGGTCGGACGAGCTGCTCGCGATGACCGGGGTGTACGAGCAGTGGCAGGCGGCGGACGGGGTCAATCCGGTCCTGGCCGCGTTCGCCGGCCGCGTCGAGGACGCGTACCGGTCGCTCGCGCAGGATCTGGCGGTGATCGCCGATCCGCTCACCCGGTTGCCGCCGCTGGAGCTCGCCTCGATTGGACGCCAGCTGGAGACGGGCGAGGTCGCGATCGTGATCGGACCCGAAGCGGCGGCGGTCATCCCGTCCCGGCAGCTGTTTCCGAAGCTCAACCTCCGCGCGCTCGGAGGCGGCGCGGTGGCGTTCGATCGTCGCTTTCGGGGGGAGCAGGTCATCTCCGCCGCGATCCGCTCGCTGCGGGGTGGCGTGATGCCGATGGTGGTCTTCGTCCACGCCGAGGAGCGTTCGCTCTTGCGTGAGAACGACACGCACACGGACGTCGTGGGCGTCGCCTCCACGCTTCGCGCGTCCCGGTTCGACGTGAAGGAGTGGTCGGTCACCCAAACCGAGCAACCCCTCCCGGCCGCGGAGCAGCCGGTCGTGTGGGTCATCATCCCGCCGGCGCAACGCGCCGGGCTGGAGCCGGATCGCGCCGAGCTCGCGCTCATTCGCGCCGCGGATCGGCTCATCACCGACGGGGCGGCCGTCTGTCTCAACGTCTTCCCGAGCCTGCTGCCCCGATACCGGCAGCCGGATCCGTGGGCGCGGCTGTCCGCCCCCTTCGACCTGGTGCCGGACACCGGGCACGCGATCTTCGACGCCGTCTCCGAAACCGACGGCAGCCAGCGGGCCCAGGCCGGGGTCACGATCCTCGATGTCGATCATGATCATCCGATCGCCCGCGCCGTCGACGGGCAACCGACGTACATCCCGCTGCCGGTCGCCATCACCACGCCCGGCGGCACGACGCCGACGTCGGTCGTGCTTTCGGTCGATCCCGACGGGCGTCGCTGGCGTGAGGCGGATTGGGCCGGCGTGATGCGGAATCCTGCGACACCGGTGACGGCCGAGCCGCTCTCCGAACCGGTGCCGGTCGTGGTGGCGACGGAGCGCACCGGCCCCGACGGTCCGCAACGGTTCGTGCTCGCGGGCTCGGGCGGTTGGCTGCACAGTTCGATCGCGGACGTGCTGCTTCCCCTTGGCGGCGGACGCGCCGCGTTGCAGCACCCCGGCAATCAGGAATTGATGCTGGCCATCGTCGCGTGGCTGGCCGAGCGGGACGAGCTCATCGCCCCCAGCCCGGTGAGCCGGCAGGTCGCGCGGCTGAGCGGTCTGGATCGCTCCGGGCAGATCGGGTGGGCGTTGCTGGCCGTCATCGGTCTTCCGTTCGTCTCGCTCGTGAGCGGGGCCGGCGTGTGGTTCCTGCGGCGGGGTGGGGCATGAACGTGCGCGCGACCGTGGTGATGGTGACGCTCGCGATCATCGGCGTGATCGCCGCGGTGATGTTCGAACGTCTTGACGCCGGGGACGCGGGGGCGGGCGGGGCCGCGACGATCGCGCTCGTGCCGGAAACGCTGACCGCCGAACGCGTCGACGCGATCACGCTCGACCGGGCGGACGCGACCGCGCTGCGATTCGAACGCGACGGAGCGACCTGGCGTCAGACGACGCCCTTCGCCTACCCCATGGACGCCTTTTCGATCGAGCAACTCGCCCGGCTCGCGACCAAAACGCGGGGGCACGCGATCGACGCCGACGGATTGACGCTCGAGTCGGTCGGGCTCACGCCGCCTCGCGCCGTGCTCACGCTGGAGACGGGAGGGCAATCAGTGCGTCTGGAGTTCGGCCGCCGTGGTTTCGGGGGACGGGCGTATGCGCGATCGGGCGAGCGGCTCGTCACCATCGATCACGAGCTGCACGATCGGGTCGTTCGGATGGACACCCGCGAGTGGCGTGATCGACGGCTGTTTCACGGCGCGGGAGCCGATGCGACTCGGATCGAGGTCGTCAGCGGCGAGCAGGAGCTCGTCCTCAGCCGCGATCGCAAGACGTGGCAGATGGAGCGACCGGTGCGGACGCGGGTCAACCCGCTCGCCCTCGACGAGCTCATCGATGCGATCGGTCGCGCTCCGGCGGCGGGGTTCATTCTGGATGAGCCCGACGATCTGAGCCGCTTCGGTATGACGCAACCGGCGGGGACGATCACGGTTCTCACGCGTGACGCGACGGCCGACGCCGGCGGGTCGGTGCGGCGGATCGAACGCACGCAACGGCTGATCATCGGCGCGCGGGTGGGGGTCGGGAGCCAGGATCGATTCGCGCGGGTCGAGGGACGACCGGTGGTGCTCCGACTCTCCGAAGCCGTCGTCGCGGCCCTCTTCCGCCCCGCGGAGATGCTCGTCGCCCCGACGGCGTCCGGTGTCGTCCCCGCGGACGTGAAGTTCATCCGCATTCGCACCGCCGGCGGCGAGCTGCAACTGCGACGCGACCTCGAGCGGTGGTACGCGGAGGAGCCTGCGGTCGAGGTCCGCCCGGAGCGGGCGGCGGCATTGCTTGCCGCCCTGACCACCCACCCCGCGGTGGCCATCGAGCTTCAGCCGTATCCCCGCGAGCTGGAGGTGGCGACGGTGACGCTCGTCGGTTTCGACGCGCGACCGCTCGACACGATACGGATCGCCCGCACGACGCCCGAAGCGGGTTCGTACTGGCTTCTCGAGAACGGCGACGACGCGTTGCGGGTGCATCCGGAGACCTTCGACCTGCCGCTGGAGCTGGAACAGTTCGCCCCCGGGGCGGCCGTGCCTCAGGACGGCCCGGCCGCGGCCGACGCCACCGAGTAACGCAGCAGCACGTCACCGCCCCGCACGTGGTGGCCGTTCAAACGCAGGGGGATGCCTTCCGCGAGCTTCACCACGCGGCGGCCCCGCGCGCACGGCACCGCGTCGTCATCGGCGAAGAGACGCGGGGCCACGAATACCCACGCGGCGTTCACGAGATCAGCGTCGAAGAGCCGGCCGACGAGCCCCGCGCCGCCCTCGACCAGGACTTTGGTGACGTCGTGCCGCTCGACCAGCAGTCGCAGAGCGGTGTCGAGCGGGACGTCCTCCCCGGGCTCGCCGAGCGGAATGACGTCGACGCCGGCCGCCGCGAGGGCGACGCGACGCTCGCCGCGTCCGCCGCCATCGCCCGCCCAGCCGATGATCGTCGTCGGGGTCTGCGTGGCGGTGACGACGAGCTGTGCGTCCATCGGCGTGCGGAACTGGGGGTCGATCACGACCCGGCGTGCGACGCGACGCACGCGAACGCCGCGGGCGGTGAGCTGCGGGTCGTCGGTCAGGACGGTGCCGATGCCCGTCAGGATCGCGTCGACCCGGCCGCGTGCGCGGTGGACGAGCCGGCGGCTCCGCTCCGAAGAGATCCAGTTGCTGACGCCGGCGGCGGTGGCGATCCGCCCGTCGATCGTCTGCGCCCACTTGGCGGTCACGAACGGACGACCGGTGCGGAGCCGGTGGACGAAGGCGGCGGCCGGAGCCAGGACGAGGGAATCGGGCGTCGCCCACGCGATCTCGACGCCCGCGGCCCGCAGCTTCTCGGCGCCGCCGCCGCCCCGCGGGTGCGGATCGGCGCGGCCGATGACGACCCGCCGGATCCCGGCGCGGAGCAAGGCATCGACGCACGGCGGCGTGCGGCCGGTGTGCGCGCAGGGCTCGAGCGTGACGTAGGCGGTGCCGCCCCGGGCGGCGTTGCCGGCGCGGACGAGCGCGTTGACCTCCGCGTGGGGGCCGCCGCAACGGGCGTGAAAGCCCCACCCCACGCGTCGGCCCTCCGCGTCGGTCACGACGCACCCCACGAGCGGGTTCGGCTCGGCCCGGCCGTGACCACGCCACGCGAGACGGGCGGCGGTCCGCAGGTGCGCGACGTCGGCGGGCGGGATGGAGGCGGGGTCGAGGTTTGCCACGGGTTCGGGCCAGGCGTGTGACGATGGAACAAACGCCGGTCGTACGGTATCACGATGCGCGATGACGTTCTTCGGGCGTTTGCGACCCCGACCGGCGATGATCAGCCGGTCGGTTCTGCCGCGGCAACGGGATCGGGGGAATCGGACCGATCGACATCGCGTCGCGGCGCAAGAAACCGCAGCACCGCGACGAGGATATCGTCTTCGTGCTGTCCGCCGTCGTGTCGCGTGACGGCGGCGGTCAGGACCCGCGGCCAGTCGGCGGGGGCGGGATCGCGGCCGATCAGCCGGCGGAGCCGATCGAGCCCGAACTGCTGTCTCGATCGATCGCGGGCCTCGAACACCCCGTCGGTGAAGAGGATGAGCGTGTCGCCGGGGCTCATGTCCATGCGTTCGGTGCGTGCGTCGAAACGTTCGTCGTCGACGGCGCCGAGCAGTACGGTGGTGGCGGGCATCGTTTCGACGTCGCCGTCCGCGCGGCGAAGATAGGCCGGCGGATGACCGCCGCTCGCCCATCGCAGCTCGCCGAGGTACGGATCGAGCGTCACGCAGGCCGCCGTGGTGTAGATGTGGTGGCGGGCCATCGTGAGCTGGACGTAGCGGTTGAGCAACGACAGCACGTGCCCGGGCTCCGCCTGCGGGTGTTCGGCGTGAATCCGCTCCAGCTCGCCCGAGAGCCGGTTGACGGTGAGCGCGGCGGCGAGCCCGTGCCCGGTCACGTCCAGCACCGTCAGGTGGATGAGCCCCTCGCCGCCGACGTGCAGATGAACGAAGTCGCCGCCCAGCTCTCGCATGGGCGTGTACGAGTAGTCGAACTGCACGGCCGTATCCTCGTACCGCGCGGGGAAGAGCGACTCGTGAATCGATCGCGCTCGCACCAGCTCGTTGCGCAATCGAAAGAAACTGCTTGCCGAACATCCGCGAAGAAAACCGTTGGGTGTGCTGATGGAGCCGGAGGGCGGCGATGGCGAGCCCGGGCAGCAGGACGCCCGGGCCGAACGCCACGGTCAGCACCCGCTCGACGAACCCCGAGTTCATCGGGAGCAGCAGCACGAGCAACGCCCACATCGCCAGCAGCGGCACGAAGGGACGCAGCGACTCGCGTGGCGTCCACGGCAGGAAGAGGCACGCGGTGAAGTGCCACAGGAAGATGATGATGATGAGACTCGGCGCGTCGCTCGGCGCCATGACGCGGATGGCGAGGTTGGTCAGGATCGAGATCGACCCGACCAGCAGGATGAGCCGCGTCGCGGCCCGCAGGATGCGGGTTCGGCTGGCCTCCGACCAGTCGCGGGCGAACAAGGCGATGCCGACGACGCCGAGGTTCAGGAGCTTGCCGGCGATGGCGATCACGCTGGCCGCGGTCGGGACCGTCTGGATCATGATGACGCTGATGAGCGTGTCGACGAGCGCGAAGATGAAATAGGTCAGGCAGAGATGGCGAAAACGCTGGCGGAGCCAGGTCTCCAGCTCGTGCCGATACTCGCTGCGGAAGACCTTCGGCCCTTCGGCCAGGGTCGGCGCTGACGGGGCGAGGCGGGTCATCGCCGCAGCGACCGCTCGGCGGCGGTCGTCGTCTCCACGAGCGGCGGGGCGCAGTCGGCGATGCGCAGGCTGCGGAGCGTCAACGAGGCGATCAGCACGTCGTCTTCCGCGTGGCCCTCGTGGTGTTGATGGACGGCGCCGGCGATGAACTTGGGCCAGCTCCGCGGGGGCGGATCGAAGTGGGCCGTCTGACGCACCGCGTCGAGCCCGAACCGATGGCCGTGCCGGTCCCGCGCTTCGAAGGCGCCGTCGGTGTAGGCGATGACGACGTCACCGGGATGAAGCTGGATCTCGCGGCTCGCCGGCTCGTATTCGTCGGAGCCGAGCACCCCGAGCAACATGGTCGTGGTCGGCAGGTCGCCTACGGTGCCGTCGGCGCGACGCAGAAGCGACGGGGGATGACCCGCGTTGACCCAGCTCATCTTCCCCGAGTTGGGGTCGAGCATCATGCAGGTGCCGGTGGCGAAGAGGCTGTGCCGGGCCATCGTGAGGTTGATGTAGCGGTTGAGCAGCCCCATGACCTCGCGCGGCTCCGCTTCACTGTTCTCGGCGAGGATCCGCTCCAGCTCACCGAAAAGGCGATTGACGGTCAAGGCCGCGGCGAGCCCGTGACCGGCGACGTCGAGCAACGTGAGCGTGACCTTGCCGGTGTCGGGGGATGCGAAGACGTGGACGTAGTCGCCACCGATCTCCTGGATCGGGTGGTACTCGTACTCGAAGGCGACGTGGCCCGTGAATGCGTCGGGGAACATCGCGTCGTGGACGATTCGGGCGCGGGAGAGCTCCCCGCCCATGAGCTCGACCTGGCCTTCCAGCTCGCGACGCGTGGCGGTCTCCCGCCGCCGCGCGCGACGCCACCCGGCGAGCCACGCGCCGGGGGCGAGGACGAGCGGACTCATGATCACGATCACCACGCGGTCGAGGATGTCCAGGTCCGACGCGGTGGGAACCAGGAACGTCACCGCCCAGACGAGCAGCAGGGGGGCGAACGGGAGCGTCGCGTCGCGGGGTGACCACGGCATGATCAGGCACGCCGCCACGTGCATGACGACGACGTCGGCGAGGCCCCACGCGGCGTGGTTGGCGATGACCGCCTGCAGAACGAGCCGGGATGCGAGCAGCACCGCGCCGGTCAGGAGGATCATGAGCGTTGCGGCGTTCGTCGCCTCGGTGCGGGTCACGAGCCGCCGCGATCGCCACCAGAATCCGCCGATTACGGCGGCCGCCAGACCGAGACCCGCCGCCCGCGCCCAGCCGCGGATCGCGGCGTTGTCGGCCGAGATCAGACCGCCGGTGACGGCGGGCGAGTCGGCGATGGTCGGGAAATCGGCGAGGAAGTACTGAGCGATGCTCGCCGCGCCGAGCACCAGGTACACGATGCAAAGAATCCGCAACCGGCGTACGGCTTCCCGCCCGGGATCCGGTTTGGGTTGCGTCGCTGCGACGTCCATGATCTGCAGTCCGAATCGGAGGTGGAGGCCGTCAACGATACCAGATCGTCGGCGGGCGTCACGATGTCACCAATCCACGGTCGTGCAGTGTGTTCTTCGGAGTTTGGACGCGAATCTGGCCGTCCGTCGTGTCCCGTCCGCCGGCGGACGGGACGCGTCGGGCTTACATCTTCGCGAGCACCTCGTCCCGCAACCTGTCCGGCATCTGCCGGTACTCCGCCGGCTCCATCGTGCTGCTCGCGCGGCCCTGGGTGAGACCACGCAGCACCGTCGTGTAGCCGAACATCTCCGAGAGCGGGACCTCCGCGTGGAGCATGCGGGTCGTGCCCCGCAGCTCCGTGTCGACGATCTGGCCGCGTCGCGAGGAGAGATCGCCCGAGACCGATCCGAAGAAGTCGTCCGGCGTGGTGATCGTCACCTTCATGATCGGCTCCAGGAGCGCGAGACCGGCCTGGGTGCACGCCTCGCGGAAGGCGAGCGCGCCAGCCTGCTCGAAGGCCACCTGGCTCGAGTCGACGTCGTGGTAGGAGCCGAAGACCAGCTCGACCTTGATGTTGACGACGGGATAGCCGCCGAGGATGCCCGAACTTGCGGCCGCCCGCACGCCGGTCTCGACCGACGGAATGTACTCGCGGGGGATGACGCCCTGGCTGATCTTGTCGACGAAGACGATGCCGTCCTTCATCTTCAGCTCGGCCTCTTCGGCCTCGGCGATCGTCATCGGGCAGACGTTGACGACGGCGTCACCGTACTGACCGCGTCCGCCGGATTGCTTGACGAACTTGCCACGCACGCCCTCGGCGGCGCCGACGATCGTCTCGCGGTAGCTGACCCGCGGGGTGCCGACCTGCACGCCGATCTTCATGTCGCGAACGAGCTTGTTCTTGACGATCTCCAGGTGCAGCTCGCCCATGCCGGCGATGATCGTCTCGCCGGTTTCCTCGTTGTAGTTCGTGCGGAAGGAGGGATCCTCCCGCTTGATCGTGACGAGCGCCTCGGAGAGCTTCTTCTTGTCGTCGTTGGTGAGCGGCTCGATCGACATCGAGATCACCGGCTCGGGGAAGTCCATCCGCTCGAGGATGATCGGGTGATCCGTCGCGCACAGCGTATCGCCGGTGCCGGAGTTCTTGAGACCGATGACCGCGACGATCTGACCCGCCTCGGCCGCGTCGAGCGGCTGGCGGTCCTTGGCGTGCATCGCGAAGATCCGGCTCACGTTCTCCTTGCGTCCGTTGACCGGATTCAACACCCGCGAGCCCTTGTCGAGCTTGCCGGAGTAGACCCGCAGATAGGTCAGGTCGCCGTGCGAATCGGAGACCACCTTGAAGACGAGGGCGGAGAACGGCGCGTCCGTGGAGTGCGGCCGCGAGAGCTTCTTGTCGTGATCGCGGGGATGAACGCCCTCCACCTCCGGCACCTCGGTCGGGTTCGGGAGATAGTCGATGACGCCGTTGAGCACCCGCTGCACGCCGATGTTCTTGAGGGCGGAACCGCAGAAGACGGGGTAGCACTTCCGCGCGATCGTGCCCCGCCGGAGGGCGGCGCGGATCTGCTCGGTGGTGATCGCCGTCTCGTCCTCGATGAACAGCTCGGCGAGGGTGTCGTCGAGCTCGGCGGCCTTCTCGACCAGCTCGTGCCGGTAGAGCTCCGCCCACTCGAGCATCGACTCGGGGATGTCCTTTTCGGTCACGATGGCGCCGAGCTCGCCGGCATCGAAGTAGAACGCCTTCATGTCGAGGAGATCGATGATCCCCTCGAACGTGTCCGAGGCGCCGATGGGGAGCTGCACCGCGATCGGGTTCACGCCCAGCCGCTCCTTGATGGAGTTGAAGCTGAAATCGAAGTCGGCGCCGATCTTGTCCATCTTGTTGATGAAGCAGACCCGCGGGACGCGATACCGGTCGGCCTGCCGCCACACCGTCTCCGACTGCGCCTCGACGCCCTCTTTGCCGTCGAAGACGACGACCGCGCCGTCGAGCACCCGCATCGACCGCTCGACCTCGATCGTGAAGTCGACGTGACCGGGCGTGTCGATCAGGTTGATCGTGTAATCATCGCCGTCGTAGGTCCACGGACAGGTCGTGGCCGCCGACTGGATCGTGATGCCACGCTCCTGCTCTTCCGTGAGGAAGTCCATGGTCGCGGTGCCTTCGTGCACCTCGCCCATCTTGTAGTTGCGGCCGGTGTAGAAAAGGATGCGCTCGGTGACAGTGGTCTTGCCCGCATCGATGTGAGCACAGATTCCAATGTTCCGGACTTTGTTGAGGTCGACAGACATGGTGGTTCTCGAAAGCGTTGACCGTGCGGAGGCACGGCGTGGGATCAGTGAATGGCGGACGGTCTCCGCGAAATCCAGCCGTGGACGGCAGCATCACGTCTTGATGCGGTCCGTCGGGACGGCTTCCTGGATGTTGGCCGAGTGTCCTGCGTCCGGCCCGCGATGGGGGTGGCGGGGAGACGCGGGAGGTCGGTCCGGTCTTCTTCAGCCCGCCTGACGCCGGGCTGGTCCGAACCAGCTAACGCAAGCGGGCGATCTCGTCTTCTTCTTCACGCAAGGCTCAAGGCTCCTTTCGTGACCCCCGGCCGGCCGGGGCGAGTCGCGTGTCATGTCAGAGAGGGCCCGGCCGGGGCCGGACTCGAATCACGTAGTCTATCGTCCAAACTGGATCGGTCAATCAAGAAGGAGGCCGCTTCGAGGTCCCCGACCCGGTTCCGGTCAGACCACCCGCGCGGGTTGGGGGAGGGTGGCCCCGGACCCACCGGGCCGTCAGACGCACCGGATCAGCCGGTCGCGAGGCAGCCGCTCCCGTTCGAGGACCGGTTCGATGTCGGCGAGGTACCGGCGGGCGTCCTGGACGTAGCCGGCGGTCGGCTTCAGCTCCGGGAGCAGGCCCGAGAAGAACTGGTTGAGCCGCAGCATCAGCAGCTCGCGGACGTACTTCGCGGTCATCGACGCGAGCGCGGCCGGCAGGTGACCGGCCTCGGCCTCCGGCTGGAAGCTCAGCGTGATGGGCGAGCCGGCCCGAACCAGCCGGTAGCGGCTGAGCCGTGGGGTCTCGGAGAGGACCTGGAGCCGGGCGTCGGGGAAGACGAGCTGAAGCTCCTCCCGGTAGTGGGTTCGCCCGCCCTGGCGATCGATGACGACGCGGGGGTGGTCCTCGGGCCAGCGTCGCCAGATGCGATCGACGTGCCGCACGACGGCCCCGAAGTTCACGCTCGATTTCGTGCCCTGCCGCGCCACGCCGTCGTTGAACGCTTCCACGTCGATCGCCTCGCACGCGACGAGGCCACCCGCGACGCCGGCGTCCGCGAACGCCCGGCGGACTCGACTGGACGCGATGCGACGCTCCGCGTCGGTGCCCCCGACCGGAACGTCGACCTCACCGCCGTACCATCGATGCGGCGGCACGGTAACCCCCAAACGCTCGAAGAGATCGGCGTCACGACGGACGGCGGTCGCGTCCACGCCGTCGAACGCCGCGGCGAACGAGAGGACCCCGCGTTCCAGATGACGCAGCGGATGGGAGGAGCCTCCCGGGGACTGCTTGAGCTTCTTCGAGTCGTCGACTGCGATCCGGCGGCGCCGATCGGTCCGCCGCCGGCAGACGGCGCGGTTGAGCGCACGCCAGAGGTTGGGCGCACCGTCGTCGGGGCGAGCGTCCGGCAACACGAAAACCGAGGCCGCGACGCACAAGGGACCCAGCATCGGTCCGTATCCCGCTTCGTCGATACCGGCGTAGACGAGCATCCCCCAAGCGTACCTGACGGTGCGAAAGACGGGCTCCACCGGGCCGACTGTGGATGAGCTGACGCGCATTGACGTGGACGCCAGCGCAAGGGTCCACGTCCAGATCTTCCCAAGCAAGGCGGCATGGACGCCGCCGGTAACCGCGCAGCGTACACCCGATGGTGCCACGGACAGCGAAGCGTCCGTGCCGTGCGTCGTCCACCGCGCGGGGGAGTCAATCACCCC
>JABDLI010000297.1 GCA_013003065.1 Phycisphaerales bacterium | reverse complement strand
TTTCGCGTCTGCTGCGTGATCGATCGGCGATCCTCAAGAGCCTGCTGATGGATCAGTCGTTCGCCGCCGGCGTCGGCAACTGGATCGCCGACGAGGTGCTGTACCAGGCGAAGATCGACCCCCGCCGACGCGCGTGTGATCTCACCGACGCGGAGGCCCGCCGCGTGCGCAGCCGTTTGAAATCGGTCGTCGCCCGCGCGGTGGCGGTGGACGCGGACAAGACGCGGTTTCCCCGGACGTGGCTCTTCCACCGCCGCTGGGGGCGGGACGAATCGGCGACGACGACGCGGGGCGACGCGATCGCGTTCGTCACGATCGGGGGGCGGACGACGGCGTGGGTGCCGGGGGTCCAGGGGTAGGCTTGCGCGGGCGCGGGCGAGGTATCGAGGTCTCGGCGGCGGAGCGGCACTGAACGGGCCGACGGCCTCCTGGTACCCTGTCGGCTCGCTCCTCTCATCCCCGAGGTTGCCGATGAAGACCGCCCGCCTGATCGTCGTCGTGATCGCCGCCATCCTCGCGATCATCGTCATCGCCCAGAACACGGAGAGCGTCGAGACCCGGCTGCTCTTCGCGACCATCACCATGCCGCGTGCGATTCTGCTCGTGCTGACGCTGCTCATCGGCTTCGTGCTCGGAGCGGTCTCCGCGGTGTGGATGCGGCGTTCGGGCGCGAAGGGCTGACGCATGGCCCTGCGTCTGCTCGAGATCTTCGCACCCGCCCCGACGGTCGAAGGCGTCCGGCGGGTGCTCGAGGCGGTGAGCCCGGTCGGCGTGTGGGAGCAGACGCTCGACGACGATCGCAAACGCATCACCGTCGTCATCGACGGCACGAAGGTGGGCCAAGTCACGGATGATCTCGTTGCCCGCAATGCCGACCACCGCGGCTTCCGCGTCGTGCTCGTGCCGGTCACCGCCACCATGCCGCGTCCCGAGGCCACCCCCGCCACCGGCCACGCCGCCCGCGCGGCCCTGCCGCTGCGTGGCGTGAGCATCAGCCGGGAGGAGCTGTACGAGGACCTGAGCGCGGCGATCCGCTCGTGGCCGCTCTTCCTGACCATGGCGGCGCTCTCGACGCTCGTGGCGGCGCTCGGCATCGTGCGGGAGAACACGGCGGCGATCATCGGGGCGATGGTCATCGCGCCGCTGCTGGGCCCGAACATGGCGCTCGCCCTTGCGACCACGCTGGGCGACCTGGCCCTCGCCCGCCGCGCATTGCTGCGGAACGCCGGCGGCCTCGCGGCGGCGATCGCGGTCGGCGTGGCGGTCGGTCTCGTGGCGAACGTGGATCCGGAGGGGCGCGAGCTCGCGGCCCGGACGATGGTCGGATTCGCCGACATCGGCCTCGCCCTCGCCGCCGGCGTCGCCGGCGCGCTCGCGTTCACGTCGGGCCTCTCGGCCACGCTCGTCGGCGTCATGGTCGCGGTCGCGCTCATCCCGCCGACTGCAACGGTGGGCCTCGTCCTTGGCGCCGGCTACGGCCACCTCGCCGAGGACGCGGCTTTGCTGCTCGTCGTCAACGTCATCTGCGTGAACCTCGCCGCGGTGACGACGTTCCTCGTGCAGGGCGTGCATCCGTCGGCGTGGTGGGAACGCACCCGCGCGCGACGCACGGCGTGGACGGTCGTGGGGGCGTGGATCGCGTTGCTGCTGACGGCAGCGATCTTCATCATGGTGACGGGGAGCGGGTAGCAATGAAGGCGACACGACACACGAGAGCACCTGCGCCGACCTGATGAAACCAAGGCGGCACGACGCCGCCGGCCCCCCGCGCAGCCCTGCACCCGCCGGATGGCGGTGCGAGAAAGAGAGGCGACACCACATACGAAAGCACCTGCGCCGACCTGATGAAACCAAGGCGGCACGACGCCGCCGGTCCTCCGCGCGGTGCCTGCACCGCCGGATGGCGGTGCGAAAAATAGAAATGTGAACCGTAGATCAATGTCCAGGAACCGAGGCGGCATGGACGCCGCCGGTGTATGGAGGCGTCCGGCCACTTGGGTCGAGCCGCACGACGCGGCGTCATCGCGCGGGGGCCGGCGTCCGACAAGCACATTCACCGCCCCAGGGCAGGATGCCCGTCGTTTCCCGGCGTCCGGACGGAGCACGCGAGCCGCACGACGCGGCGTCATCACGCGGGGGCCGGCGTCCGACAAGCGCGTTCACCGCCCCATGGCACGACGCCCATCATTCCCCCGCGTCCGGCCAGGAGCGGGTCCGTGACCGTGCCCGCGTCCGCGACCGAGTCCGCGTCCGCGACCGCGACCGCGACCGCATCCGCGACCGCGTCCGTGCCCGCGTCCGCGACCGAGTCCGCGTCCGTGAC
>JABDLI010000293.1 GCA_013003065.1 Phycisphaerales bacterium | reverse complement strand
GGCCGGTTGCGCCTCTACGACCGCGAAGCAGTCGCACTCCTTCGCCATGAGCTGAGCGCAGTCGATGCCCGGCGGGGAGGTCGGAGCGATGACTGACCTAACCTCGCCCGAAGCGGTCCCGGTCCTGTCCCTCCGCCCGAAGGACGCGGCCCGCGCCCTGGGTATCGGTGAGCGCCTGCTCTGGTCCAAGACCAACGCGGGCGAGATTCCGTGTGTCCGCATCGGCCGTGCGGTCGTGTACCCGGTCGATCTCCTTCGCGACTGGCTGGCCGAAGAGGCAAAGCGAAAGGGGGGTGGCCGGTGAGCGAGCGCCCCATCGCCGTGGTGGTCGATGCACTTTGCGAGGGCGGCTTCGGCCCAACTGGCAAAGGTGATCGGTACACCTCGCGCTGCCCGGCCCACGATGACAAACACCCGTCCCTCTCAGTTTCCTGCGGAGATGACAACCGAGTCCTCCTGCACTGTTTCGCTGGCTGCGAGCCAGAGGAGGTAGTGGCCCCCCTCGGACTTCGCATGTGTGACCTCTTCCCCAGCCACGAGCAGCGCGCTCTGCACCCGCAGCACCGGAGTCCGAAGCCCCCGGCGCCAGACTTCGCAGAGATGCACCGCGGATTCATGAACGCGCTGACACCGTCGCTCCAGGATGACATCGCCAGCCTCCTTGAGTTACCTGCATGGGCGATCATGGAACTCAAACCCGGGTGGAGCCACGATGATCAGGCGTGGGTGTTCCCCGAGCGCGACGCTGAGGGGAGTGTCATCGGTCTGGTCCGCCGTTATCGCGACGGCAAGCAGAAGGCGATCCAAGGCAGTAGGCGAGGGCTGACGATCCCGGACAACCTCACTCAACTCCAAGGCCCCATCCTCGTGCCCGAGGGGGCCTCGGATGTCGCCGCCGCGGTGGCCGTCGGCATCAAGGCCATCGGCCGCCCAGGTGCGGCCGCCGGTGCCGACCTCATCGTCCAGCGCTTCGCCGAGGACGATTTCATCCTCGCTGGGGAGAACGATGGTGGCGTTGGTGAGAAGGTCGGCGACTCGGCCGCCAGGACCGCAGGGCTCCTCGGGCGATCCGTGAGGTTCGCGCGGCCACCAGCCGAGTACAAGGACCTACGGGACCACGTGCTTGGCGTGGGCGACGATCGCGAGGCGATCCTTGCGTGGTATGTGGATCATGCGGAGACCGTGGAGCCCCAGTCCGACCCGCAGGCGGCTG
Source organism: Phycisphaerales bacterium (assembly GCA_013003065.1). Classification (GTDB taxonomy): domain Bacteria; phylum Planctomycetota; class Phycisphaerae; order Phycisphaerales; family SM1A02; genus JABDLI01. The sequence goes on along the minus strand of JABDLI010000293.1, from coordinate 9,760 downwards.
TCGATTCGATTCCCGCACCTAGAGAGATGGTGCTTGCGCGAAACGAATTCAAGCCCATCCCGGCATCCGCTCTGGGCTCCGGCGAAGCGATCGACTTCATCTGGGACGGCTACGTGGCCCGCGGGTTCATCACGCTGATGGTGGGGTTCTGGAAGGCGGGGAAGACCACTCTGCTCGCCCACCTGCTTCACGCCACCGCCGGGGGCGGTGTCGTTGGTGGAGAGGTGCAGGCCGTCAAAGTCCTCGTCATCGCGGAGGAGGGAGCGGGGCTTTGGGCTCGTCGCAGGGACGAGATCGGCATCGACGACAACGTCCAGTTCATCATCAGGCCGTTCAAAGGGCGTCCGCAGCGGACGGAGTGGGAAGGTTCGGTGCTGGAAATCGCCAATTGGGTTCACGACGGTCAGTACGACCTCGTGGTGATTGATACTTGGCAGTCGGTAAGTCCTAGCCCCGACGAGAACGACTCCGCGAAGATGATGGCCGCCCTCACGCCATTGCATCACATCACGGAGGCTGGGGCGGGTGTGTTGCTCCTTCACCACCCACGCAAGGGCGACGGGACCGAGGGCACCGCCAGTCGCGGCAGCGGAGCCTTGCCGGGGTTCGTTGATGTGATCGTCGAACTTCGGCGGTACGACGCAAAGCAGCACGACGACACCCGCCGAGTGCTCACGGGCCTAAGCCGCTTCGATGAGACGCCTGATGAAGTGGTCCTGGATTTGCGGGAGGACGGCTACCACGTCGTTGGGTCGAAGGCCGACGCGATGCGGGAGGACCGCGTGGTCGTATACGACGAGATCCTGTCGGGGGCGGACAGCCCGATGACCGCGGACGAGGTTCGCGAGCAATGGCCGGTGACCGGGATACCGAAGCCAGGGAAGCGCACCGTGGGTGGGGACCTCAAAGCTGGCTCCACCACGGGATCCTGGGATCGGCGCGGGGAGGGCAAGAAGGGCGATCCCTACCGATATTCCGTTTCGCGCAAGCCCCCTGCCTTAAGTGCGGGAAACGAATCTGAGTCCCCAGGCGCGAACCGCGCCAGCGTGCCCCCGAGCGAAGGAGTGCGCACTAGCGCGGTTGGGCGCGACACGATACGATCGAATGCAACTGGAAGCAGGTAATCCGATGGCGAAGACACGAGCTCGAGGGAATGGTCAGGGCACGTTGTTCCGGCGGGGCGGACGCGGCCCCTGGATTGCTCGCTGGTACGACCACAGCGGCGCGCGGCAGGAGCGATCGACACGCACCACCGACAAGGCCGCGGCGGAACGCATTCTCGGGAAGCGGGTCACCGATACCGCCCTGCGGCGCGATGGGGTAATTGACCCGCGGGCCGAGTCGGTGAGCAAACAGGCGCAACGTCCCATCGCCGAACATCTGGACGATTGGCGGGCATCGCTTCGAGCCAAGGGCAACAGTAGTAAGCGCGTCAAGATGGCGTGCGGACGCGCCGAGAGAATCGTGGCCGATTGCAACTTCAGGACGCTGGCCGACGTGGAGCCGGCGCGTGCCCACGCGATGATCCAGACGATGCGCGACAACGACGCCGCGCCACGAACGATCAACGGCTACCTGCAAGCGCTCAAGCAGTTCATGCGGTGGGCGGTCGCGGAAGGCCGGCTGGCCGTGAATCCACTTGTGAGCGTCGGCATGGTCAAGGTGATCGGCCAGACCCGGAACCGCCGCCCGCTGGATGTGGAGGAGCTGGCCCGCCTGATCGACGCCGCGCACCGAGGTCCGGCCCACCGGCGGCTGAGTGGCACCGGTCGCGCGATGGTCTACCGCGTGGCGACGGGGACGGGTTTCCGCGCGGCCGAGTTGGCGAGCCTGACGCCTGCCAGCTTGGACCTGGACGCCGATCCGCCGGCGGTCACGGTCAAGGCCGCATATTCAAAACGCCGGCGAGATGATCGCCAGCCGATCCGACGCGACTTGGCCGAGTTGCTCCGCCCGTGGCTGGCGGGCAAGCAGAGGAACACTCCGCTGTTCACCCTGCCGGACAAGCTGCCGCCGATGGTGCGGGCCGACCTGCGGCGGGCGCGGGCGTGGTGGATCAAGGAGACGACCGATCGCCACGAGCGACGAGAACGGCGGCGGAGCGACTTCCTGAGCGTGCGAGACTCGGAGGGCCGGGTGGTGGACTTCCACGCCCTGCGGGCGACGTACATCACCATGGTGGTCAAGAGCGGCGCGTCGGTGAAGGAAGCCCAGGAGTTGGCCCGACACTCCGACCCCAAGCTCACGATGAACGTCTACACCCGACTGGGCGTCCACGACTTGGCCGGAGCGCTTGACCGCCTCCCGAGCACGACGCCGGAGCCGGACGAAGCGGACGCCCTGCGGGCGACCGGCACGGACGATGTGGCCGCGATCGTCCCTCGCGACACCCCCACCAGTAGCCACGACAGTAGCAGCGCGAAGTGCCGCGATTCGCTGCGACGGCCTGCAACAACCACGGGCGGTGACCCGATTCCGCTCGACACGCGCAAGTCCTTGCCGCGTGCGAACAAAGACAACGCCGCGCGGTCAGGCGCGGCGTCGTGCGGGAAAGCCACCCACCGGACTCGAACCGGTGACCTGAGCTTTACGAAAGCTCCGCTCTACCAACTGAGCTAGGGTGGCAAGGCGTTGCGGAAAGTACCAGCCTGGGGTGCCGCGGACAAGCGGCACGGACGGGCGGCCTCACTCCGCGGCCGTAATCAGCTTCACCGCGTCCGTCGACGTGATGTTGAGCGCTCCGTGCACGCGGGCGGCGGCTTCGGCCGTCGATCCGGAGGCGTCGGCGACAAGCGCGAGCAGGCCGGCGATGTGACGCGGCTCCGCGCGGTTGCCGAAACGCTTGACGGAATCGGCGACCGCCGTCAGCAGGTCGATCTGCTCGCCTTCGCCGGCCGCGAGGGCGGCGTCGAAGAGCTTCTGCTGGGCCGTGGCCGACTCGATGCGGGCGAGGATGCCGGCCACCAGGAGCCGAGCCCGGCCCGTGCGGCTCTCCATCGCGTCCAGCAACGCCGACTCGGCGTCCTTGATCGCGTACGCGGGGGAGCAGGCGATCGCGATGTCCTCGAGTGCCCCGAGCGACTCGAACGCGTACGCCTCGCTCTCGGCCTCGGTCATCCGGCCGCCCATCGCCACGCGAAGCAGCTCGTCGAGCACCGCTTCGTACCGCGTCGCGCCGAGACCGGGACGAGCGATCCGCAGGTAGGGATCCTCACCCAGCTCCCGCCGCAGCAGCGGCTCGTCCACCGTCGAGGCGAGAACGAGGACCGGCACCGCCGCGAGCTGCGGCATCGTGCGCAGGCTCTCGACCGTGTCCTGCGTCGCCTGCGGGACCCGCATGCGGACGACCGCGAGATCGACACCGGACGTCTCCGCCAGCGCCGGAGCCAGGAAGTTCGCCCGCGGTTCCGCGGCGGCGATCGTGAAGCCGAGCGCTTCGAGGTCCCGCGCGGCCTGCCGGCGGTTCTCGTCGTCGTCGGCCACGATGACCGCAAAGGACTGGTTGGCCGCCTGCACCGCGCCCGCCAGAATCGGCACGACGCGGTAGTCGCCGTCGAACCCTTCTTCGGGCAACGCGTGGGCGAGCGTCAGGGCCGCGTCGTACTGGACGCGGCGGTCGGGATAGGAGAGCGCTTCGAGCAGCGGACGCCGGTCGCGTCCCATCGCGCCGAAGAGGTTCGACCCGCCCGTCGTCTTGCTGAGCGCCGCAATCGCGTCGCGAACCAGACGCGTGTCGTTCGTGTCGATCGCCCGGGCGAGGACGTCCATCGAGACGCCCGTCCCGAAGACGGTCGCGTAGAAGTCGGGGGAGTAGCGGCTGGCGCCGTAGACCGGGTCGTCCGCCCCCTCCGGCAGGTCGTTCTCCCGCTTGAGATCGGCGGCGACGAAGACGCCCAGGGCGAGCCGGTTGGTCGGATCGGCGGCGAGGGCCTGGGCGGACCGCCGCATGGCCATCACCTCGTTGAAGATCGCCGTGGGCACCGGGGTCGGGGCGAGGCCGACGAACTCGTCGTACGACCACACGTTGTTCGCCGGCTCATTGGGGTACGGCACGAGGGAGCCGGAGCCGGCGTAGTACTGTTCCGCCAGCTCGGCGAAGAGACCGCCGATGTCGTTGCCGGTCGCGCCGACCGCGGCGAAGGCGCGGTCCGCGGCCCGCGCCACGGGGCCCGGCGTCGTCCGGTCGATCGCGAGCGATCGGAGGAACGGAGCGGCGTGGGCGTAGCGGATGTCGCCGAGCAGGTTGCAGATGACGAGCTGGCTGTCGGGGTGGACGGCCGGCAACGCCTCGCAGAGCGGCGTCACCGCGTCGAGCCCGATGGTGCTGATCATGCTCTGGGCGGCCAACGCCAGACGGTCGTCCCGCCCGTCGGTGATCTCCCGCAGGAGCGCCGGCACGGCGTACTCGCCGGCGGCCTTGAGCCGGCCGGTTGCGAGCAGCTTCTGCCGCTGGGTGCCGGTGAGCATCTTGATCGCTTCTTCGATGCGATCGGCGTCGCGGGCGAGATCGAGGCGACCGGTCTCGACGCGTCGGGCCACCTCGGCCGCGATGTCCTCGAGCTCGGCGACCATGAGCGCCCGGCCGATGGCCTCGTCGAATCGCTTTACGCCACCCTCGGCCTCTTCGACCATCACCGCGAGCTGCGCGTTCGTGACGCCCGAGTCGAGCAGCTCCTGCCCGTACCCGGTCGCCAGGTCGACCTTCGCGATCCGCGTGTAATGGACGAAGTCCTCGAGGAGCTGCGACGGCTGCGGCGCCACGCCCGACCGCGTCTGGGCGGGAGCGGGAGCGGCGAAGGTCGCCAGGGCGAGCAGGCAGCACGCGATCGTCTTCGTCGCCGTGGGACGAATGCGAAACGACCACGTCACGGACGCAAGAAATCTCATCACCAAGGAGCTCCTCGTCGATTCGGGCGGCACCGCGGATGGTGCGTCACGCCCCGGGGAATGGCCACGGGAGCGACCCGGGCGAGGGCGAACGCGATCCGCGAGGCGAAGAGAAGGAAAGTATCCGAGGCCCTCGGGAGTGTCAACGAAACGGGCCTTTTGGCCGCTTCCCGCGGGCTCCCAAACCCCCTGCCCCCAGCGGTTTCGCGTAGACTCTCCCTCGCTCGGTGCCCTGCCCTCGGGTGGGGTGAAGATGGGAAGGCGGTGAGAATCCGCCGCGGACGCGCCGCCGTGAAGGGGCCCCGTTTCGCTTCTCCACGTTGGAGAACGGACGGGAACGTCCGGCTCGAACGCCACTGCCGCAGGAGCGGCGGGAAGGCGAGCCGAACGCAGACCCCGAAGCCGGAAGACCTGCCGAGACGTTTGGCGTGGCCCTCGCGCAACAAGGGGCACGAGCGCCACCGGACCGGCCCGTTCCCGCCGGTCCTCCGCGTGACGCCCGTTCCCGCGTCTGGGTCGAGACTCTTCTCACCGTGGGAGCCGTTCCGCGCGACTCGGAACGCGAGCAGGATGGATCTCTCCCGTGCTCCACAACACTCATGCGCACACCCCGCGTGCGGCGTGGGGCGGACGGCCGCTGGCCGCCGCCGCCGCCCCGCTGCTCATCGCCCGTCTCGCCGCCGGCGGCGGCGACCCGTGGGCGGATGCCGTCATCGTCTATACCGCCGGCGAGGGCGCGAACCCCAGCTACCTCGACGCGGACACCACCGTCGGGCCGCCGGAACGCATGACCGGCGAAGGCGTCTTCCCCGGCGTGGTCTCGCCCTTCAACCCGCCGTTCGGCGTCGACGAGATCGTCTCGATCGGACGCGGCGGGACGCTCGTCGTCCGGTTCGACGAGCCGGTGACGGACGACGCGTCGAATCCGTTCGGCGTCGATCTGCTCATCTTCTCCAACGCCGCGTTCATCGACGCGGCGTACCCGTCGGGCATCGTGAGCGGCGTCTTCAGCGCCAACGGCGGCGTGGTCGAGTTGAGCCCCGACGGCGTCGACTGGTGGCTCGTGCCCGGCGTGCCGGCCGACGGGCTGTTTCCGACCCTCGGGTACCTCGACGCCGGTCCGTACGACGCCGAGCCGGGTCGCGTCACGAGCGACTTCACCCGGCCGGTCGATCCCACGCTCACCGCGGCCGACCTGGACGGCCTCGATCACACCCAGGTGGTCGAGCACTACGCGGGCAGCGGCGGCGGGGCCGGCATCGATCTGGCGGCCGTCGGGCTCGCGACGGTCCAGTTCGTGCGGATCACCAACCCCACGGACGCCGAGAGCGACATCCAGATCGACGCCCTCGCGGACGTCAGCCCCACGACCATCGCCGGTGACGTGACCGGCGACGGCGTCGTGGACTTCGTCGATCTCGTGACGCTCCTGGCCGCGTGGGGTCGCTGTCCGGCGCCTCCGGAAACGTGTGCGGCCGATCTCGACGGCAGCGGCGTCGTGAACTTCACCGATCTGCTGCTCGTGCTCGCGAACTGGACGGGCTGATGCGACGTCACGGCTTCACACTCGTCGAGACGCTCGTGGTCGTCGGCCTGGTCGCGTTGCTGCTGGGGTTGCTGCTGCCGGCCCTGGGACGGGTGCGGGCCGGTGCGCGGACGACGCGTTGTCTTTCGCAGCTTCGCCAGCTTTCGCTCGCCGCACAGCAGTACGCGAGCGTGTTCTCCGAGTGGCCGGCGGCGGTGCGTTACGAACGCGCCGAGGGCGGCCCGCTCGAGCAGGTCGCGTGGGACTGGCACACCACGTTCGACGGCACGCTCATCGGACCCGGCCCGCTCTGGGCGTTCACCGGCGACCCCGACGCGGTGATGCAGTGCCCCGACTACCTCGGCGGCACGAACTTCACGGCCGATCCCTTCACCGGCTACGACTACAACACGTCCTACATCGGCGACGAGGAACGCTGGGCGCCGGACGGCGCGGGCGAGGTGCGACGCGGCGTGCGTCCCCACGCGTGCCGGCGGTCGAGCTGCGCGATGTTCGGCGACGGCGGCTGGGCGGGCGGCACGCACAAGTTCATGCGGGCGCCGATGGGCCCCGAGGGCGACATCGCGATCCAGACGACCTACTCGGGCGGGCAGGCGTTCCGTCACCTGGGCAGCACGAACGTCGCGCACGTGGACGGGCACGTGAGCGTCGTGGGGCAGGCGGCGCGGGGGACGCGGGCGACGGACGCGTTGTTGGAGGGGTTTCTGGGGTACCCCGGGAACGGGTTCCTGTCGGACGATGATCGGGCGTACGACCCACGCTGAAGTCGCCGGATGAAAACCGGTGAACGACACGGTTTCTCGAGTCGACGAAGTCTCTATCATGTCCCGCGTGCCTTCCTCCGCCTACTCCGACATCGCCGCCGGTGACGCGATGGTCCGCACGATCATCGAACGCCCCACGCGCGACGGCGCCGTCGGCGCGGTGCTCGTCGCATGGGGCTTCGAAGGCATCGACACGCCCGGCACCGACGAGCTGCGCAACGAGTGCTCCGTCGAGCTGGAGCGCGCGAACCTCGCGTGCGTGACCATCGAGCCGCGACGCGGTGGCCGCGAAGGCACGGCGGGCGAGCGGGTGACGGCGATCGTCGCGGAGGCATCGGCCGTTCTCCGCTGGATGCTCGTGCAGGACGACCTCGATCCGGCCCGCATCGGAGTGTGCGGCGTCGGCGCCGGCGCGATCATCGCGTCGGTGCTCGCGGGACGGACCGATCAGCTCCGCGGTGTGTGTCTGCTCGCGCCGTGGTCGCCGAGCGGGCTGGAGACGGCGATGCGTGGCGGCGAAGAGGACAAAGGCACTCTGCACGCGGACGCGGAGCTCGTCGCGGCCGTCGGCGATCTGACGCCCGTCGAGACGCTCGCGCGACACGACCGCCCGACGCTCATCCTGACGCCGGCGCGGGCGTCGCGCGACGTCCGCGAGAGCGCCCGCGCTTACGCGATCAGCGTCGAACGCGCCGGGCACGACGTGTCCCTCGAGACGATCGCGCGGACGAACGCCGAGCTGGAGCCGGCATTCGTGCGGTCGGCGGCGAGCCAACGCATCGCGTCCTTCTTTGCCGAGATGCCGGCGGGGGTGGCCACGCCCCGGCCGGTGGCCACGTGAAGGGACTGCCCGCGTACCCCGTGGCGTTGGCCGCCGCCCTCGACGTCGCGGCGGGCCCCGGATCGACGCACGCGCGGTCGCCCGCGGAAGCCGTGGGCGACGTCCTGGCCGAAGACCTTCGCGCCGACCGCGACCTCCCGCCCTTCGACCGCGCCCAGATGGACGGCTACGCCGTTCGCAGCGGGGACCTCGGCGTCGTCGAAGCGTGGCCGGTGGCGGCGGTGGTGCCTGCCGGCGGCGTCGCCACGACGCCGGTTCCGCCGCGGGCGTGCGTCAAGATCGCCACCGGCGCGCCGGTGCCGCCCGAGCTGGACGCCGTGATCCCGCACGAGGAGAGCGACCGCAACGACCCCGTGCGGTTTCGCGTCGACTCCGTCACCCCGGGTCGTGCGATCCACCCCCGCGGGGCCGACGCCCGCGCCGGCGACGTGGTGTGCCCGGCGGGGACGATCGTCGGCCCTCCGCACGTCGCCCTCGCGGCGGCGGTTGGCGTGTCGACGCTGACGGTCCGCCGCCGGCCGCGGGTGACCGTGCTCACGAGCGGCGACGAGGTCGTTGGTCCGGATGATCCGGTGGCGGCCCACCAGATCCGCAACAGCAACGGGCCGATGCTTCTGACGCTGCTCGCCCGCGTCGGCGCCGAGCCCATGACGAACGTGCACGTTCGCGACGAGGTGAGCGAGACGAACGACGCGGTCCAGCGAGCGCTCGCGGCGAGCGACCTGGTGATCACGGTCGGGGGCGTCAGCGCCGGCGAACGCGATCACTTCCCGGACGCATTCGCGGCAGCCGGCGTCACGATGGTGGTGCGGGGGGCGGCCATTCAACCGGGCAAGCCGGTGATGGTCGGACGCGTCGGCGGTGACGGTGCGATCGTCGTCGCTCTGCCGGGCAACCCGGTGAGCGCGCTCGCCTGCGCGTGCCTCTTCGCCTGGCCGATCGTCCGGCGTTGGAGCGGGGCCGACCCGCGGCTGCCGTGGCTCGCCACGCGTCTGGCCGCGCCGGTGAAACCAAACCCGCGTCGAACCGCCTTCCGCCCGACGCGGATCGAGCCGGACGGACGGGTGACCGTGCCGGCGTGGGCCGGCTCGGGCGACCTGACGCACACGGCCGGCACGCACGGGCTGGTCGAGCTGCCGATGCAGGACGCCGAGGTGACGCCCGGCACGCCGGTGCGGTTCCTGCCGTGGCCGTAACCACGCTCACGGACAGGCCCGTGGCCTGCCCTACGATAGTTGGCATGAAGGTTGACGTTCTCCTGTTTGCGCAGCTTGCCGATGCGGTCGGCGCCCGGTCCCTGAGCGTGGACATGGCCGACGGCGCGACCGTCGACGACGTGATGACGCGGTTGGCGGAAACGCACGAGCCGATCCGCGTCATGCGAGAGACGATCGCGGTCGCGCTCGATGAGCGATACGTCGGCGAAGGAACACGGGTGAGGGATGGATGCACGCTGGCGTTGATTCCGCCGGTGAGCGGCGGATGAGCCGAACGCGCCTCGGTGCCCCCCGGAATGGTGCCACGGACAGCGAAGCGTCCGTGCCGTGCGTCGTCCGTCGCGCAGGGGAGTCAGACACCCCACCGCAATGCACGCTGACGGCACGGACGCAGCCGGAATGGTGCCACGGACAGCGAAGCGTCCGTGCCGTGCGTCGTCCGTCGCGCAGGGGAGTCAGACACCCCACCGCAATGCACGCTGACGGCACGGACGCAGCCGGAATG
>JABDLI010000238.1 GCA_013003065.1 Phycisphaerales bacterium | reverse complement strand
GGATCACGCTCGACCGTCTGGTACGCGTAGGCCATGCGTCCGGTGAAGACGTCCATGCCGATCGAGCCGAAGCCGGCACGGCGGTACCGATCGAGGCGGTCGCTCTCGGCGTTTGCGCGATCGCGATCGGCCCGCGCCGCGCGGTAGCGGGCGAGCCGCTCCTGGCGGGCGGCTTCGCGTTGCTGCCGCCGGGCTTCGGCGACGCGGATCTTCGCTTCTTCCTCGGCCGCGGCCTTGACGAGCCGGTACTGCGCGAAGTCGTTGCCGAGCTGCTCGTGATCCTGGATGAACTGCCGCAGCTCCTCCAGCTCGCGGGTGGCGTCGGCTGCGACGAGACGAGCGGTTGCGAGCTGCTCGCGGAGAATGGTCACCTCGTCCATGAGCGCGCCCATCTCTTCGAGGAGACGCGAGACCGAGGCGGTCGTCGCCGCACCCGCACCCCCTGATGGGGGGGCCGCGTACGCCGGGACCGAGATCGTCGTCAGCGTGATCAGCGCGCTGAGCGCAAACGCCCACGCGGGCCAGGATCGTTCTCGTCTCATCGGATGGCTCCTTCGCTCATCTGACTCTAGATGAGCGGACGGGGGAGGACCGTCGAAAAGAGGCTGTTTCAGGGGGTTCGCGGGGCTGGCGTCGCGGTGAGGGCGGCCGGGGCCGCGGTCGTGTCCGTGCCCGCGTGCGTGTCCGTGGCCGCGTCCGTGGCCGCGTCCGTGGCCGTGGCCGTGGCCGCGTCCGTGCCCGTGCCCGCGTCCGCGTCCGTGTCCGTGTCCGCGTCCGTGTCAGTGTCCGCTGGCGGCGCCGGCGGCAGGCGATCGCGGATCGCCCACGCCCGATCGATGAGCGCCGCCCGCTCCAGGGCGGGGTCATCCGGACGCGGCTGCAGCGTGAAGTGCCACTCCACGACCGACTCGGCATCGATCGGCAGCACCTCCGCCACGAGATCCGGTCCCGGCAGATCCCACCACGGCGGGCGAGCCTCGCCGGGGGCCGACAGGGACTCGTAGCCGGCGCGTTCCAGACGCACGTCGTAGGTGCCGTAGTGCAGGAAGTCGACGTCGAGCGGTGTGCGGCCCACCTCCCGGTCGTTCACCCACACGAGCGCGCCCGACGGGTCGGAGCTGATGCGGATCGTCCGCTTCACACAGCCGGTGGTGGCAGCGGCGAGCAACACGATCCCGGCGAACGCGACACGGAGGGGGAGCACGCGGCCATTGTACGGGTTCGCCGGCGTCCGTTCGTCCCGGGCGGACGAGGAGCGTCGGAGCGGGCGAGCGACTTGGACTATCATCCGGTCGTGGCAGAGATTCTCGGCCAGGACGACGCGCTCGATCTGCTCCGCCGGGCCCGTGCGACGGGGCGGGTTCACCACGCCTGGGTCTTTGCCGGCCCCACCGGCGTCGGGAAGTTCACGACCGCCCTCGCCCTCGCCCGCGAGCTGCTGACGCCCGAGGATGACCCCGAGGGCCGCACCGCGACGCTCATCGCCGCCGACGCCCACCCCGATCTGCACGTCATCCGCAAGGAGCTTGCGCTCTACTCCGACAATGCGCAGCTCCGTACCCGCAAGCTGTCCAACATCCCGCTCGACGTTCTGCGCGAGCACATGATCGGCGGCAAGACCGGCGACGACAAACGGCACGACGCGCCGGCGTACCGCACCGCCGTCCTCGGTCACAACAAGGTGTTCATCATCGACGAGGCGGAGCTGATCGACACGAACGGGCAGAACGCGCTCCTCAAGACGCTGGAGGAGCCGCCGCCGGGGACGTACATCTTTCTGATCACCGACCGGCCGGAGCGACTCCTGCCGACCATTCGCAGCCGCTGCCAGCACGCCGGGTTCACGCCGCTCGACGCGGCGGCCATGGCGGCGTGGTGGGAACGCAGCCCGGTCGAGGTCGACCCGGCCGACCGTCCGTGGATCGAACGCTTCGCGAACGGCGCGCCCGGCGTCGTGGTGCGGGCGGTGGAGGCCGGTCTGCCGGAGTGGCGTCGAATCCTCACGCCCATGATCGACCAGCTCGACCGCGGCACGTTTCCCGCCACGATGGGGGAGACGATGGCCGGGCTCGTCGAGACGTACGCGACCGAGTGGGTCCGCGCCCACAAGAACGCGTCGAAGGACGCCGCGAACAAAGACGGCGCGGCCGCGCTCATCGGGCTCCTGGCGATGGAGCTGCGCGAGCGTCTGGCCGCGGTCACCGCGACCCGCGACCGCCCCGCCATCGAACGCCAGCTCGCGGCGATCACGCACGTCCGCGAGGCGGAGCGGCAACTGCGGACGAACGTGAACCTCAAGCAGGTGTTCGAGAACCTCCCGGCGCAGTGGGCGCGACCGGTGTCGACGCTCGGCTAGCTGGGGGAGGACGGAGTCGGGAGCAGCCCGCCGATGCGGGGCCGGTTGCGTTTCCACATCCACACGAAGCAGACGATCGCGGCGGCGACCATGAGCAGGCTCAAGACCTGTCCCCGCGAGAGGCCGACGAAGCGATCGACTCCGACGTCCGGTTGCCGGAACAGCTCCGTCACGATCCGCAGCACGCCGTACGCTCCGAGGAAGGCCACGCCGACCATGCCCGGTCGGCGGGGCCGCAGCCACAGGAGACACAGGATCCCCAGCAGCAGCGGCCCTTCCGCAATCGCCTGGATGAGTTGCGAGGGATAGTGCGCGGTGAGCAGCGGTTGCACGAGCGCGGTGACCCGCTCGTCACCGTCCCGTAACGCAGCGACGACGTTGGGACGGAACGTATCGAGCCCGCCGACGATCGTCTGCAGCTCGGTCTCGACGGCGGGCGGAACGGCGAGGTCGGGATCCAGGACGACCTGCTCCGGGTACTTCACGCTCCACCCCGGCGGATCGGCCTGCTGCGTTGCGGGTAACGGCTCGCCCCACAGCTCGCCGTTGACGAAGTTGGCAACGCGACCCGCCCCGAGCCCGATCGGGCACGTGAAGGCAACGAGGTCCAGGAGGTGAAAGGAATCGAGACCGCGGCGACGGGCGAAGATCACGCACGCGGCGATGACACCGAGGATGCCGCCGTGGCTGGCCATCCCGCCCTCGTTGATCGCGAGCAGCCCCCAGAACGGGAGCTTCGTGTCGAATGACACGAAGAGCGCCGGATCGTAGAAGATCGCGTAGCCGACCCTTCCCCCCACGAGCACACCGGCGATGATGTAGAAGATGAAATCGCCCGCGGCCTCGACCGTCAGGGGGCTGCGACGCGAGCGTGCCATCCACCGGATGACCAGCCAGGCGGCGAGAAACCCGAACGCGTACGAAAGGCCGTACCACCGAAGGCCGAAGGAGTCGGTGATGGGGATCGCGACAGGATCCAGTCGATGAAGGTAGGACTCGGCCAGCAGGCTCGGCATCGCCGCTAGCCTAGCGACCGAGGGAGGAGCCAGCCATGACACCGTCCGGGAGATCATCGCTGCCGAACCCGCACGCCGAGCAGGCCGCCCCGGCGGAGTTCGAGCGTGGTGACACGACGGTCGATCTCACGCCCCTCCTCAAGCACCTGCTCGCCGGTCACACGCTGACGTCGGAGCAAACCGGCGACGCGTTCGAGGCCATGATGACCGGGCGGGTGCATCACGGGGAGATCGGCGCCCTGCTGGCGTTGCTCGCGACCCGCACGCCGACGCCGGCGGAGATCCTCGGCGCGGCGCAGGTCATGCGGCGGCACGTCGATCCCGTTCCCTCGAGCGTCGATCCGGCGCAGCTCGTCGATACGGCCGGTACGGGTGGCGCGCCGAAGACGTTCAACGTGTCGACCGCGGCGGCGATCGTCGCCGCGGGCGCCGGGGCGGTGGTCGCCAAGCACGGCAACCGGTCCCGCACTGGTCGCGGCTCGGCCGAAGTTCTTCGCGCGATCGGGGTCGACGTCGATGCGGGGCGTGACGTGCAACGCCGCTGTCTGGAAGAAGCGGGCGTCTGTTTCTGCTTCGCGATCCACCACCACCCGGCGACGCGGCACGTCATGCCGGTGCGGCTCGCCCTGGGATTCCCGACGATCTTCAACCTCCTCGGCCCGCTCACGAACCCCGCCGGCGCACGGCGACAGCTCATGGGCGTGTATCACGGTCGCTTCGTCACGCCGATCGCCGAAGCGCTTGCCGCGCTCGGGACCATCCGCGGGCTGGTCGTGCATAGCGCCGACGGTCTCGATGAGGTGTCGATCTCGGCCGAGACACGGGTCGCGCACGTCGAGGGCGGGCGGGTCACCGAAGAGGTCATCCACCCCGACGCCTTCGGGCTGGCCACCGCGCCCCGGGAGAGCGTCGTCGCTCGTGACCTCGACCACGCCGCCGCGATGATCCGCGGGGTGATCGACGGCTCCGAACGCGGGGCGCCGCGGGCGATGACGCTGCTGAATGCCGCCGCAACGCTGCTGGCGGCGGGCATCGCGCGATCCTACGCCGAGGGGATGACCCAGGCCGTCGCCTCCATCGACGAGGGGCAGGCCGCAACCCGGCTGAAGCGGCTGGTCGCGATTTCCGCCGCCTAGGCTCTTCGTGCTGCCCCGAGGCGGCGCCGGGACGAAATGCCTCGCACGGACTCATCGCCTGCGTTCTTCCGCCGGCTCGGTATCGTCTGGGCTGTCCCGGAGAGACGGGAATGGGACGAGCGATCGCACGCTCGATCCCGAACCAAGAGAGAGAGACCCGAGCGCGAATCACCCCAGGAGCCGACCCATGACTCGATACGAACGACCCAATTTCCCGCGGAAGGCCATCCCCTTTGCCGCGGTCGCCGTCATCCTCATCGTGGTGCTCGCCCCGCTGGTGGTGCGCACCTTCCGCAGCGTGCCCGCCGGCCACGTTGCCGTGGCGACGCTGTTCGGCAAGATCCAGGAACAGGCCTACGAACCGGGGCTGCACTTCCCCGTCAACCCGCTCTACAAGTGGCACGAATACGACGCCCGCCAGAAGACGCACAAGGAAACCGCCGGCGTCCCCAGCCAGGATCAGCTCACGACCACCGTGGATGTCTCGGTGCAGTACCGGCTGATCGGTGCCATGGCGAGCGCGATCCTCGCGGAGACCGGCACCACCGAGCAGGCGGTCGAGGTCCACTTGATCCCCAAGGTCCGCAGCGTGCTGCGCGAACAGGGCAAGAGCATCAAACGCGCGGAGGACTTCTTCCTGGAGGAGACGCAACAACAGTTGCAGGTATCGCTCAAGGATGGGCTGGGTGAGTACCTGCGTCCCAACGGCATCGAGGTGTCGGACGTGCTCATCCGCGAGATCACGCTCCCGGCTCGTCTCGTCCAGCAGATCGAGCAGAAGAAGCAGGCCGAGCAGGAAGCCGAGCAGGAGAAGGCGAAGCTCGAGAAGAAGGCGACCGAGTTCGAGCAGGTCGTCAAGAAGGCCGAAGCCGATCGCCGCGCGGCGGAAGAGGAAGCGATGACGTTGCGGGTGTTGGCCGACGCGGAGGCCTACAAGATCGAGATGCTCACGGCCGCGATCGCCCAGAGCCCGGCCTACATCCAGCTCCAGGCAATCGAAGCGTTGCGTGCGATCTCGCAGGACCCCGCCGCGAAGATGTACTTCCTCAGCAGCGACAGCCCGATGCCGCTGCCGCTCATGCACATGGGTGAGCCCGTGGCGCCCTGAGTCGATGCCGGCTATTCGACGAGGAGCATCGCGCGTCGCAGGACGACGTGATCCTGGATCGGCCCCGACGCGCCCTGCTCCAGCTCGATCGTCAGCTCCGAACCACGCAGCGTGACGTTGATCGGCACGCTCGGGTTCGCTCGGTTCAGGCGGGCGCGGAAGACCTCGGCGTCGTCGTCACGCAGGATGAGCTGATAGTCGCCCCACCGCCGCGCGCCAAAGGGAAGCTGCGCCTCGCCGGCGAAACGAATGCAATTGTCGGGCAACGCGTACCGCACCCGCACCGGTCCGCGAATCGATACGGCGCCGAGACCGAGCGGCGCAGCCGGATCGTCGACCTTCGGACCGGGGACGATGTACCGCGGCGTGGTGCGCTCGACCCGCGCCGGCGCGAGCGTCGCCAGCGGCACCAGACCGGCCGAGTCGAACAGGACGGCCGAGACCGTGCTCAAGCGGGCCGCAAAGCCGCCTTCGTCGGGCCGCCAGGCGAGACCGAACCGCAGGTAGCCGTCGTTGCCCACCTGAAGCTTGCGGGTGTCGAGCACGGTGCCGTCGCTGAACCACACCCGCCGGCCCGTCGGGGGCATCCGCGGCGCGACGAGCGCGAACCCTCGCGTTCGTGCAAGCGGGATCTCGACCGGATGCGCGTCGACGCCGTCGCCGACCTCGATCACGACCGGGTCACCGACGCTGGCGATGAACCCCTGGAGCTGATCGCCGTTGGCGAGCGCGACGACGTCGAGCTGCCCCGATTCGGGAATCGGCGCGCCGGGTCGCAGGCTCGCCGCCGCCACCCGCTCCAACGGAACGAGCATCGGCCCGAACCGAGGGTGCACCCACGCCACCGCATCGGCATCGGGCGGCGCGTCGCCGGAGATGACGCCCGGCATCCGTTCGCCGTCGGCGAAGACGAGCGTGCCGAACATGTCGCCGGAGAGGGGATCGGATTCGGGATCCTGGGCCAGGTAGCCGTCGGGGCGGATCAGCGCGAGACACTCGTCGAGCGTCACCTGCGTGGTCGGTCCGCCCCCCGCGTCGCGAATCTCGAGCCCGTAGGCGCCCGCGCTGAGCAGCTCGATAGGCCGCACGGAGAGATCCTGATCGACGAGCAGGAACGGCTCGGGCGCCGCCGTCACGGGGCCGGCGACGATCGCGAGGCCCGTCAGGGCAATGGCGGCAGTCCGGGCGAGATGACGGTTCGGTTCGAGCATTGCCTACTTCTGGAAGATCGGCAGATACCGCTTCGGCATTTGCAGGACGATCAGGCTCATTGCGGACGAATACGCGCCACCGGCGTAGTGGTCGAGCCACCCGCCGTTGCTGGCCTGTCTCTTGAGAAGCTCTTCCCACACCGCGGGCCACCATTTCTGCCAGCTCTCGCCCCCGGCGAGGTACATCGCCTGCACCGCGTAGTAGTGACCGTAGTAGAAGTGGGCCTGCCCGCTCGACGATCGTCCCGGGAAGGCGTTCCGCATGAGGTACTCGAGCCCGCGATCGATCGAGTCGTCCTCGTAGATGCCGGCGTAGAACAAACTCGCCACCCCCGCCGCCGTCCGCGGCCAGGCGGAACCACCCGTCTGCTTCATGTAGCGAAAGCCGCCGTCGGCATTCTGACAGTCACGCACGTACTGGACCGCGCGATCGATCGTCTGCTTGGGCACCTTGATGCCCGCGTTTCGCGCCGATCGCAACGCCATGATCTGGCAGATCGTCACCGAGATGTCCGCGTCGTAGGGGACCGGGTTGTACCGCCAGCCTCCATCCTTGTTCTGGGTGCCGATGATGATGTCGACGGCCTTGACGAGCGCGTCCCGCACCCGCTTGTCGTCCGGGTTCATCCCATAGATCTCGCCGAGGAACAGCGCAGCGAAGCCGTGCCCGTACATCGGCCCGTGCGAGGTCTCGGCGGCGAGCAGACCGGAGTGCGTGGCGTGGTCGAGGACGAACTGAAGCGCCGACTCGACCTGGTCGCCGTACGGCCCCCGCCCCGGCAGGTTGCCGTCGGCCATGAATGCGAGCGCGCACAACGCGGTGATGCCCACGTGCTTGCCGTAGCGGCCGCGGCCAAAGGAGCCGTCGGCGTTCTGCTGGCTCACGAGGTAGGTGAAACCACGGTCGATGGCGACGCCCAGCTCCTCGGGCATCTCGTTCTCGAGCGGGTTGTTCTCGGCGCTGCGGTCGGCGGCCGCGGGTTCGTCGGCGACGCACGCGGTGACCCCGCCGAAGAGGGTCGCGATCAGGACGAGGGACGACAGTCGGAGGCGGGTCATGAGGAGCCTTCCTCGGCCAGACGCCGGTAGTACTCGCGAGTCATCTCTTCGTAGAGGCTCGAGAACTTCTCCTTGCGGCCCTGCAGAAGCATGTCACGCACGCGGGCGGGCAGCGCGCCCCACTCCGTGCGCGATTCCTCGAGGACGCGGTTCAGGTCTCCATCGCGTCGGGAGGGCGAGCCACCCTGTCCGTCGCCGGTCGACGCTTCGCCCTGCTGCGGGGTGGGCGACGACTGGGGCTGCTTGCCGGGCTGCTGCTGACGCTGCGACGACTGGGAGGAGGAGCTGGACGAGCTCGACTGGTTCATCGACTTCTGCTGCTTTGCCTGCTCGAGCAGGAACTGGAGCTTTTCGAGCACCTCTTCCTGCAAACGCTGCGTGCCGAGCCCCGTGTCGAACTGCTCGTCGAGCTGCTCGGCGATCGCGCCCATCTTCTCGATTGCGACGGTGAAGGCGTCGCCGATCTGCTCTTCGGCCAGGCGACGCTCGAGCTCTTCCTGGGCGGCGCGATCCGCGACGTCCTCCGTGTCGTCGCCGGTCTCGGCCTCGTCGAGACCGAGGAGGTCGTCGAGGCTGGGCGGTGAATCCTTCGGCGGATCATCCGGCGTGGCCGGCACCGGCTTCGCCGGAGGATCGTCGGCGTGAACGCACGGCAGGACGCCGAGGGAAACAACGATGAACGTGGCGACAACGGCGGGCACGAGTGTCGAACGCGTCATGCTCATGGCTCGGTCCCCTCGGGTGTCTCGTCTCGGGTCGGGGGGGGCGCCGGGGGCGAAGGTGGCGGATTCGGCGGCGGGGCGCCGTCACCCGCCGACTGCAAAGCCTCGAGCATCGCCTCGCCGAGCGACATCAGGTCGCGTTCCATCGAGCCGAGCTCACGCACCCGTTGACGACGCTGGGCCGGCGAAAGATCGGTGCGTCGGTCGATCGACTGTGTCTCATGATAGACCTGCTCTTGCAGGCCGTGCAGACGCTTGACCTCCGCCACGGGCGGAATCAACACCGGCGGCGCGGAGGATCCGCCGCCGCCGCCGCCGTCCTGCTGATCTTCGGCGGCAAACTCGTCCGGCGGGCTGACGCTCTCTTCGAGCGCCTCGATCTGCCGTGCGATCGACTCGGCGATCATCTGCTGGCGATCGGTGACGAGCGTGTCGACGGTGCCTTCCCACAGCGCGTCGCTGACGGTTTCGCACCATCCGTCCATGAGCCGGTGCACGTAGCTGAAGATCTCCGAATCGAGAATCTCGCTCGTGTTCGATTCCAGGTCCGACAACGCGGTCCGGACTTCCTGCTGGCCGTTGCCGAGACGACGCGCCTCGACCAGTTGGCGACGGTTGAGGGTTTCGGCCGGAGCGAGCGTGAGCGTCTGCTCGCGGAGGGCGGTCTGCTTCTCGGCGAGCGCGCGGTAGGCCTCGATGAGCTTCTCGCGTTGCTCCTGGACCTGATCCTGCTCGGTCTGCTCCTCGAGCGCCTCGGCGAGCGTCTTGGCTTCCTTGAGCAGCGTCAGCGAACGCTCTTCGGCTTCGGTCGCCGCCTCCGGCTCGATCGGATCGTGCCGGATCGCGGTGATGGCGGCTCCTTGCGCGTCGGCGGCACGGTCGAGGGTGCGGGCAATGCGTCGGGCCGCGGCGCCCGCGGTCCGCGCTTCGCTTGCCACCGACTGCGTGTTCTGGTTCAAACGCATCATCGCGCGGTCGCGTCCGCCGAAGTCGCCCGTCGCGATGGCGCCCGCGAGCGCGATGAGCTCGTTCTCCTGGACGACGATGAGTCGATCGATCGACTCGATCAGGCTCGCGAGCTGGCGAAGCAGCTCTTCGGCTCGGGCCTGCCGCGTCTCTTCCAGGTCATTGAGCATCCGGTCGAGCGACTGCTGCGCTGCCTGCTGCGCGGCGCCCGCGCTCTGAAGCTGGTTCTGCTGCGCGCGTTGGGCGGCCGTTTCCATGTCGCGGTCGACCTCGCGCTCCTCGCCCGTCTCGGCCGCGGCGCGCATGCCGGAGGCCGCCTGCGGATCAAGCTCGTCCATCGCCTGGGCGCGACGCCGCATCTCCTCGATGAGCCGACGCGCTTCGTCCCGCAGCTCGCGTTGCCGCTGGGCGATGCGATCGAGTTCGCTCAGCTGCTCGTCGCCGAGATCGCTCAACGCCTGCCCGATCGTCTCCTCGGCGAGCGACTGGGTGTCTTCCTGGAGCGATTGCTGCTGCTCGCGGAGCAGCTCGAGCTGCCGCTGAACGATCCACGTGTCTTCGTCGCGGTCGAGGAGCTCGATGAGATCCATCAGCTCGTCCCGCACTTCCTGCTGCGCTTCCTCGGCTTCCCGTTGGGCCTCGGCCTGCTCGGCATCCCCGGGCGTCTCGCCGTCGGGACCCTCCGGCGTGTCGCCATCGGGATCGTCGGCGTCATCCGGCGGGGACGCCGCGGCGCGATCGAGCGCCTCGACGGCGCGGTTCGCGGCGCGTCCGGCGTGGTCGAGGAGGTCACGCGACTGGTCGAGCAGCGTTTCGAGCTGCTGATCCTCGAGCCGGTTCTGATCGATCTGCCGCTCCAGATCGTCGACCGTGTCGCGTTGCTGGGCGACGCGGTTGCCGAGCTCCGCCTGCGCGCGACGCTGGCCGGGCTGCCGGCCGTGCTCGGCGAGATCGTCCTGCAGCTCCGACTGCAACGCTTCGATGCGAATCGCGTTCTGCCGGACGGCGGAGAGCTGGCGGCGGAGCTGCGCGACGAAGTCGAGCTCGCTCATGATGACCAGCCGCCGCACCGGTGATCGCACGGGCTCGTGCGTCCGGCCGTCGAGGTCGAAGACATCGCGGGCAACGGCGGTAACGAAGACGACGTCGCCTTCCGAAAGCTCGTAGTCGGCAAGGTCGAGGGCGGCCTCGATCGTCGCGGTCGTGGACTGGCCGACGCGTTCGGGGGCGAACGCCATCGGCTCCGTCGCTTCCGATCCGGCGTGGCGGGTCTCCGCCTCCAGACCGATGCGAGCGATGCCGACGTCGTCCTTGGCTTCCCCGGCGAGCGTCACGAGCGCCTGCGGGAGCACCGCCTCGTCATTCTCGGGTTCGGTGATCGTGACGCTCGGCGGCAGATCCTCCGCCACCTCGATGCGGTACGTGATCGGCTCGGCGTTGTGGAGTCCGACGTCGTCCGTGAGCGTGACCGCGAGCGTGCGGGTGGCGGTCAGCGTCCACGAGATCCCCCAGCGGCTCACGTCGTCCGCGGGTCCGGTGAGATCCTCGAACCGCGGCAACCCGGCCGCCGGAGCCGTGTCGAGCGCGAAGAGCGTGCGCAGCCAGGACTCGACCGCCGGCACCGGCAGCCGCTTGTTCATCGTCAACTCGAGCTGCGCGTTCGATCCGATGAGGCTGGGACGCTCGGTCACCGCCCGCTCGTCGAGACCGGGGCCCAGATCGGCGGTCAGCGGCGCGACGCGGGCGCCGGCGTAGGCGGGTGGGGTCACGCGGAGCGTGGCGCGATCGACCGCCGGGGGCGGTACGAGGTTGATCGTCTCGGCCGGCGTGACCGCATCTTCCGTCGCAAAGGAAAGCTCGATGCGTTCGGCGTTGGTGTCGACGAGCCGCTCGTGGACCCCGTCACCCTGGTGGGTGAGCACGACGCGTTGCCACGCTTCCGCCTGGCCGTCGCGGGTGAGCCGGTACCGCACGTCGACCCGACCCTCGGGTGTGTCGTCGGTCAGATTGCGGGCGCGAAGCGGCAGCACCTGACCCCGCGGATGCACGCCGTCGCGTTCGAGCACCTCGTGCATGAGCGACGCCACGGCGGTGCGGGCGGGCCACTGCGCGGTGCCGTAGGGAAGAAGCAACCGCGAGAGACCGGTGCGGGCGAGCGCGGGGTTCGCGAAGGCGAGGAGCGCCGCCCCGGCGACGACGACGAGGAGCAACCCGAGGTCACGCGTCGTGCGGCCCGGGCTCACGATCTGGCCCACGGAATCGCCGGCCAGCCGACGCTGCGCTTCCCGCACGCTGCGGGACGCGAGCGGGTTCGTCTGGTCGACGCCCGCCATCGCGAACTCGACGCTCGAGGCGAGCCGGCCGCGGAGGGCGGGCAACGCCGACTCCACCCGCAACGCAAGCTGCGTCAGCGTCGGCTTGAAGCGGAACGCGACGAGCAGGTAGCGATGGACGGCGAACCCGAGCCCGGCGAGACCGCCGAGCAGCAGCAGCAGCCTGACGGCGCTCGGCAGACGGAGGGTGTAATCAACCAGCACGAGCCCCGCGACGACCGCGATCACACCGGCGAGGACCACCGAGATCCGTTGGGACCACAGGAGGATCCGGCTGCGTCGCCGAAGCCGCTCGAGTTCGCTGAGGATGGCCTTCATGCGCTTTTCTCTACTCCTATCGGTCCGGCCTGGTTGCCTGGAAAAGGCTTTCCGGGCGCACGACGAGCCGCCCGGGCTCCGACCCGGTCCGCGATCCACATGAGGAACGACCGCGGCAGGTCCGTCTTACATCAAACGCACGACCTTCCGCCCGACCCACTCCGCGGTCAGGGCGAGAAGCACGAGCATGAACGCCAGGGGGGTGTTCCAGATCCGCTCGCGGAGCGGGTTGATGGTCCGGACGGATCGGTTCGGGAGAAGTTCGGGCAATGCCGCCAGCTCGTCCGGGGCGAGGACCCGGCCGCCGGTCGCCGCGGCCAGATGGGCCAGCGTGCCGTGGTCGGTCTGGGGCCGCCGCAGCTCGTCGTCGGGGGCGTAGACCTCCACCGGTGCCCGCAACGCGAGCGAGCCGAGGGTCGGGTCGCTCAGACGCACCTGCAGCGAGCCGGAGACCTCGGGCAGGTAGGTCGCGGCGAACCGGTGACCCGAGCCGGGCACGCGACGCAGCTCCAGATCCGCGAGCGTCTGACCGTCTTCGGTCTCGAGGACGGCGGCGACCGACGCGCGGCGATCCTCGGTGAGCTGCGCGTCCAGGAGCTGGAGATCGACACGCATCGGCTGGTTGATCTCCAGCCGCCGGGGCCGCACGTCCAGCACCGCCCGCGCGCCGGCGGTCGTGAGGCTCTCGCGACCGAGCATCCGGATCATCTGGATCCAGAACTGGTCCGGCAGCAGCTCGCCCTGGCCGTACCGCCAACGCCAGATCTCGTCGGTGGCCACGTAGATCGACTGCCCCGCTCCGTACCGGATGTGCGCGACGACCGGACTCGGCGCGCCGTCCACGGGCTGCACCGTCTCGGCGAGAACCTCGGCCGTGGCTTTCAGACGAGCGGGGTTGATCCGCTGCGTGTAGTAGAGAGACGACCAGCCGTACGAAGGATCCAGCAGCGACGCCGGCCACCCCGCGCCGTCTGCGGTCACGAGACGCAGCACGCCGAGCCGCTCGGCGAGCTCGGTCGGCTTGATGGTGACGCCGTGACCGATCGCCGGAAGTTTCAGCGAGCCGCCCATGGGCAGCAGGTCGGCCAGCGTCGAGCCGGCGTAGCTGGATGGCGTCGAACGCTCGCCGCCGATCCAGAGCAGTCCCGCGCCGCGGTCCGCGACGTGATTCCGCATCATGTCGAGCTGGTCGGCGTTGAAGAATCCGGCCGGCACGTCGCCCAGAATCACGACGTCGTACCGCGCGAGCTCCTCCGGCGACCGGGGAAGCCGCGTGATGGGCTGGTTGCCCTCCTGCGCGAAATCGCGGTCGGCGGAGAGCAGCATCACCGACGACTCGATCGACTTCTCGCGGACCAGGAGGTTCTTGAGGTAGCGATACTCCCACCGCGGGTAGCCCTCGACGTACAGCACGCGGAGCGGCCGGTCGACGAGCTCGATGAGGATCGGCTTGATGTTGTTTTCGGGGATGAGGTCGGGCGCGCCGGTCTCGATGACGACCCGCCACTGCGTCTCGCCGGCGAGCGCCGGCTCGGCGGTGAGCGTCACCCGGTCGGTCTCGCCCCCCTCGGGCAGCTCGACGCGGTCGAGCTCGGCACCGGTCGCGTCGTCGACCAGCACCACGGCACCTCCGAGCGCGGTTTCGCCGCCGAAATGATCGACCTCGACGACGACCGGAACCTTGTCACGGACGAACGCGCGGCGGGGCACGTCGACTCGACGCAACGCGAGATCGCCCACGGCCTCGGGTGAGCCGAGCGGAACGACGAACACCGGGATCGCCTCCGCCTGCAGCCGGCGCAGCACGGCGCGATCGGGCGGATCGGCGGTGCGTCCATCGGAAAGCACGACCAGACCGCTCACCGGTCGCGCGGCGGCCCGCTGCAATGCCTGACCGAGCGCGGCGGCGAGGTTCGTGCGTTGCCCGTCGGGCGGCCCGAAGTCGAGCGGCGTGGTGACGTCGACACGCGACGAATCCGGCGGCGCGGTCGCCGCGTCGAGGTTGAAGGCGCCGGCGTGAAAGCCGAGCCACCGCACCTGGCGATCCGCGGCGAGGCGATCGAAAGTGGGCGTATTGACCCGCACGAGCTCTTCGAGCTGCTCGTTGCGGGTCACCCGACCCGGGGCGTCGGCGATGGTCATCGACGCGCTGCGGTCGGCGAGGATCATCACCCAATCCGGTTCGACCGTCTCCCGCGGAAGCTCGAGCACGGGGCCCAGGAGCAACGTCAACGCAAGAAGCAGCACGACGAACCGGGCGCCGGCGAGCAGACCCCGCGTCAGCCGGCCGCCGGCAAGACGCGAGTAGCTCCAGGCCGCGAGCGCGGCGAGCATCATGACGAGAAAGACCACCAGCCACGCCGGCAGGGGGTGTTCCCAGACCAGACGCAGATCATCGGCGTTCGCGGGGATCCGTTCCAGGTCGAGCAGCCAGCGGACGAACGGGCTGTTCACGTCGCACCTCCCACCGCGACGTCGCGATCGTGCATCGAGCCTTGCAGACCACGGCTCACCCCGCCGGTCCCGACACGGGTCGCGTGGCTGAACCACCGTGCGAGCAGCAGCTCGATGACCAGGAGTGTCAACAACGCCGCGAGCAGCCAGCCCGCCAGGGGCGAGACGCCTTCGGCGCGTTCGAGGTCGACGGTCGCCTGGGCCGGATCGATGGGACGCCACGACGCGGCGCCGGCGAGCCACTCGCCGACCGCGGCGGGCGACTGCGGATCCGTGCGTCCGGCGCCCGGGTCGACGTTGACGGCGAGCGTGCCGATCGGCTGCCCGGCGCCATCGACGACGGCGTAGAGCCCCGCTTCGGACAGGGGTCGGGCCGGGCGGTTCTGATCATCGAGCCCGATGCGTTCGTCGACCGGATCGATGAGGGTCGAGGCCGCGGGACCGACGAGCAGCGAGCGACGGCCACCGACCTCGATCGGATGCGCCGCCCGGATGAGGCTCAGCCCCTGCCGCACCAGCTCCTGGAACAGCGGCACCATGAACGGCTTGCTCGGCAGGTTCGTCCAGTCCAGCTGCGGGGCGGCCGCGAGATAGACGACGAGACCTCCGGCCCGGGCCGCACCGGCGGCGTCGCGGGGCGCCGGGATGCCCGCGATCATCACGGGCGTGCCGTCGGCGAGCTCGAGGATCACCTCACCCTGCGACGGCGTGGTCGCGACCGGCAGCACGCGTTCGAAGAGGACGGGCCGGGCCAGCTCGCCAAGCTCGCTGGAGATCATGCGCAGGAGGCTTGACGCGGGCTGCTCCAGGGCGAGGCCGACCGGCGGCGTCAGCTCCCGCACCTCGCGGGCGATGGGCCAGTCGACTCCGAGCTTGGTGCGAAAGGCGTCCGTCCACTGATGGACGTTCAGCTCTTCCGGCGGCGTCACGATGAGCAGACCACCCGTTTCGACGAACCGCCGAAGGAGCGGCCAACCGTCGTCGGCGAGCTGATCGGGACGCGGCAGCAGCACCACGTCGGCGGTGCGCAGGTCGGCGAGATCGAGCGCAGCGGGCTCCACCGTGATCGCTTCCAGCGGGGCCAGGTCGGTGGGAGCGAGCGTGCGTTGCATCCACTGACCCGACGTCATCCGTTCCAGCGACGGCTCGAAGCCGAAGCTGCGGCGGTCGATGAGCACGAGCCGGACCTGCTGCCGCAGGGCGAGCACGGTGTGACGCGTATTGTCCGCGTCGAGCGCATCGTCGTCGATGCGGGCGGTCACGCCGGCTTCGGCATCGCCGATCGCCCCGAGGTCGAGGATGAACTGGCAGCTCGCTTCGCTCTGACCGGGCGCCCAGTTCACGACGCGGGGTTCCACGGCGCCGAGCGCGTCGCCCTCCAGACGCACCCGCGTCACGTCGCGGGCGAGCGCGCCGCCCTGGCGGGCGAGGCGAACCGTGATCTGCCCGGACCCGTCGAGCGCGTCGGGGAGGATGAGCGCGCGGGCCGGATCGACGGCCGTCACCTGCACGTTGGCCGCCGGATCGGTGGCGGGGGTCGTGTACAGGAACGTCACGCGTTCCGAGAACGGCTTGAGCGAGGCGGGAAGTGCGTCGTCGAGCGAGGCCGAGCCGAGTCGGAACTCGCTCAGCAGATAGACGAAGACCTGATCGAGGTCGTCTTCGATGTCACCGAGGGCGCCAGCGAGCCGGTCGACGGCGCCGCCGAGGTCGGTCGGCGCGGCCTGCGCCTGCAACCCGTCGAGCAGTTGCAGCACGGCGCGATGATCGGTCGACGGCGGGCTCAAGACGAGGCGGGCCGGTCGTGCGGTCGTGATCAGCCCCACGCGGTCGCCGGGGTCGAGTGCGGTGATGATCTCCCGGGCCGTGGCGACGTGACGCTGGAGCACGGGCGCACCGTCGGCGTCTTCCAGACGCCCGGCCATGCCGTCGTCGACGACGAAGTACACGACGCGGCCGCCGCCCGGATCGAGGACCCCGGTGCCCTCCAGCAGCGGACGGGCGAGGGCGGCGCCGAGCACCACGAGAATCAGGCAACGCACCGCGAGGAGCAGGATCTGCTCGATCCGGAGACGGCGGCGGTGCTTCCGGTACGCCTCCATCAGGAACCGCATCGCGCCCCACTGGACGGGGGTCCGGCGTTGCCGCCAGAGAAGGAAGATGAGGATCGGGACCGCCGTGGCGATGACCCCGGCGATTGCGAGCGCAGGCGTGAGGAAGCTCATGGGCGCACGTCCCGTCTGAGCGTTCTCTCGCAGCGGAAGGGGCATCGGTTCATCCCGCCTTGCTCCGTTTGAGGAACGCGCTGCGGCGGGCGAGCAGGTACGCGAGCGGCGGGCCGACCGACTCGTGGGTGTCCACGCGGTGGTAGTCGAAGCCGAAGCCGAGCGCGGTGCGGGCGACGGCGCTCAGATGCGCGCTGAGCGACTCGAGGTACGCCTCACGCAACGCACGGGGATCGACGCGAATCCGTCCCTCGTTCTCCAGCCCCTCGAAGGGCGCCGGCTGCGTGAAGTCGAACTGCATCTCCTGCCGGTCGAGCGTGTTGAGCAGCACGACGTCGTGGCGGCGGTGGCGGAACCGGGCGAGGGCCTGGCGGATCGCTTCCGGCGTCTCGAAGAGATCGGAGATGATGATGAACAACGCGCGGTTGTTGATCTTCCCGAGCACCTGGTCGGCGACCTTGGCGAGATTCGTGGGCGCGTCCACCGGCTCCGAACGCAGGGCGCCCACGATACGCCGCCACTGCCCCTGCGAGCTGGAGCGTTTGATCAGTGTGCGCACATCATCGGCGAACACGACCACGCCGACGCGGTCCTGCTGATGAAGACAGAGGTACGACATCGCGGTGGCGAGCGCCGTGGCGTGATCGAACTTCGTCCACCGGCCGACGCGATCGCTCGCGGTCGTTCCGCCCCAGTCCTTCTTGACCTCGAGCGTGCCGTACCGCATCGACGAGGAGGCGTCGACGAGCAGCACCACGTCGAGGTTGGTCTCCTGCTGGTACTGCTTGATGTAGAGCTTGTCGGAGCGGCCGAAGA
Source organism: Phycisphaerales bacterium (assembly GCA_013003065.1). Taxonomy (GTDB): domain Bacteria; phylum Planctomycetota; class Phycisphaerae; order Phycisphaerales; family SM1A02; genus JABDLI01. The sequence goes on along the minus strand of JABDLI010000238.1, from coordinate 27,306 downwards.
CCTTCCAGTCCAGATGCTTCGGGTCGTCACCGGCAACGTACTGCCGGTGCTGGGCAAACTCGACCGCCATGCCCTGGTAGGGCGAGCGATGCATGCCGCTCATCACGCCCTCGACGATCATCTTCGCGCGCAGCTCGAATGGTGCGAGCTGCGCAAGCGTCTCGGGCGCCAAATAGTTCTCTGCTCTGACTGCTGAGCCGTCGGCCATGCGTGGCACGCCTCTCTATCGCATCACCGCGTCCATCTGCCGGGTGGTGGCAGCGTCGGCGGTGTCGATCGGGGTGTCATCGATGAGCCGCTGCACGATGTCGTCGGTGGTGACGCCGTCTGCCTCGGCGTTGAAGTTCGTGATGATCCGATGCCGCATCACGGGCAGGGCCACGGCTTTCACGTGCTCGGGCATGACGTGCGTGCACCCCGAGAGAATCGCCTTCGCCTTGGCGGCGAGGATGAGGTACTGGCTCGCCCGCGGACCGGCGCCCCACGCGACGTAGTCACGCACGACCTCCGGCTTCTCGCTCGCTTCCCGCACGCGGGTGGAGCGTGTGATCTGGAGCGCGTACCGAACGACGTGGTCCGCCACCGGCACCTGACGCACGAGGCTCTGGATTCGCAGAACGTCATCGCCGGACAGCACCGGGGTCAGGCTGACCTCCTGGATCGCCGTCGTCTGCTGGACGATCTGGATCTCCTCCTCTTCGGTGGGGTAGTCGATGAGGATGTTGAACATGAACCGGTCGAGCTGCGCCTCGGGCAGCGGGTACGTGCCTTCCTGCTCGATCGGGTTCTGCGTCGCGAGCACGAAGAACGGGCTCGGGAGCGGATGCCGAACACCGCCGGCGGTCACCTGACGCTCCTGCATCGCTTCCAACAGGGCCGCCTGTGTCTTGGGCGGCGTGCGGTTGATCTCGTCGGCGAGGATCACGTTCGAGAAGATCGGCCCCTTCACGAAGCGCAATTCCCGCGCTCCGGTCGCCTTGTCCTCCTCGATGACCTCCGTGCCGGTCATGTCCGAGGGCATGAGATCCGGCGTGAACTGGATCCGGGAGAAGCCCAGGCTCAACGTGCGTGAGATCGTCGAGATCAGGAGCGTCTTCGCCAGCCCGGGGACACCCATGAGCAGGGCGTGACCGCCGCAGAAGAGGGTGGTGAGCAGCTCGTCGAGCACCTCGTCCTGGCCCACGACGACGGTGTGAACCTGCTCGGCGATCCGCTCGTAGGCGGCGGTCACCTCGCGGACCGCCGCATCGGGGTCGGCGGTGGGGGCAGTGCTCTTGGCTTCCAGCGGATCGGTCATCGCTGCTCCTCCGTGGCAGGGGGTCGGATCTCAATCACTACCGTCGGTTCGAAGGACGGGTGCCCTGGAACGGAGCGAGTATAGGCCGCGATGGTTGTTGGTCTGACCACCGAACGGACCTCGTGGTCGCCTCGCCTGTCAAGGGGTTATCCACAGGGCGTACAGGTGGTCGGGGCCGCTGGTCTGGCTCCGGGGTGGGATGGACCACCGCATAAGAGATATGAAGGGAGAGATCTTTCATCATCATCGTCGTAGTAAGGCCTGGCGCTTTGTGCACACTTCGGGCGATCACACCGTAACGGTAGGCTTCGCCGCGGGATACGACGGTTTCCCGACGCGAGCAACCTTCCATCTACCTGAGCCTGAGCGTCGCCGCCTGCGACGTGCCTGTCTCCCGACTTGCCGCGGGGCGGGTTGCGCTTGCGGTTTCGGGCCTCCTGACCCCAGGTTCGGCGTACGCGGAGTGGGCAAGGGCGTCAGGTTTCCCACACCAGCTGTCGGTTGCGCGGGAGGCGTAACGCCGACGCGACGCGACAAGCGGCGTCCTTCCCGAACCCGTCGGGCGAGGGTTCGTTCGTCGTCTGCTGGGGTGCGAGGGGCGAGCGCCGGAGCGGGCGGGCGTGAGGGCGGGGCGTGAGGGGGGCCGGCGGCGGGCTCAGTTCCCCGACGCCACACCCGGCGTTGCGTGGCCGGCGGTGATCTGTTGCTCGAGCCGGCTCACGTCGTGGTCGAGCGCGGCATCGCCCTGGCGTTTCGTGTTGACCGCCTTGATCGCGTGCATCACGGTCGTGTGATCGCGACCGCCGAAGTAGCCGCCGATCTCTTCGAGGCTGTAGCGGGTGTGCTTGCGCGCGAGCCACATACCCACCTGACGGGGCAACGCGATCGACTTGTGTCGCCGTTTGGACAGCAAGTCGGTGAGCTTGACGTCGTAGTACTGGATGATCGCGTCGATGATCTGCTGGATCGTCGGATGCTGGGAGCGGGTGGGCGCCGATTGCTCCCCGATCACTTTCTGCGCGAGCTTGAGGTCGAGCGGCTCCTGCCCCACCATCGCGTGGTTCTGGAGCTTGTTGATCGCGCCTTCGAGCTCGCGGATGTTCGTGTCGATGCGTGAGGCGACGTAGCTGGCAACGTCCTCCGGCAGCCGGAGACTCCGGAGCGCGGCTTTGCTCTTGACGATCTCGACCCGCGTCTCGTAGCAGGGCTTGTCGATGTGGGCGACGAGACCGCAGTTGAATCGGCTGGTCAGACGCTCTTCGAGATCCGGGATCTCGTTGGGCGGAGCATCGGACGACAGCACAATCTGACGCGATGCCTGATACAGGCTGTTGAACGTGTGGAAGAATTCATCCTGCGTGCGATCGCGTTTGGAGAGGTCATGGATGTCGTCGATGACGAGCATGTCGACATTCCGGAAACGGTGGCGGAAGCTCGACATCTTGCCGGCACGAACCGCCTCCATGAACTGCGTCATGAATCCTTCGCACGAGGTGTAGTACAGCGTGAGCCGTGGGTTGTCCCGCATGGCGGTCTGGCAGATCGCCTGGAGCAGGTGGGTCTTGCCGAGGCCGACGCTCGCGTGGATGAAGAACGGGTTGTACGCCTTCCCGGGCTTCCGCGCGACGGCGATCGCCGCGGCATGGGCGAGGCGGTTGCCCGGTCCCATGACGAAGTTCTCGAAGGAGTAGTCGGGGCTGAGAAGCATGTCCTCATCCAGCCCGGCCAGCTCGATCTGCGATGGCGCCAGACCGCTGGTCGGAGCGCCCGGGGTCGCGGTTTCCTCGGAAAACTCGCCCTCACCGACGAAACGGACGGCGAGCAGGCGGCCGGTGACGGCCTGCGCCGCTTCGGTGAACTGATCGAGACAGCAGCGACGAAGGTACTTCAGCTGCACCGTCTCCCGCACGAGCAGTTGAAGCGTGCCGCCCGACACGTCAAGAGGCTCGATGTCATCGAACCAATGCCGGCACAACGCCGGGTGATGGCGACGCAGGTGTGTGAGCAGTGCGTCCTTGACTTCCGGGTCCGGTCGCGCCATCACGGTCATTTCGCCCCCCTGAACCAATCGGTTGACATCTCGGCCGCCGTGATCGTTCTCGATGACGTTCGCGATCAAATGTTGGGTGTTGTCAGCCGGCGATCGTCCCACCAACCACCTTGCACGAAATCACCTGCTCGTCGTGCCGATTGCAAATTGCAGATGATGAACGTGCGTGTTCAAACTGGCAACGCGGGCAATGTAGAGCGACGTCCACCAACCGTCAACTACGAATGCAGCAAGTCACGAGACACGTCAACACGCCGAATGTTCATTGACCGCCGCGGTTTGCGCTTCGTAACGCAAACGGTTCGCTCGGTGGTCCATCAGGACGTGGACGCGCGGCAGTTCCTCTTCGGGAACATGCTTCGCGATGTGTTCGCGCGCGTGCACCAGATTCGTTCGACGCGACAGATGCGTGAGGATGACCGCTTCAGCTTCCCACGCGGGGAGCAGCGACGCAAGATCGCCGATGTGAAGATGCTTGCCGACGCTGGCGCGGTTCTTGTGGTCACGCTCGAAGAACGTGCACTCGGAGATCACGATCTTGGCGCGGGCAAACTCGTCGCGGTACAGGAACGGGCCCAGCTCGGTGTCGCCAGTGTACGCGACGAGCGGGATCTCGAGCGTGCGAGTGATCTCAACGCCGCTGCTCTTCAGCTCTCGCAGCTTCTCCTGCGGCAGATCGTGAAACTCCTCCTTGAGCTTGCTGCGACGCTCGATGATCGCGAAGCCGAGGGCGGGGACCGTGTGGCTCACCGCGATCGCTCGGAGGAAGATGTTGTTCTTGATCTCCATCTGGTCGTCGGGCGCGAGACCAACCACATGATGTGGGGTTCGCTGCTCCTCGAGGTCCACCCAGGCCTGCATCATCCGCAGCAGCGGCTTCTCGAGGGCGGGGTGGCAGACGCAGGTGCCGACCCCCATCCGCTGGAACATCCGCTGGCTGAAGTAGTACGGGAGCCCCCCGAGGTGGTCCATGTGACCGTGGCTCAGGGCGATGTAGGGGGAGGCCAGGGCGATACGCGGGCACAGACCGATGTCGAAGCAGACATCCAATTCCGGGATCTGGATGACCGTCTGCTCGCCGGCGACGCTGATCCCCTGGATCCGATAGGGGGGCACGTACAAGAACCCCAGCGACCCCGGTCGGGGGGGCATCTTTGGCAGCATGCGAAACCTCCTTCGGCCGCGTTTTCACGCGACCGGGCCGAACGGCGACATGCTACCAGATGGCGGCTGGCGCACCCGTGACCGGCGGCCCGCGTCGGTGTCGGCGGTTGACCGAGGCCCTTCCCGGGGTAAGATCGCACCACGACGCCCCGTTCGTCTAGTGGCCTAGGACGCCGGGTTCTCATCCCGGTAACAGGGGTTCGAGTCCCCTACGGGGTGCTTTTTCGAGCACCAGAGCCCGCCGGCCCGGCGGGCTCTCTTTCGTTGCGTGGTGCCCCGCGTGGGGGTCCGACCGGGGACCCGAACAGACGCCGGGCGGGAGAAGACGATGGCCTTCGTGCGTCAGATCGAAGAGGCGGACGCGACCGGCCCCATCGCCGCGCTCTACGAAGCCGGCCGCCGCCGCGCGGGCGAGGTGGCCAACATCATCAAGGTGATGAGCCTCGACGCCCGCTCCACGGACGCGTCGATGCAGTTCTACATCTCGATCATGAAGTCCAGGAACGCGTTGTCGGCGAGCCGGCGGGAGATGCTTGCCACCGTCGTCAGCAACGTGAACGACTGCTTCTACTGAACGCTCTCTCATGCCAGGGACTTCGGTCGGGAGTCCGGAAACACGGCGTTGGCGGAGCGGCTCATCCTCGACTACCGCGACGCTGATTTGCCCGCGGATGATCGCGCGTTGTGCGACTTCGCGGTCAAGCTGACGCTCACTCCGGGCGCGATGAACGCCGGGGACACGGAGTGCCTCCGGCAACACGGTTTGACCGACGAGCAGATCACCGTCGCCACGCAGGTCGTGTCGTACTTCAACTACATCAACCGCGTGGCCGACGGCCTGGGCGTCGACCTCGAACCGTGGATGACCCGCTCACCGGAAGACTGGCGTCGCGAGAAAGGGCGATTCACCCGCCCCCCGGCGTCCCCCGGGGGGTGAACGGTCCCGGCTTGTTGACCGGGGCCCCGGATACCCGCACCGGCACCACCACCTCCTTGCGGCGATACAGGCAGGTGGCATCGGCGCCCTCGCAGACGTTGTAGAGCGCGTAGCCACGCACGAGCGTGACCCCGCCCGGCGAATCGGCGGGCACCTTCAGCTCGAATTCGAGCGTCCTGGACTCGTTCGATACCGCGGTCGACGCGTTGGCGAAGGTCACTTGCGGCTCGTCGATCGCCCAGCCCTCCGGCGGTGTCATCCAGAGCATCAACGGCTCCGCTTCGTTGTTCCAGTGCGCGTCGATGACGCGGTTGGGGTGCATCGTGACGTGCACCCGCACCGTTTGGCCCGGATCGACCTCGGGCGGAACGACCGTCACCTCGGCCGCGACGAACAGCTCATCGTGCGTGACCCGACCCTCCGGATCGCTTCCGGTTGCCGGTCTCGAGGCGTCGAAGTCGCGCGCCGGCCGCGCGATCTCCGCGTCACCGGGTCTCACCGAGAGACGCACCGGCTCCTCCCCACGGGCCCGGATGGCCGCGGTCGCCGACTCGACCCAGTCGTAGAACGGGTAGGGCTTCTCCAATCGCGGGCCGTATTGTTGGATGCGTCGACGCCAGATGTACTGGTTGGGGTTCGCGTCGAGCGCGGCCGTCCACGAGATGATCGCCGCCTGAAAGTCGCCGGGGCGTCCGGCGGGCGATTCGTAGCGGCGGCGGAGGGCCACGCCGTGCTGGAATCGCGTCAGGCCGTCATCCTGGTTCATCTGCAACACACGCCCCAGCACCCGCACGGCTTCGTCCAGACGCTCCGGCGGGGCGAAGTCGACGAGGGCAAGGCCGTACCGACGCCACGCTTCGGTATCGGCGTCGCGACCGGGGGGCGACAGCAGCTCGGAGACGGGGCGGCTCGTCGCCGCGGGCGGGTCGGACGCCACCGGGGCAGCGGGTTCGGTTTCCGCCGCGAAGGCCGCCGCGGCTTCGGCCATGCCGCGGCGGGGAGGACGCATGGAGCGGATGATCCCCTCTTCGTCGATGAACATCGTGATCGGCACGACCTCGACCTCGAGCTGGTTCAGGGCGTCGACGAGGACCGGCCAGCCCATCTCCTTCCACTGCATGAACAGCCGCGCGCGATCAGGGTGCTGCTCCTGCACGATGCCGATCATCTGGATGGCGCCGTCGGCCTGGAGCGTCTTGGTTGCTTCGTGCCACCCGGGCACGTGTCGACGACAACCCGCTCACCACGATGCGAAGACGTGCAGGATCAGCTTCTGGCCCCGGTAGTCGGCGACCGAGCACGGCTCGCCGTCGAGCAGGGGCAGCACGAGGTCGGGGAAGGGCTCGCCGACCGCAAGCCGCGGCGGGTCGGCGGCGGCCATGTCTGCTGCCGCGAGCAGGAGGCCAGCGCCGGCCACGAGCCCCCACGCCGTCCCGCGGCCGGGCGCCGCATGGTGATGTCCGAGTGCGTGCTGTTTCATGGTGTTCTCCGCTCGATCCCTTCAACCGCTTCCCCCGCGGGGCGTTCCACTCCCACCCCAGACGCGGGCGACGCGATAGCATGCGGCTGGAGTCTACGACCATGGCCTTCGGACGCAAGAAGCGTCTTCTCGACTACGGATCCTGCGCGGGTTGAGCCGGCAAGCTGCCGATTCAGGCGATTGCACAGTTGGTGCAAGACCTTCCCTCGTTCACGGACCCGAATCTGCTCGTCGGCGCCGAACACTTCAGCGACGCCGGGGTCTATCGCCTCGCCGACGACCTGGCCATCGTGCAGTCCGTCGACTTCTTCCCGCCGATCGTGGACGATCCGTTCGTCTTCGGTCAGATCGCGGCCGCCAACGCGCTCAGCGATCTCTACGCGACCGGGGCGCAACCTCGGACCGCGCTCAACGTGGTCGGCTTTCCCGACAAGGACCTTGATCTGTCTGTGTTGGGGGAGATCCTGCGGGGCGGGGCCGAACGGGTGCAGGCGGCGGACGCGGTCATCGTGGGGGGGCACTCGGTCCGCGACGCGGAGGTGAAGTACGGGCTGTCCGTGACCGGCACGGTCGATCCGAGCCGCATGATGACGAACCGCGGCGCGCGGGCCGGCGATCTGCTCGTTCTGACGAAGCCGCTGGGCACCGGTTTCATCGCGACCGCCGCCCGCGCGGGCAAGGACGCCGACGGGGCCCTGGCCGCGGCCACGGCGAGCATGATCACGCTGAACCGCGTTGCGGCCGAAGCCGCGGTAACGCACGGCGTGCGGGGTGCGACCGACATCACGGGATTCGGTCTCGCCGGCCACGCCGGCGAGATGGCGCACGCGAGCGGCGTGACGCTCGTCCTCCACCTGGAACACCTTCCCGCGTTGCCCGGCGTCGCCGACGCCATCGACGGTGGACACCTCACCCGCGCCAACGCCACCAACCGGACACACGTCGAGCCGTTCCTGCAGATCGACGCCGCGTCGGACTCCTCCAACCTCCCGCTCCTGTTCGATCCGCAAACGTCCGGCGGTCTGCTCCTGGCCATGCCTCCATCGACCGTGGAGCCGGTGCTGGCGGCGTGCAAGTCGGCGGGGCTCGACGAGGCGTGCGTGGTCGGGTCGGTGGAGGCGGCGCGGGATGTGGCGTTGGTGGTGCGGTAGGGTGGGATCGCGGACCGCGCAAACACACCGGTGACCGCCGGACGACCCGCGCAGCCACGGGCGGCGTCCTGCCGCCCTCGGCCTCAGTTGACCGCACGTTGAACGCGGTGTCGTCCGGCGCAGAACCGACCCACGCGCGATCCGCCGCATCCTGCGGCGAGGCACAAGCCGGCCCGGGCGCCCAATCTTGCCGCCCGCATCCATGCGGGCTCGCGTCTGGATGGTTCAGCGTGGGTATGACTGTCTATGTGCCGCCACCCGGCGGCAGGAGCTGCGCGGGGACCGGCGGCGTCCTGCCGCCTCGAGCAGGTTGGGTCGGGTTGCGCGATGGGCGTTCATCGCGCGTTTGCGTCCGTGTCGCACACCGGTGACCGCCGGACGACCCGCGCAGCCACGGGCGGCGTCGTGCCGCCCTCGGCCTCAGTTGGTTGTTCGCTGAACGCTGCGTCGTCCGGCGCGCAACCGACCTCAGCGTGTTCCGCCGCATCCTGCGGCGAAGCACAGGACGGCGGAGCGCCCAAATACACCGCCCGCATCCTGCTCACCTGGCGTCTGGATGTTTCGGCGTGGGTTCGGACTATTTTTCGAACCGCCTCCGGCGGGTGCAGGCTGCGCGGGGACCGGCGGCGTCGTGCCGCCTCGGGCAGGTTGGGTCGGGCGTTTGTGCGATCGGCGCGTTCGCGCTGACGGCCCCGCGTCCGTGTCCGTGTCCGTGTCCGCGTCCGTGTCCGGGTCCGCGTCTGGGTCCGGGTCCGCGTCCGCGTCCGCCCCCGTAGAATCCGTCCGTGTCCACCCGTCCGCTCATCCTCGGCACCGCCGGTCACATCGATCACGGCAAGACGGCGCTCGTTCGTGCGCTCACCGGCATCGACACCGATCGGCTCGCCGAGGAGAAGCAGCGGGGCATCTCGATCGAGCTGGGATTCGCGCACCTCGAGATCGGCGGCCAGCGGTTTGGCGTCGTCGACGTGCCGGGACACGAGCGGTTCATCCGAAACATGCTCGCCGGATCGTGCGGCATCGACCTGGCCGTGCTGGTCGTTGCCGCCGATGACTCGGTCATGCCGCAGACACGCGAGCATCTGGAGATCCTCCGGATGCTCGGCGTCGGCGCGGGGGTGATCGTCATCACCAAGGTGGACCTCGCCGAGACCGCGTGGGTCGATCTCGTCGAGCAGGAGATCGGCACGCTCGTCGCCGGCTCGTTTCTCGAGGAAGCGCCGATCGTCCGCACGTCCGCGACGACCGGGCTCGGGCTGGAACCGCTCCGCGCGGCGATTGTCGCGGCGGCGGCCCGCGTCCGGCGCAGGCGTCTCGACCAGCCGTTCCGGCTCTGCGTCGATCGGTCGTTCACGTTGGCCGGGCGGGGAACGGTGGTGACGGGCACCGTGTTCTCGGGCGTCCTGCGTGATGGCGAGGAGGTCGAGCGGTGGCCCGCCGGTGCGACGGTGCGGGTGCGCGGGCTCCATTCGCACGGGGTGACGTGCGACACGATCGCGGCCGGCGCGCGGGCGGCGATCAACCTGCAAGGGGTGCACCACACGGCGCTCTCGCGTGGCGACGTGCTGGCCGCGCCTGGTTTCCTGCGTCCATCGCGTCTGCTCACCGTGCAGCTCGACTTGCTCGAGGAGTGTCCGTGGCCGCTGCGGCATCGCGCCCGGGTGCGGCTGCACATCGGTGCGCAAGAGGTCATGGCGCGGGTGGCGCTCCTCGGGCGGGCGCAGCTGGAACCGGGGGGCCGGCAGCATGCTCAGCTCTTCGTCGCGGAGCCCGTCGCGTCCGTCAACCGCCAACCCTTCGTCCTGCGGGCCGAGAGCCCGCTGCGCACGATCGGCGGCGGCGTCGTGCTGCAACCGGCTCCCCGCCGGCTCCGCCGTCGCGACACCGCGTCGATCGAGCAATTGCCGGCGCTCGCCTCGGCCGACGATGCCACGCGGGCCGGGGCGGCCGCGTTCTTCTTCGGCCCCGCCCCACCGGACGACGCGGCCTGGGTCCGCGACGCCGATCTGGATCTCGGTCGCGTCTCCGCCGTGCGGTCCGCGCTCGAGACCGATGGCACGCTCGTCGCGCTCGGCCCGCCGGCGAACCGGCCGGTGCACCGGATGTACCTCGAGAACCTCTCGATGCAGATCATCGCCGGGTTGCGCGCGCTCCACGAGCAACGGCCGCTCGATCTCGCGATCCCGCGGCAGACGCTGCTCAGCCACCTCCGCTACGTGGACCGCCCGCTCGTCGAATCGGGGCTGGCGCACCTGATCCGGTCACGGGCGGTGCGTTCGGAACCGGCGGGCATTGCCCTGCCCGACGCCGCGCCGGCGTTGAGCGCCGCCCAACGACGCCGTCACGCCGAGGTCATCGCCGCCTACGAAACGGCGGCGTTCCGGCCGCCGAGCCCCAAGCAGCTCGCCGGCGACCTCGGCGTCGACGAAGCGGCGGTGCGGGAGCTCGTCGCCCTCGGGACCGGTCAGGGTGTGCTCGTTCGGCTCTCACCGGAGATCTTTCTGCACACCCGGTGGGTGGAGGAGATGCAGCGACGTCTCGCGGAGCAGGTCGGGGCGGCCGGCATGTCCATGAGCGAGGTGAAGGACGTTCTGGAAACGACCCGCAAGTACGCCGTGCCGATCTGCGAATACCTCGATCGCATAGGCTTTACCCGCCGGGAGGGGGACCGCCGCGTCCTTGCGCACGCCAACGTGGAGACGAGCCGATGACCGACGAGACGCCTGCTTCGATGTCAGCGCGTCACATTCCGTCCGTCCATGAGCTGGTCGAACGGGTGCAGGATGACCCCACGCTCGACGCCACGGCCCGGCCGCTCATCGTCGCGGCCGCTCGGGCCGAGCTGCAGGCGCACCGCGGCGCCTTGCAGCAACGCCGCGAGGGACCGATCACGATCGAGGCTCTGACGCAACGCACACGCGAGCGGCTCGCGCGAGAGGCGCGGCCGCCGCTGATGCCGGCGATCAACGCGACCGGCATCATCGTGCACACCGGTCTCGGACGGGCGCCGCTCGCGACGGCCGCGGCGGAGGCCATGGCGGCCGTGTCCTCCGAGTACGCGCCGGTCGAGCTGGACGTTGCCGCCGGCGCCCGGGGGCGACGCACGATGCTCGTGCGAGACCTGCTCTGCGAGTTGACCGGCGCCGAGTCGGCGACGGTCGTGAACAACAACGCCGCCGCGCTCGTGCTGACCCTGGCGGCTTTGGCGGCGGACCGGGAGGTGATCGTCTCCCGCGGCGAGCTGATCGAGATCGGCGGCAGCTTCCGGTTGCCCGACGTGATGGTGACGAGCGGGGCCACGCTGCGTGAGGTCGGGACGACCAACCGCACCCGGCTGAGCGATTACGACGCGGCGATCACGGACTGCACCGCGGTCCTGCTGAAGGTGCACCCCTCCAATTACCGCGTCGAAGGCTTCCGGCACGAGGTCGAGATCGAGGAGCTCGTCAGCGTTGGGCGCGCCAAGGGGGTGATGGTCGTGCACGACGTCGGGTCGGGCGCCTTGCGTCCGCTGCGCGAGCTCGGGCTCGAGGCGGACGAGCCCGACGTCGCCCGGTCGATCGCGGCGGGGGCCGACCTCGTCTTGTTCAGCGGCGACAAGCTGCTCGGGGGACCACAGGCCGGCATCGCCGTCGGCCGGACCGATGCGGTCGACCGGCTGGAGCGTCATCCGCTGATGCGCGCACTGCGGGTGGACAAACACACCCTGGCCGGTCTCGGCGTGACGCTCCAGATCCACCGCGACCCGGCGCGGGCCGCGCGGGAGCTGCCCGTCATCGCCGCGGCGCTCGTCCCGTTGACCACGCTGGAGGAGCGGGGACGGCGGATCGTCGCGACGCTTGAAGCATGTGACGGCCTCGTGGCCGCGTCGGTGGAGCCGGCGGTGGCGCACCTGGGCGGTGGGGCGTTGCCGGCGCAGGCGATTCCGAGTCGCGCCGTGGTCCTCGAAGCAACTGGCGGCGAAGAAGCCCTCGCCCGCCGCCTCCGCTCCGGAGACCCGGCCGTCATCGCCCGAGCCCACGACGGGAAGGTCTGGATCGACTTGCGGACCGTGCCGGCGCGCCACGACGCGACGATGGTCGCGGCGTTGCGTGTGGCGTTGCGATAGCGCCGGTCGCCCGGCCGGTGCGGCATGTCAGGTGCCGCCTTGGCAACGGCCGCCCCCCGCGCTATGGTGAGTGCGACACGAGGGAGTGTCTGCACGCCTGGTGGCGGCCGCGGGCTTCAAACCCGTTGGAGGGTCTGGAACACAGGTTCTCGGTGGGTTCGATTCCCATCCACTCCCGTTCCTGTTTCCACGGCTCCACGGCTCCGCGGATCTCCGGGCAAGCCACGCGAACCTCAGCGATCGCGCGCCACGACCGACATCGCCAGCGAGTCGAACAGCACCCGCCCCGGCGAAGCCGGCAGCGTCGTCAGCTCCGCGCGGGCGTCGTCGACGAACCGCCGGGCGGCGGTCTGGGCGTACGCGACGGCGCCGCTGTCACGCAACGCGGTTCGCACGGTCGTCGCATCCCCGGTCTCGAGCGCCCGCAGCGTCGTCGCCCGCTGGGCCGGGCTCGCCTCCGAGAGGTGGGCGATCACCGGAAGCGTCAGCTTGCCCTTGGAGAGGTCGAGACCGAGCGTCTTGCCCACGACGGCCTCGTTGCCCAGCAGATCGAGCAGGTCATCCTGAATCTGGAAGGCGATGCCGAGCGCGATGCCGACCCGCCCGAGGGCGGCGGTGGTTGCCGTCGGGGCGCCGGCGAGCTGCGCACCGAGCTGGCAGCACGCCCCGATCAGCGACGCCGTCTTCCGCCGGATGATCTCGAGGTACGTCGCCTCGTCGAGGCCGAAGTCATCGCGGTGGTGGAGCTGGGCGAGCTCGCCCTCGCAGAGCGTGTTCGTGACCTCGCCGAGCGCGAGGTTGATCGCGGGATCGCCGATCGTCGAGCACAGGTGGAACGCGTTGGAGATCAGGTAGTCCCCGAGCATCACGGCCGTCTCGTTGCCCCAAAGGTGATTCACCGTCGCGCCACGCCGACGCACCTCCGCTTCGTCCAGGACGTCGTCGTGAACGAGCGTGGCCATGTGGATCATCTCGGTGACCGCGGCCACCGTGCGGTGGGCCGGCGTGAGCGGCTCGTCGCCGAGCACGCTGAGCCCCGACAAGAGGACCAGCGTCGGGCGGAGCATCTTGCCGCGGTACTGTTCGATGTGCACGCACAGCCCGTTCACCGCCGACAGCTCGCTGGCGAGCTGCCGTTCGAAGATGATCTTGACCTCCTCGAGCTCGCGGGCGAGCCGGGCGGCCATCGGTCGATCGAGTTGGGCGAGATCGAGCATGGGCCGGAAGTATAGAGAGGACCGGCTCGATCAGCGCGGACACGGACCCCATGCGGCAAGCACCGTCAGCAGATCGATGAAGTCGACCTCCTTGCTGCCGTCGAGATCGCCCGGACAGCCGGCGGGGCAGGGTCCCCAGCTCGCGATGACGATCAGCAGGTCCGCGAAACCGACGTCGCCGCTGCCGTCGACGTCGGCGACGCACGGAGCGCCCACGTTCTCCATGACGATGAGCACGTCGGCGATCTCGTCGATGAGCACGAGATCGAGGTCGCCGTCGTTGTCGACGTCGGCCGGCAACGCGCACGAGGCGGCCGACGGGGCCAGGACCTCCTGGTCGAACTCGAAGACGCCGGTGCCGTCGTTCCGAAAGATCCACCAATCACCGCTGAAGCTGCTCGTCACCCAGTCGAGGTCGCCGTCACCGTCGAGGTCACCCACGTCGGTGGCGAGCGGGAAGAAGTCGGTGGATTGGGTGATCGGCGGGGCGAGGCCGCCGGCCCCGTCGCCCAGCAGGATCGATCCGCTGTTGCTCGAGCTGTTCGCGGTGGCGACATCGTCGTGGCCGTCGCCGTCGAGGTCTCCGCAGTTGAGCATCCAGATCGAGCCCACGCCGCCGCGTTCCGAGACCAAGGAGAAGCCTCCGGCGGCGTCGCCGGCGAGCACGTTGACCTCCTGGCTGAATCGCGCGCCGACCACGAGATCGAGGCGACCGTCCTCGTTCATGTCGGCCGAGGCGAGCGCCCACTCGCCGTTGCCGCCGCCGTCGAAGAAGGTGGGTGCGCCGAAGACGCCGGTGCCGTCGTTGAGCAGGAGCGACAGGTTCCCGCTGGTCGCGTTCGTGTTGACGATGTCGACGTCCCCGTCGGCGTCGACGTCGAGGACGGCGATCCCGCGGGGGGCAACGCCCACCGCCACCTTCTGCTGCGGGGCGAACGTGCCGTCGCCGTTTCCGAGGAGGATCGACACCGTGTCGTCGTCGATGTTCGCGACGCAAATGTCGGCGTGACCGTCGAGGTTGAAATCGGCGGGCTCCGACGGGCTCGCCCGGTCGCCGACCGGGAACGTCGGCTCGAGGAACGGATCGAAGAGACCGCTGCCGTCGGCGCGATTCATGAACACCCGCAGGTCGGCCGTGTCCTCGTTCACGATCGTGATGTCGAGGTACCCGTCGCCATTCAAATCGGTTCCGATGCCCCCGTACGCCCGCGAGCTTTCGCCGGGCGTCGTGCGGGTCGTCAGACGCTGGATCTCCTCGAAGTCCATCGACGCCGGCGCGCTCGCGGTCCAGAACTGGAAGGCGTAGCCGCCGTCGAGCGTGCCGCCGTCGGTTGCCGTGATGGTCCCGGCGAGGATCACCCAGATCATCTCACCGGCCGAGAAGGAAGCGTCGGGCGTGAGCGTCACGGTGCGGCCATCACCCGAGACCGTGATCGCGCCGGTCACGGGGCCGCTCCAACGACCCATGGCGTGGAAGCGGGTGGCGTCGATCGACGCGGGCGTCACCGCGCGGTCGAACGTGACGGAGATCGGCGTCGCGACCGAAGCGGTGAGGCCGCGTGCCGCGGGCGACGTGCCCGTGACGACGAGCGGCTCGGGACCGGCGGTCGCGGTGGTCGCGATCAGCGCGGCCCCGATCATTGCGGTCCAGCGGATGGGTCGATTCGTGCGACGCATGGGGCTCATCTCCGGGGGGCGAGGTCGCCGTGAATGTTCGGGAAATCTTCGCCTGCAACGAGCCTTCCCGCCGCGGGGCGATATAAATCTTCCTCCCGTCCGGTTCGGGAGCAACCCCTCCTCGCCCGTCTTTGGAAGATTTCCATGCGAACCCTCCTGCCGACGCTGCTTGCCGTCACGCTTCTTTCCGCCGGTGTCGCGGCCCAGTCCGTGGAGGTCGAGGAAGTCGTGCTCGACAACGGCATGACCTTCCTCCTCATGCCGCGTCACGAGCAGCCCAACACGATCTCGTGCGGCTGGGTGGCCAAGGTGGGCTCGGTCAACGAACGACCGGGCATCACCGGCATCAGCCACTTCTTCGAGCACATGATGTTCAAGGGAACGACGTCGATCGGGACCAGCGACGTCGCCGCCGACGCGAAGTTCATGGAGCGGCAACGCGCGGTCAAGAAGCAAATCAACGAGCTCATCTGGGGCGAGCAGTACGAACGCTATCGCCGCGGCGAGATCGACGACCCGTGGGATCCCGCCCACGACACGCAGCAGCTCAGCCGCCTGCGCACGGAGCTGCGCCGTCTGATGGACGAGCACCGCTCCGTCATCGAGAAGAACGAGTTCGCCGAGATTTACACCAACGCCGGCGCCACCGGGCTCAACGCGTTCACGTCGAACGACATCACGTTCTACATCATCACGCTCCCCAGCAACAAGCTGGAGCTGTGGACGTGGATGGAGTCCGATCGGCTCAGCGACTCGGTCTTCCGCGAGTTCTACGCCGAGCGTGACGTCGTGCACGAGGAACGCCGGATGCGTCTGGAGTCGAGCCCCACGGGCGAGCTCGACGAGCAGTTCGACGCAATGTTCTGGCAGTCGTCGCCGTACTCGTGGTCGGTGATCGGCTGGCCGAGCGATCTCAACAGCTACACCCGCGAGCAGTTCGACGAGTACTTCAACATCTACTACCGACCGAACAACCTCGTCGGCGTGATCGTGGGTGACTTCGAGATCGCCGAGGTGATGCCGCTGATCGAGACGTACTTCGGCCGCCTCCAGCCCGGGGTCCGCCCTCCGGCGCCGGTCGTGACGCTCGAGGTCGAGCAGCTCGCCGAGAAACGGCTCATCGGATCCTGCGATTGCCAGCCGCAGATCAAGGTCCGGTACCACACCGTCCCGTTCGGTCACGCCGACGGCGACACGCTCGACGTGCTGTCGGCGGTTCTCAACGGACGCACCGGACGTCTCTACAAGTCGATGGTCGAGGGCATGGAGATCGCCGCCGGCGCGATGACGCGGCAGGAGAGCATGAAGTACGCCGGCTCGTTCCTCTTCCAGGCCGAGGTGAAGGGCGAGGCGACGCCGAGTGATCTGGAGGCCGCCTGGGAGTCGGAGGTCGCGCGGCTCAAGGAAGAGCCCGTGTCGCCCTACGAGCTTCAGAAGGTGAAGAACCAGATCGCCGCCGATGCCTACCGCCGACTGGAGACGAACAACGCGCTCATGATCCAGCTCGGCATGTACGAGGCGATGGGGGAGTGGGAGTACATCAACGAGAGCCCGGTCCGCCTCGCGGCCGTGACCGCCGAGGACATCATGCGGGTGGCGAACACCTACTTCACGCCCAAGAACCGGTGCGTTGCCCTCTACTCGCGTCGCCCGCGTCCGACCGGGGACGACGGCGGTGACGACGAGCTGGCGCAGTTCCCCCCGGAGGTGCGTCAGCAGATCGAAGCGATGATGAGCCAGCTCATGACGAAGGACAACCCCGACGAGCTGCGCATGATCGTCGGCATGATGGAGGCGCAGGCGGGCTCCGTGCCCCCGGAACACCAGGCGACGATGGCCTATGTCGTCAAGAAGCTCAACGAGCGGATCGCCCAGCTCGACGGAGGTGACCAGTGAGCCGCCTCGCGTCCGCCGCTTCTGCTGCTCCCGCTCCCTCCCGGAGGAAACCGACCATGCGATCGACTCGACGCACGCTTCCCGTTCTCGCCGCCATGCTTGCCGCCGCGTTCGGCGTCGCCACCCACGCGGACATTCCCGCGAGTCCGGACGCGATCACGTTCCCCCCCCTCGAATTCACGCCCCCGGAGGCGACGTCGTTCCGGCACGAGCTGGCCGGCGGCGTCCCGGTGTACCTGGCCACGAGCCGGGAGTTCCCGCTCATCAACGTCACGTTCACGTTCCGCGGCGGGGCGTACCTCGAGGAATCGAACGCCGCGGGGCTCGCCACGGCCCTCGGCTCGCTCATGCGACGCGGCGGGACGGTGTCCGTCGACGCGCGAGAGCTGGACGAGCGTTTCGATTTTCTGGCGGCGAACGTCTCGACGTCCGTGGGCCAGGAGTACGCGACCGCGTCGCTCGACTGCCTCAAGAGCAACTTCCCGGAGGCGTTCGGGTTGTTCATGGACGTTCTGCGACAGCCGGGCTTCGACGCCGAGCGTCTTCGCCTGCACCAGGACGAGGTGCTCGAAGAGCTGAAGCAACGCAACGATCGCCCGATGTCGGTTGCGCAGCTTCACATGGGTGAGCTGCTCTACGGGGCCGACCACTTTCTCGGCCGTCGTCCCACCGCGGCGAGCATCGAAGCCATCACCCCGGATGCCCTCCGCCGACTGCACTCGCGGATCTTCCATCCCGGCAATCTCGCGGTCGCGGTCACCGGCGACTTCGATCGGGCGGTCATGCTCGAGACGCTCGACCGCGCGCTGGCGGACTGGCCGGCCGGCGTTCCCGCGGGCCCGCCGCCCGCGCCCGCAAAGACGGTGGAGCCGGGGCTCTACCACGCGTCGGTCGCGCAGGAGGAGCTTCCGCAGGGAACCGCCATCATCGTGAAGCGGGCGGTCGAGCGTGATCACCCGGACATGCTCACCTTGAACGTCATGAACCACATCCTCGGCGGCGGCGGCTTCACGAGCCGCATCATGAGCCGCGTGCGGAGCGATGAGGGGCTCGCCTACGGCGCGTCCTCGTTCATCGCGCCGCAGGTTCACTTCCCGGGGATCTTCGGCGCGTTCTTCCAGTCGAAGAACCGCACGGTCGCGCTCGCGACGAAGATCATTTTCGAGGAGTTCGATCGCATTCGCAGCGAACCCGTGAGCGACGAAGAGCTCGCGCTCGCCAAGAACTCGTTCATCGAAGGGTTCCCGCAACGCTTCTCGTCCAAGGAGGCGGTGCTGGGAACGTTCGTGAACGACGAGCTGACCGATCGCGACCCCGAGTACTGGCACACCTTCCGCGACCGCATCCGCCGGGTGACGAAACGCGACGTGCAGCGGGTGGCCCGGACCCACCTCGATCCCGCCGCGATGATGATCCTCGTCGTCGGCGACTGGGGGGAGATTTACGGCGGCGATCTGGACGGCCGGGCGAGCATGAACGACTTCTTCGGCGGCAATGTCCGGCATCTGCCCATGCGGGACCCGCTCACGCTGGAGCCGATGAACTGACGATTCCGCCGGCGGGCCGTCCCGCTGCGTCCGAGAAATCCTCGATGCGGACCCCGCCCGGGCGGGGTCCGCGTTTCGTTGCGCGGGCGTTACCCGATGACCCCCCGGCTGGCCGTATACATGAGAAGCCGAAAACGGTGGTTCCGACCTGAACCCGACGCTGACCCGGAGGCTCGACCATGCCCTCTCCGCAAATGACCCTTGGTGGACTCCTGATTGCCACGCTCACGGCCGCGAGCGGCGGTCCCGTGCAGGGCCAGACGACGCCGGCTCCCGCGAGGGCCATCTCCGTGCCCGGCATTTCCAACGACACTCAGATCATCATCCCCCAATCGCGGAGCTTCCCGCTGGACACGGGGCTCACCCAGATCGGGATCGAGTCCGTGCGAGCGCACGTTGAGATCCGTGAGCAGACCGCGCGGACGCGGCTGGAGATGACCCTCAAGAACCCAACGTCCCGCGATCAGGAAGCGGTCGTGCTGCTGCCCGTGCCCGACGGCGCGGTTGTCAGCGGCTTCACGTACGACGGCGTCGCGCCGGAGCCGACGGCCCGCGTCCTGCCCCACGACGAGGCGCGGCGGCTCTACGACAGCATCGTTGCCCGACTGCTCGACCCGGCGCTGCTCGAGTTCGCCGGCTACAACCTGATCCGGTCGAGCAGCTTCCCCATCGGCCCGAACAAGACGCAGCGGGTCGAGCTGATCTACGAGCATCTGTTGGACGGCGACGGGGGTCGCATCGACTACATCCTGCCCCGCAGCGAATCGCTCGCGCAACGTCGCCCGTGGTCGATCACCGTGCAGCTCGCCTCCGACCACTCGATCTCGACCGTCTACTCGCCGAGCCACGCGATCAGCGTCGCACGTACGAGCCCGCGCTCGTTTCGGGTGGAGCTCGCCGAGTCGACGCAGTCCAACCCCGGCCCGTTCCACCTCTCGTACTTGCTGGATCGCGACGGGCTGAACGCGTCGTTGTTCGCGTATCCCGATCCGGCGGCGGGGGGCGGGTACTTCCTGATGATGGCGGGCCTGCCCACGGAACCGCCCCCGGGACGCCGCACGCCCCGCGAGGTCACGCTCGTCCTGGATCGCTCGGGCAGCATGGCCGGGACGAAGATGGACCAGGTGCGGGCGGCCGCTCTGCAGGTCATCGAGGGCCTCGAGGACGACGAGTCGTTCAACATCATCGACTACGGCACGACCGTGGAGCGTTTCGCCGACACCCCGGTCGTCAAGACGGCCGAGAACGGCAAGACGGCGCGGACATACCTCGCCGGTATCCGGCCCGGCGGCGGCACCAACATTCACGACGCCCTCCTCGCCGCGTTGCGGCAGCCACCGACGGCGGGCATGCTCCCCATCACGCTGTTCCTCACGGACGGGTTGCCCACGATCGGCCGCACGAACGAGATCACCATTCGCGAGATGGTGGCGGCGGCAAACCCGCACGGGCGGCGGATCTTCACGTTCGGCGTCGGCAGCGATGTCAACGTTCCGCTGCTCGATCGCATCGCCACCGTGACGCGGGGCACGTCGACCTACGTGGTCGAGGGCGCCGACGTCGAGCTGGCCGTCGCCAAGGTCTTCAAGCGTCTCTCGGGGCCGATCTTCTCCAGCCCCGTCATCCGCACGACGGACTCGGGAGGCGACGGCAGCACGCGGCTGGTGCACGACCTCATTCCCGCCGCTCTCCCCGATCTCTTCGAGGATGACCAGCTCATCCTGCTCGGACGCTACCGGGGCGAGGAACCGATCACGTTCCACGTCGAGGGCGAGTACTTCGACACGCCGCGTCAGTTCCAGTTCACGTTCGATCTCCGGCGGGCGACGGTGCGCAACGCGTTCGTGCCCCGTCTGTGGGCGAGTCGGCGGATCGCGTTGCTGATCGACCAGATCCGGCAGGACGGCGCCGCGAGCGGGCTCGCCCCGCAGGTCGTCGGCGTCTCCACGCTCGACGATCCGCGTCACCAGGAGCTGGTGGAGGAGATCCTGCGGCTCTCCACCGAGTTTGGCATTCTCACCGAGTACACCGCGTTTCTCGCGGTGGAGGGGACCGACTTCGAAGACTGGTCGGCGGTGCGTGGTGCGTGCAGCGCCTCGCTCGATGCCCGTGCGGTGCGAACGCGATCGGGCACTGCCGCCGTGAACCAGGCCTGGAACTGGGGCGCACAGGTCGAACAACGCGCGCTCAACCGCGCGAACGCCTACTGGAACGAGAGCCTGGAGCGGGTCGAGATCACCGCCGTGCAGCAGGTGAATGACCGCGCCTTCTTCCGCCGGGGCAACCGGTGGGTCGACTCGCGGCTCCTCCGGCTCCAGACGCTCGAACCGACCCGAACGATCAACATGAGCAGCCGTGAGCACGCGGATCTGCTCCACCGATTCCTGCTGGAAGGCCGTCAGGGGATCCTCTCGCTCGACGGGGAGATCCTCCTCCTCGTCGATGGCGAGATCCTGCTGATCCGCGGCGGCTGCTGACCGATACGATTCACAATGACGCTCGACAAGGAGCCCTCTATGTTCATCTTCACGATTCGCCTCGGAACGTCGCTCGCCGCCGCCGGCCTGGCGTTCGCCCTGGCCGCCCCCGTCGCTATTCCCGCCACGCCGGCGGAGGCGTGCGGACCCTCCCTCGATCTCGAGGCCCCGCGTCGTATCGAGCTCGCGTTGTGTCTCGACACGAGCGGCAGCATGGACGGTCTCATCGATGCCGCCAAGCAGAAGCTCTGGTCGATCGTCAACGACCTCGCGCAAGCCACGCCGACGCCGGATCTTCGCGTCGCGCTGCTCACGTTCGGCAACGACGGGCACACGCCCGAGAACGGTTGGGTGAAGGTGAACACTGCGTTCACCGATGACCTCGACCTGGTGTCACGCGAGCTCTTCGCGCTCCAGACGAACGGCGGCACCGAGTTGGTGGGACGGGTGCTCCACCACGCCGGTCAGCTCGATTGGCACCCGTCCGAGGACGCGCTGAAGCTGGCCGTCGTCGCCGGCAACGAGTCGGCCGACCAGGATCAGGAGATGCCGTACGCCGACGTGTGCAAGTCGCTGATCACGCGGGGCATCATGGTGAACTCGATCTACTGCGGGCCCGCGCTCGACGAGATCGCGCCGGGGTGGAAGCAGGTCGCGCTCCTGGCCGACGGCCACTTCGCCTCGATCGACAAGGATCAGGGGACGGTGATCGTGGAGACGCCCTTCGACGCCGAGCTGGCGTCGATGAGCGCGAAGATCAACGAGACGTACCTCCCCTTCGGCGAACGCGGCGGGTGGTTCCGCGAGAACCAGGCGGCGCAGGATGCCAACGCGGCGTCCCTCGGCGCGGCGGCGGCCGCGGCGCGTTGTTCGACCAAGGGTGGTGCGTTGTATCGCAACGCCGCGTGGGATCTCGTCGACGCCTCCGCCGAGGAGGACTTCGACCTCGACGCCATCGAGGAAGACGCGCTTCCCGAGGCGATGCAGACCATGACGCCCGACGAGCGGCTGGAGTGCATCGCGACCAAGCGTCAGGAACGCGCGGACCTTCAGGCCCGGATCGCCGAGGTGACGAAGCAGCGGGAGGGCTTCGTCCAGGAATTCATGAAGCAGCAGGCGTTGGACGACGAGAAGTCCTTCGACGGTGCTCTTCGTCGTGCGATTCGTGCACAGGCCGTCGCCAAGGGGTTCGCGTTCCCGGCCATCGCCGCCCGCTGATGGCCGCGGCATCGCCCGTCCCGACCGATTCGAGCGGGTCCCCGGCGGGGACCCGCTCGTGCTCGTGAACGAGGTTTGACCGTGTCACACCCGTTGGTCCTGGTCGTCGAAGATGACGCTGCGATTCGCCGCGGGCTCGTGGACGCGTTGCAGTACGGCGGCTTCGAAGTGCGGGAGTGCGGTGACGGCGCGACCGGACTCGAGATGGCGCTCGAGCTGCCCGTCGCGCTCGTGCTGCTCGACGTGATGCTGCCGCAACGCGGCGGGTTCGAAGTTCTGCAGGACCTGCGGGTGGCGCGGCCGACGTTGCCGGTCATCATGGTGACCGCGCGCGGCGCCGAGACGGACCGCGTCCGCGGGCTGGAGAACGGGGCGGACGACTACGTCACGAAGCCGTTCAGCGCGGTCGAGCTGCTCGCGCGGGTCAAGGCCGTATTGCGACGGTCTCCGGAGCGTCCGGCGGACGTCGCCCGGCTGCACGTCGACGACCGTGTCATCGACCTCGCTCGGCGTGAGGTCATCTTTGCCGACGACGCCCGCGTCACGCTTTCGGAGCGTGAGGTGGAGATTCTCCGCTACCTGGCGGTTTCCCGCGATCGTGCGGTCCATCGCGACGAGCTCCTGCACCGGGTGTGGGGCCTCAATCCGCACGGGATCGAGACGCGGACCGTCGACATGCAGATCGCGCGATTGCGGGAGAAGCTCGCGCGCGATGCCGACGCGGCGCCGACGATCCTCACCGTCCGCGGCAAGGGCTACACGATCGCCGCCGCGGTGCGTACGACGGAGGCCAACGGCTCATGATGCGTCACCGCACGTGGTGGATCATCTTCGCCGTCTGCGCGGCGGGGTTGATCGGCGTGCTGGCCTGGGTCAGCGGCCAGATGCTTCGCCTGGAAGCCGGGGAGCGACGGGCGCGGGCCGAGGCGGATCACGAGGCGTCGATCCGGGTCGCGCTCTGGCGAATGGAGTCGTGGCTCGCCCCCCACCTCGCCCGCGAGGCGGCGCGGCCGCCCGGTGACTTCCAGTCGTTCTACGAGGTCGAGCAGGCGTACACGAAGCTGCTGTCGGAGATCGCGCCGGGGGAGGTGCTCACGCCCTCGCCGCTGCTCTCGTTTCGATCGGAGTACGTCCGGCTGCACTTCCAGGTGACGCCGGACGGGGAGCTCTCCTCGCCGCAGGTCCCCGCGGGCAACCTGCGTGATCGCGCCGAAGGGGTGTACCTCGCGTCGGAGACGCTGGCCGAGCGGGCGCTCGAGCTGGAGGGTGTCCGCCGGCTCGTGGGGACTGGGCCGGCGTTGCTGGAGTGCGTCAGTGCGTTCGAGACCAATCTCGCGATCGAGCCGCCGCCGGCCACGCCGGCGACCGCCACCGCCAGTCCCGAAGAACGCAGCCAATACGAGTGGACGCGGCGGCAGCAAACCTACGTTCAGAACCTCGCCGCGCCGGGGTTGGACGCCACGGACGCCACGCCGCGTCCGGGGGTCACGTTCGCGGTCGGGCCCCTCGTGCCGGTCTGGATGAACCGAACGCCGGCGGAGACCGAGCTGCTCTTCGTCCGGCGGGTTCTGCTGCCCGACGGCTCGTACTTGCAGGGGTTTCTCTGTGACTGGAATGGCCTTCGCGCCGCCTTGCTGGCGTCGATCGCCGATCTCTTCCCCCACGCCACCCTCCGACCCGTGACGACGGCGTTCGCCGGCCGGGCGGAAGACGGCGGGAATCGGCTCGCGTCGATTCCCGTTGCCCTCGACGCGCCGGTCGCGGCGGCGAGTGTCTCCGCGGGAATCGGGGCGGCCCAGGTCAACCTCGCGCTCGCCTGGGTCGCGGTGCTGCTGGGGCTGGCGGCGGTCGCGGTGACGCTGCGGGCCAGCATCCGCTTCGGGGAGCGTCGCGCCCGGTTCGCCTCCGCGTTGACCCACGAGTTGCGTACGCCGCTGACGACGTTCCGGATGTACTCGGAAATGCTCGCGGAAGGCTGGGTCGAGGACGAGCAACAGCGGGCGTCGTACCTGCAGACGCTCCGCGGGGAGTCGGATCGGCTCGCGCGGGTGGTGGAGAACGTCCTCGCGTACGCCCGCCTGGAGCGTGGGCACGGCGTCGTGACGCCGCAGCGAACGACGGTCGCGGCGCTCCTGGATCGTCACCGCCCCGGTCTCACCCAACTGGCCACCCGCGCGGGCATGCGTCTGGACATCGCGGACCCCCCGGCCGCGGACATCAGCGTCGATGAAGAAGCGGTGGGCCAGATCCTGTTCAACCTCGTGGACAACGCCGCCAAGTACGCGGCGGCGGCGTCCGATCGCACGATCGAGCTGAGCAGCCACGCGGACAACGGCACGCTGGCCCTCGAGGTCAGCGATCACGGCCCCGGCATCCCGGCGGCCGACCGCCGTGCGATCTTCGCCGCCTTCGAGCGTGGTCACCGCAACGGTGGCGACGGCAACAGCGGCGTCGGACTCGGTCTCGCCCTCGCGCGGGGGCTGGCCCGCCGGCTCGGCGGTGAGCTCGCGCTCGCGACGCCACCCGGCGAGCCCGGCGCGCGGTTTCGGCTGACGCTTCCCATCACGCAGTGTTAGCCGCCCGGACGCGGTCGGGGCCCGCGCGCTCCGGTACACTACGGGGCTATGCCGAAGACCAAGAGCCGACCGTCCCGGGGCAAGAACGCCCGACGCACCAGCGACCACGAGGATCGCATCCTCACCGCCAAGACCTCCGACCGTCACGAGCTCTACGAGCAGTCGGTCCAGGAGCCGGAGGCGGAGTGCGATCTCATCGAGCAGATCTGGAAGGAGCAGCGGGATCGTCCCTGCCGGCTCATTCGGGAGGACTTCTGCGGCACCGCCGTCGTTGCGATGGAGTGGATCAAACGACGCCGCGCGCACACGGCGATCGGGGTCGATCTCGACGGGGAAGTGCTGCAGTGGGCGCGAAAACGTATCCCGCAGCGGCTGACCAAGGAACAACGCGAGCGGCTGACGCTTCTCCAGGAGAACGTCCTGGAGGTCGACACCCCGCAGGTGGACAGCGTGCTGGCGATGAACTTCAGCTACTACCTGTTCCGCACGCGGGCGGAGCTCGTGCGGTACTTCGAGATCGCCCGCGATGCGATGGTCGACGACGGGATCTTTCTCCTCGATGCGTACGGCGGCAGCGAGTCGTTCGAGGAGATGGAGGAGGAGCGCGAGCTCGACGGGTTCACGTACGTGTGGGATCAGCACCACTACAGCCCGATCACCGGCGACGCGGTGAATTACATCCACTTCGATTTTCCGGACGGGTCGCGACTCGAGCGTGCGTTCGAGTACCACTGGCGTCTATGGACGCTGCCCGAGATCCGCGAGATGCTCGAGGAGGCGGGGTTCCGCAACGTGTGGGTCTACTGGGAAGGCACCGACGAGGATGGCGACGGCGACGGCGACTGGGCCGTGGAGACGGTCGGCGAAGCGTGCGCCGGATGGGTCGCCTACCTCGCCGCCAGCAAGATCTGATCCGTCCTCGAGCGGGGAGCCAGCAGACAGGACCTAACCGGGAAAGACCCCCAGCACGTCCAGCGTCGTGACGACACCCACCGGGCGCCGCTCCGCGTCGATCACGATCACGCGGTGCACGCACTCCGACGCCATGCGGCGGGCGACCGATGCGATCGAGTCGGTCGGTACGGCCGTGACGGGATCACCGGTCATGATGTCGTCGACGCTGCCGAGCGGCTCTTCGAGATCGCTGGCCGCGCGGGCGAGGTCCGGGAGGAAGCCCGCGCGCCCCCCCTCCACCAGACGCGAGACCAGGTCCGTCTTCGAGACGACACCGACGATCTGTTCGTGGGGGTCGACGACGGGCACGCCCGAGATCTGGTTGCCCTCGAGCACCTCGGCCAGCTCGGCGAGCGAGGTGCCCATGGAAATCACGACGGGATTCCGCGTCATGATGGTCTCGATCGTTGCCTGGGTGGTGGTGGTCATCGCCCGATCTCCTTGAGCGTTGCGGTCATCCCATCGTATCTTCGTTCTTCGCCTTTTCCCGTCGCGTTGCCATCGGAAAACGACCCCGATCGGCCGAGCCTCAGGAGCCGCCCGTGCCCCCTGCGATTGCCCTCTGGCTCGACACCCGCGACCCGGCCGTCATCCGGCACGGGCACGCGTTGGTCGAGCGGCTGGGGTGCGTGCTCAGGCACGACCCGCCGCCGCCGGCCCCCGGGTGCCTGCTCCACCTGGATGATACCGGCCTCTCGCTCCGGGATGCGTCGGCGTCGCATTCGCCGGGCATTCGTGGTGCACCACCGACGCTCGATCTCAGACCCGGTCGCGGAGATGGACTGCGTCGGCAGCCGCTCGGACGCGCGATCGGGCGGACCGGGGCGACCGTGATCGATGCGACGGCGGGGCTCGGGCGGGACGCTTTCATGCTGGCGGCCATGGGTCATCGCGTCAACGCGATCGAGCGGTCGCCCGTTCTGGTGCAGCTCCTCATCGAGGGGTGGTCGCACGCGTTGGCGGAAACCCCCGCGTTGGCGTCGGTGCTGACGCGGATCGAGCTTCGTGAGGGTGATGCCCGCGCGATGCTGCCGGCGTGCGTCCCCGCGCCCGACGTCGTCTATCTCGATCCCATGTACCCGCCCAAACGCAAGGCGTCGGCGTTGGCGCCAATGCGCGTCCGTCTGGTACGTGGGCTCGTCGGCGACGACCCGGATGCCGAGGAGCTGCTCGCGATCGCGCGCAGGGCGGCTCGCACCAGAGTCGTCGTCAAACGCCCGCACCACGCGCCGCCGCTCGCGGAACCCGTCGCGGGGTCGGTCAAGAGCAAGCTGGTGCGTTTCGACATCTACCCGCCGGCTCCGCCAAACCCGACCCCCGCGTGAGCGTGTGAGAGCGAGTGTCGGCCGGACGGCCGAACGGAGCGCTCAGGCACGTGCCCGATCAGCCCCGCCGGGTCAAACCCGGCGCGGGCGTACCAGAGCGAGTGTCGGCCGGACGGCCGAACGGAGCGCTCGGCCGGAGGCCGAACGGAGCGCTCAGGCACGTGCCCGATCAGCCCCGCCGGGTCAAACCCGGCGCGGGCGTACCAGAGCGAGTGTCGGCCGGAGGCCGAAC
>JABDLI010000221.1 GCA_013003065.1 Phycisphaerales bacterium | reverse complement strand
CGGAATTCTGGAGCCGCCATGCCACCGAAAGCGCGGGGTGTGCGCCTCGGGGCGGAAGGCTGCCGCACCTGCGCGGCCCCGCGGGGCGAGGCGTTCGGGGCGGGCGGCGGAGCCAAGGCGGAGCGGGGGGTCGCGTTGCCCACGGTCAATATGTTGCCCAGACCGCACAAGCCGTCATGCGTCGGGGGGTGGTGGACGATGCTGGGTGTGACACGCCACGGTCGCGGGTCCGCCCGGAGCCAGGACGCCCGATATGCATGACGACAAGCCCCAAGAGCCCACAGCCGGACCTCCGTCGTCACGACGTGCCTTCGTGCAGGACGTGGCGAAGAAGAGCGTCTACGTGACGCCGGTGATCCTCGCTCTCACATCGCGCGACGCCCATGCCGGTGTCTCCGGCTGCGGCCAGACCGGCTCACCGTGTACGACCGACCTGGACTGCTGCGTGGGCTGGACGTGCACCACGTCGATGATGATGGTCAGTGCATGCATGTAGCGGGGCCGGCTCCGCTCCACCCCGGTCGGCGCTCGAAGGAACAGCCGCCCGCGTGTGGCGTGTCCCGGGCCCGGGCTCATGTGGCCGGCCGGACGGTCCGATACGCTGAGCATGTCGAAGCCTGAGGGCAACCGGTTGAGCGAGCGGGCGGTCAGCTCGCGTCGCGGATTCCTGGGCACCGCCGCGGGCCGCGCGGCCTACCTGGCCCCGGCCGTGCTCGCGCTCACCTCCCGCGAAGCCGTGGCGGGCGTGTCCGGCTGCGGGCAAACCGGCTCTCCGTGCTCCACCGACCTGGATTGCTGCGTCGGCTGGAACTGCCAGACGTCGATGATGATGGTGAGCGCGTGTATGTAGCGACCCGGCCCCGCGGCCGGCCGCCTCGCGACGCGCTCACGACCCGCAGGGGAACTCCCACGCGTCGTCGACCTTCGTCGAGATCGACATGAAGTGCTCCGCCGCCCACACGCCGGAACGCTGGTGACGCGTGAAGTGCATGAGGGCGAGATCGAGCGTGCTTTCGACGACGACGACGGCGGCCGGGGCTTCGCCGAGGAACGCCCGCACGTCCGGGAACAGCTCGTCGATCGGGGCGAACACGGTCGCCTGCGGTCCGACCCGCCCCGTGGCGACCAGCTCATCGCCGGCGACGTTGCAAAGCCGGATCGTGTAGTCGGCCGTCCTGTCGTAGTCGAGCGCGAGTCCAGAGTTGGTGATGGCGAGGTACGACCGGAATCGATCGTCGCAGAGCACCCGGTAGTACGCGGCGAGCGTCACCGGCGCTCGCTCCAGCCGTTCGCGGGAATTCCACTCGTCGGCCCACGCCATCACCCGTGCGGTGTTCTGCGTGGTGCGGTACTCCATGAGCGCCTGGACGGTCCCGGGGAACTCGTGACGACCGTCGTCGTGGTAGCACAACGCGATGTGACCGACGAACTCGGTATCGGGCGGCGGCAGCAGGTCCTCCACCTCGCCGCGCGCCAGCTCGTGGCGGGTCGCACACAGCCACTTCTCGCGGAACGCAGCGAGCGTGCCGTCGGCGTCGTACAGATACGCGTCCACCCAGCAGTCTTCCTCGAGGTGACCGTGGGTGTTGAAGAGGTTGACGGTCGTCCGGACCTCGCTCGTGTTGAGGACCGCCATGGGGTTGACCTGCCCGCGGCCACCGAGCTCGGTGTACCGCTGACGCGGAAACGGCTCCCACTGGTAGCGGTCGCCGCCGTGGTACCCGTTCAGCCGCGTCGTCTCGCTCATCACGTACGGACGCGTGAACTGGCCGCAGCAGGCGAACGTCCCGGCCAGGGACGCCGGACGTCCGCCGCAGAAGCGGACGAGGTCCGGCATGAGCTCCGCGAGATCGATGCGATGACGCGAGAATGGCGTCATGGGTTCCGGATAGGTCCCGGTGAGCGTCGCGCCCGCGTGGTTCTTCGCTTCCAGCGTGAGGCACCCGGCCGGCTGGGGCTGGTCGCCGGCCAGGACGAGCAGGAAGGTCTGCTCGTCGTCCGACTCGCGGAAGACGATCTCGGTGAACTCGATGGGCTCGGTCGAGTCACGCAGCGATTGGTCGTTGTGCAGCGAGACCAGCTCGCCCTCGTCGCTGTACCAGTCGATGAGGCTGTAGAGCCGGGAGTAGGTGATGTCCCGCGGGCGTACGCGAGTGCGGGGAACGACGATCACCGCGAGGGTGCCGTCCTCGGGAACATCCCGCTCGGCGGCGATGCGGGCCGAATCGATGACGACCGGCCGGTTCGATTCGACCGGCTCGTTCCATTGGCCCGCGGGCGTGCCGTCGGCGTCGAACAACGCACAGGTCAGGGAGACCGGCGGCAACGTGCCGTTGGTCATGCCGGGCGGGTAGATCGTGACCAGCGTGTGCAGACGTGGCGTCTCCCGCCACCAGAAGAGATCGGCGCCGAGGCGGCGAGCCGGGAGCTTGAACCGGGGACGGCGGAGCAGGGCGGTCAGAGCCACGGGAAGGCCTCCTCGCGTGCAGGCGACGGGTCGCGGAAGACGCGGCCGCGCATAGCCGGTCTATCGGAGGCGACTTTCGAGGAGCGCCACTATTCGAACGCGGTGCATGTGTTGCCACCCGCGTCCGATTTCGAAGGCCAGGCTGCACGGTCTCCGATACAGGACGCCGCTGCCGGGAGGGTTTGGACGCTTCGTCCGAACCTCCCCGCCCACGACGCGGATTCGAGGAGACGACATGTCAGGTTATCGGCCGTTCACGGTTGCCTCGCTGTCCTTCGGGCTGTCGCTGATGGCGTTGCGTGTCGTCGCCCCGGCGGCGGGCGGTGGCGTGGGCGAAGCGACGCTCGATCCGGCGTTTGCCTCCGACTACGTCGCGTTCGATCTCGGCGTCCCGCCCGTGCCCTTTCCGATGGGGGGCGTCACCTTCGCCCCGGGCGTCACGGACACGCTCCTGCTCGCCGGGGGCGCGGCCGAGGCGACCGGCGCCATCTACGCGGTCGGGCTGACCCGCGACTGCGCCGGCAACCTCACCGGCTTCGACGGGACGGCCGACGCGATCGCGGCTGCCCCCTTCGTCGACGGGGGCGTGCGGGTGACCGACGCCGGCACGCTGCTGCACACC
>JABDLI010000215.1 GCA_013003065.1 Phycisphaerales bacterium | reverse complement strand
GTTCGGGGCCGGGTCCGCGTCCGGGTCCGCGTCCGGGGGCGCGTCCGGGTCCGCGTCCGGGTCCGCGTCCGGGTCCGGGGGCGCGTCCGGGGGCGCGTCCGTGTCCGTGTCCGTGTCCGCGTCCGTGTCCGTGTCCGCGTCCGCGTCCGCGTCCGTGTCCGTGTCCGTGCCCGTGTCCGTGTCCGTGTCCGCCTGCCGTCCCCCGACGCGGGCGACGGTCACCCCCCTCCGGGCAACCGCCGCCCACCTCCGTCCTCTCACAGCGTCCAGTTCGCGAGCACCAACAACAGGTCGACGAAGTCGACGACGCCGTCGCCGTTGATGTCCGGTCCACAATCGCAGAACCCGGAGTTGTCGATGGTCACGGCGACCAGCGTCGGCGGGTCGCTGTGACCGCAGTTGTCCTCGGCCGAGAGCCGCAGCGTGTAGTCGCCGTCGGGCACTTTGGTCGTGTTCCACTCGGCGATGGTGCAGCTCACGCCGGAGGTGCCCGAGGCGATCGTGGTGAACGCCGTGGTGCCGGCGGGTGCGTAGTCGAGCGTCCACAGGGCGATGCCGCAGTGGTCGCCGACACCGCCGTCGACGTCGATCGTGCCGCAGATCGTCTCGCCCGCGGTGGGGGCGGAAATGCCCTTGCTCCCGAACTGGCGATCGACGAACACGACCGTCGTGTCGGAGGAGACCAGGCCGCATCCGTTCGAGCCGGCCACCCGGAGGTAGTAGCGACCGTGCGGAACCCCGGTCGTGTCCCAGGTGTGCAACGTGCCGGTAAAGGCGCCGCACGCCGTCGAGAGCTCGACCCACGGGTCATCCGCGTCGGCGTTGACCGGACGGTAGAACAGCGTGTCGCAGCCGTAGTCGCCGTCGGGATCGTCGACCGAGCCGCCGATGCTCACGAGGGTGTCGCCGCAGATGCACGCGTCGAATCCGGGCGAGCTGATGTCCACGAGCGGCGGCGTCACGTCGGCGCCGAACTCGAGATCGTCGAGCGTCTCGAAGAAGCCGAGCGGCTGCTCGATCTCGATCCGCCGGATGTCGTCGAGGAAATCGGTGACCACGACCAACGCCCGGGTGCCGCCCGCGGACATGATGGTCTGGTTCGAGATCAGCCCGCCGCCGCTGTCGTACGCTCGGATCTCCAGATCGAGGCCGGCCGAGCCGATCTCGACGCCGACGACGAATCGCACCTCGGACTGCGGCTCGTCGAAGACGAGCCGAAGGTAGTCGGGGCTGAAGTCCGGGCATCCCGTCTGAAGGCCGAGCGCCCGGGTCCCCGAGATCGTGCCGCCGCTCGGGGCGACGATGATCGGCAGCACGCTGCCGGGCCCGCCGCAGCTGCCCGGCTCGGCGGTGATGGTGACCCCGGGAACGAGGCTGGTGGCGTTGGCGCCGAGCGCAAAGTCCTCGAAGGTCTCGGCGGGGCACTGGGGCACGAGGCTGCTGGGGCCGCCATCCGTCACGTCACGTTGCCCGGCCGCGGGATGCGCGAGCAGCAACGGACAGGAGACGAGGATGAGCGCGGACATGGTCGTGGTTCGAAGCATGGCAGAGACTCCTTTCCATGCGATCTACCGGCAACCCCGCGGGGCGGCCGTCACGAAGGAAAACGCGTCGTGGGGCGTCGTCTCCCGACGCCAAAAACATGGTTTCCCGCCTTTCCCGCTTTCGCTACCCGACCACGTGACGAACCGGAGGGAGTCATCGACGATCGCGCATGTATACTCGGGAGCAGGACGGGAGGATCCGAGTCCACTCGCCGTCCGAATCGCATCGGTGGGTCGCGTTTGCGGCCCGGGGCGTCGCCCCACAGGAGTCAACCCATGCCGCTCGCCCCCCTGGCGTTGCTGACGCTCGCCATCACCGCCTCCCCATCCGCCGCCGAGCCGCTCGTTCTCCAAGTGGACGATCCCGCGGCTGCGACGACGACCGCCGTGGCCGACGTGCCCGCCCTGGGCGTCGTCGTGATCGATCTCGATCGATTCGAGGTGGTCGGAGACGAGACACGATTCGTGCGGGTGGATCGCGACGGCGCGGAAACGGCGTTCGCGTACGACGCAACCTCGATCCGTCTTCATCGCGGATCGGTTCGTTCGCATCCCGGCTCGCGCGTGGTGGTCGCGTCGTCCCCCCGATCGACCCGCGGCTGGATCGACCTGGGGGCGGGGCAGCCGTCCTTCGAGCTGACCGGCGACGCCGATGGCGTGATCACGCTCCACCCCGCCGCCACGGCGGCGGGTGGCCTCGGTCTGCCGGTGTGCGGCGTCGAGGAGATGTCGATCACCCGTCCGTCCGCCCCGCTGATGCTCGGCGTCACGCCGCCCGAGTCCCGCCGGCGGATCGCGATGGCGATCGAGACCGACTACGAGTACTTCGAGCTCTTCGGTGACGCCGAGGCGGCGACCGACTACATCGTGCAGCTCTTCGCGGTCATCAGCGACATCTTCTGGCGTGACACGGGCGCGACCGTGGCGCTTTCGTTCATCCGGATCTGGGAGACCCCGGACGATCTCTTCAACGAGGAGAACCCGCTCGGCGCGTTCGCGGAGCACTGGTCGACGGAGATGCGAGATGTTCCGCGTGACACGGCGCAGCTCGTCTCCGGCCGCCGGAACATGCCCTTCGGCGGCGTCGCATTTCTGAACGGGCTGTGCGATCTCGAACGCGGCTACTCCCTCATCGGCTACGCCCTGGGCGGCTTCGCCGACCCCGGCCGCCCGCACGTCTTCAACCGGGACATCATCGTGTGCAGCCACGAGCTGGGTCACGTCGTGTCGGCTCCCCACACGCACTCCCTGGGCGTCGACACGTGCAACGATCCGCTGACCCCGCCCCAACGCGGCACGATCATGTCCTACTGCGGACAGACGTTCACGGGCGGCGCTGCCAACCAGGACCCCCGCTTCCACGTCGCCAACCAGGCGATCATGCGGCAGGCGATGGCGGCGAACGCCTGCCTCGTCGCCGACTGCAACGGCAACGGCATCGACGATCTCGACGACTTCGCCGCCGGTACGAGCGTCGACCTCAACGAAGACGGCATTCCCGACGAGTGCCAGGACTGCAACGACAACCGGGTCTTCGATCACGACGACATCGCGGCCGGCACCAGCCTCGACCGCAACGAGAACGGCGTCCCCGACGAATGCGAGCCGGATTGCAACGGCAACGGCGTCCCGGACGATCTCGACCTCGTGCCCAGCATCGACGCGTTGTTCGACGACGACTTCGAAACGGACATGGGGTGGGTGACGGAGAGCATCGACGCCGGCGGCGTCACGTGGGAGCGGGCCGTTCCGGTCGACGATCCCGACTGGTCGCTGCCCCCGGACGCCGATGCCGACGGCAGCGGACGCTGTTACCTCACCGACAACGACCCGGGACAGTCGCCGCTGTTCTCCGGAACCGTGCGGCTGACCAGCCCGTCGTTCGATCTGACCGGCCCCGACGCGGTCATCCGGTACTTCTACTACCTCCGGCGCCCCCTGCCCGACGGCGGGGAGACCCACCTCGCCGTCGAGGTGAGCGCGGACGGGGGCCCGTGGGCGGAGATGCTTCGCTACAACCTCGATCTCGGCGCGGCCTGGCACGAGGCCATCGTGCCGCCCCCCGTGGTGTCCGCGGCCGGGGTGCCCATCACCGACGACATGCGGGTTCGGTTCAGCGTCACGGCCGTGTCCCCGGTGTTCGCGGAGGCCGCCATCGACGGGTTCGCGGTGGGTGCCTACGCGGACGCGGTCAGCGTCGACGCGTACGGCAACGGCGTGCCCGACGAGTGCGAGGAGGACCTGAACCGCAACGGCACGAGCGACTACACCGAGATTCAGGACTCGGAGATGACCTTCGACCTCGATCGCAACGCCCGGCTCGACGCCGGGCAGGACTGCGACGGCGACGGCACGCCCGACCTCGAAGCGCTCGCCGGCGCCCACAACATGTGGATCGCCGACAAGGTGCAGACCGGCATCCGCCAGTACCTCTGGCAGACGGGCACCGAGGTGAGCCAATCCGACGACGTGTTCCTCGACACGCCGTCGGACGTGCTCGTCGACGACGCGGGACGCGTGTACGTCACCAGCGCCGACGATCGAATCGCGTGGTTCGACTCCACGGGGGCGAGCCTCGGCGACTTCGTGACCAAGGGCGTGGGCGGTCTCGGCGTCCCCGCGATGCTCGCGTTCGCCCCCGATGGCGACCTGCTGGCCACCAGCATCTCGACCGACTCCGTCCGTCGCTTTGCGGCCGACGGGACGCCCAAGGATCCGTTCGTCGGACCGGGCGTCGGCGGTGTGCTGCGGCCCTTCGGCCTCGCCTTCGGCCCCGACGGCCACCTGTACGTCACGAGCGACGACAACCAGGTGCTGCGGTACGACGGCGCCACGGGCGGGTTCATCGACGCGTTCGTGACGACCGGCGACAACGGCGGGCTCTCGGAGCCCCGCGGCCTCCTGTTCCTGCCGGGCGGCGATCTGCTCGTCGCGAGCCACGGGACCGACGCGGTGCTTCGATTCGACGGCGGGACCGGCGCGTTCATCGGCGTCTTCAATCGCAACGGCACCGAGACGGTCCTCACGCTCGACCAGCCGTGGGGCATGCGTCTGGGACCGGATGGCGATGTCTACGTGAGCCGCGCCCACGATCACGAGGAAGGAGCGACCGGCGGGAAAGGCGAATTGCATCTGACGAACGCCCGCGTCTACCAGTTCGACGTCGACAACGGCAACATGGTCCGCGCCTACATCCTCGGGATCAACTCGAACCTCGAGCACGCGACGGGCTTCGACTTCCTTCCCGGCGCCGACGTCGACTGCAATCTCAACCTCGTTCCGGACCCGTGCGACATCGCGTCGGGGACCAGCCTCGACGTCAACGGCAACGGCGTGCCGGACGAGTGCGAGGGTGATGTGTGTCTCGGCGACCTCGACGAATCAGGCGACGTCGGCTTCTCCGATCTCGTCGCGGTGCTCTCGGACTGGGGCCCCTGCCCCGCCGGCCGCCCGTGTCCCTCCGACCTCGACCAGAGCGGCGATGTCGGCTTCTCCGACCTGCTCACGCTCCTCTCGGCCTGGGGACCGTGCCCGGGCGGGTGACGACCGGACACGGTGCCACGGACGCGCTCGCTGGCGCTCACGGCGCGTAAAACCGGTGCCACGGACAGCGAAGCGTCCGTGCCGTCAGCGTCCATTGCAAAGGGGTGTTTGACTCCCCCGCGCGATGGACGACGCACGGCACGGACGCTTCGCTGTCCGTGGCACCATCGCGAGCGCCCATCGCGCAATCGCCCGACCCAACCTGCTCGAGGCGGAATGGACGCCGCCGGTCGCCACGCAGCTCCTGCCGCCGCATGGCGGCACTGAACCAGTCCACGACGCACGGCACGGACGCTTCGCTGTCCGTGGCACCATCTGAAAGGGCAATCCCGTCAGTCCGCGAGACGACCGATCTCGACGGGCACGACCTGCGTCGAGCCGTCGCGGAACACCTCGACGTCGACGACGGTGCCGGGCCGGATGGCGGCGACGGCGAAGCGAAGCTGATCGACGTCGTTCATCGTGCTCTCGCCCAGTCGCGTCAGCAGGTCACCGGACCGAAGACCAGCGCGTTCGGCGGGACCTTCCGGCAGAACGTCGCCGACCCGCACGGCCTCGGTGCCGTCGAAGCCGACCGCTTCGGCAAACGCGGGATCGAGGTTCTGGATGCTCACGCCCAGCCAGCCCCGCACGACGGTGCCGTCGGCGATGAGGCTGTTGACGACGGGTTCGGCCAGATCGATCGGGATCGCGAACCCGACGCCCATGCTTCCGCCGGTGCGGCTGAAGATGGCCGTGTTGACGCCGACGACCTGCCCGTACAAGTTCACGAGCGGCCCGCCGCTGTTGCCGGGGTTGATGGCGGCGTCGGTCTGGATGAAGTCTTCGTAGTCGGTGATGCCCACCCGCGACCGGCCCTTTGCGCTCACGATTCCCGCCGTGATGGACGAGGCGAGACCGAAGGGGTTGCCGGCTGCCACCACCCACTGACCGACCCGCAGCGACTCGGAGTCACCGAAGGGCAACGCCGGGAGCAGCTCGCCGGCGTCGATGCGAATGACCGCCAGGTCGGTCTTGGGATCGGTGCCGATGACCTCGGCGCGGAACGCGCGATCATCGGACAGCCGCACCGTCACCCGGCGGGCGTTCGCCACGACGTGGTTGTTGGTCACGATGTAGCCATCGGGGCTCACGATGAACCCGGAGCCCTGACCCTGCCGGAAGAACCGGCGTTGCTCGGGCGTCTCGTCGCCGCCGAGGCGATCGAAGAAGTCGCGGAGGGGCGAGTCGAGGA
Organism: Phycisphaerales bacterium; assembly: GCA_013003065.1. Classification (GTDB taxonomy): domain Bacteria; phylum Planctomycetota; class Phycisphaerae; order Phycisphaerales; family SM1A02; genus JABDLI01. The sequence goes on along the minus strand of JABDLI010000215.1, from coordinate 9,063 downwards.
AGGGGTCGCCGTTGCCATTTCCGTTGCCGTTGTTCCGGCCGTTCCCGTTCCGCACCACCTCCTGCGCCGAACGCACGCTCACGACCGAGGCCTGCACGCGTTCCGCGACCGTCTGGAACGCCAGGGCGAGGTTTTCGGCGTGCATGAACGCCTCTTCCGTCGCCGCCGTGGACGCGGGCGGAGTTGAGCGATCACCGAGGACCACAGCAGCCGGGGTCAGAAGGACGGCGGCGACGAGGATGGTCGGAACGCGATTCAACGGCATGTGGTTCTCCTGACTGGGGCCGGCGTGCCCCCGGAGGGGCCAGGTGCGGCGGGGCAATCATATGGCACGGGGCGAGAGGGGGCGGCGGCCGCCCGGTCCCCCCGCCGTCGTCATTACAATCTCGGGCCGGACGCGGCTGCACCCGGTCTTGATTTCGACACCCGGGCATCGCGATTTGACCCGGATGGCCGGGATCCCCGGCGGTTTCTTCGCCGACGTCTCCGTCCCGGGGGTTCTTCCCAAACGGGACACGACCCCCCAACGCATCCTTCCTTCGTTCTTCCCGGAGCCACGACGTTGCTGACGATGCTCACGCTGACGCTCTCCCTCGTGGTTCCCGCGCCGGCGACGCCCGCCGAGGATCCGCCGAACATCATCCTCATCCTGGCGGACGACCTGGGGTGGACGGACGTCTCCGGCGGCCGCATGAACCTCGGCCACGGCAGCGACTTCTACGAGACCCCTCACCTCGATCGCCTGGCGGCGGAGGGGATGGCATTCCCGCACGCGTACGCCGCCGGTGCGAACTGCTCGCCGACGCGAGCCGCGCTCATGAGCGGTCAGTACGCCCCCCGCACCGGTGTGTACACCGTCGGCTCGCTCGATCGGACCGGCCGCGGACCCGAGCCGCCGCTGCGTGGCATCGCGACCCGCCCGGATCTCTCCGCCGAGACGGTCACGATGGCCGAACGTTTGCAGGGGAGGGGGTACGCGACGTGCCACATCGGCAAGTACCACGTCGGCGGTCAGAAGGGAACCCGCGGAACCACCCCGAGCGAACAGGGCTTCGACGAGAACTTCGGAGGCGGTCCGGCCGGACACGCAGGTCGTTCCTTCGCCGACGCCAGCGGCCGCTTCGGGCCGCGGGTCGGCCCCGAGCTGGATGCGTTCGCGCGACCGGGCACGCATCTGACCGACGCGGTGACGGACGCGGCGATCGACTTCATGGGGCGGCACGCCGATCGACCGTTCTTCGTGCAGCTTGCGCACTACGCCGTCCACACGCCGATTCGCGGTCAGGGCCGACCCGACCTCGTCGCGCGTTTCCGGTCGCGTGGGGCGCCGGCGTCCGAACATCGCGACGCCGACTACGCGGCGCTCGTCGCGGGAATCGACGAGAGCCTCGGCCGCGTGCGCCGGTTCCTCTCCGAGACCCGCGACGGACGCGGACGCCGGCTCTCGGCGCGAACGCTGATCATCGTCACCTCCGACAACGGCGGTCTGACCGGACCCGCGGGCGTCACCGCCAACACGCCGCTGAAGGGTCAGAAGGGCGAGTACCACGAGGGCGGCATCCGCGTGCCGCTCGTCTTCTGGTATCCGGCGCGGATTCCGGCGGGCGGGATCTGTCACGAGCCGGTGACGACGGTCGACCTGCTGCCGACCGTGCTGGGGGTCGCCGGCATCGCCGCGGCCACGGACGAGGTGATCGACGGCAGCGACCTGGCCCCCCTCCTGCGTGACCCGACCGCCACGCTCGGCCGCGACGGCATCTTCTGGCACTTCCCCGGTTACCTCCGGCAGTCGGGCCGCGATGCCCGGCCCGTCTCGATCATCCGGCGGGGGCGATGGAAGCTCGTCTACCGGTACGAGGAGACGCGATGCGCGCTCTTCGATCTGCGGGCCGACCCCGGCGAGGCGACGGACCGGGCCGACGACGAGCCGGCCGTCACGACCTCGCTGCGGACTCGCCTGGCGGCGTGGCTCGACGATGTCGGGGGCCTTCCTCCCGTTCACCGGGACAGCGGCCGGCCGGCCGCCGGGCCTTGACCGTTGATGAGAATGCATTATCGTTCTCTCTATGGCCCGATCGACCCGCCAACGCGCCGCCATTCTCGCCACGCTGGAGGCCGCCGGTCGCCCGCTGAGCCCGGGCGAGATTCACGCGGGGGCCGCGCGACGGGTGCCCGGCGTCGGGGTCGCGACCGTGTACCGCAACATCAAGCGGCTCGTCGTCGAGCACACGCTCACGCCGGTGAACTTGCCCGGTGCGCCGCCGCGGTACGAGCTCGTTGCCGCGGCGGAGCGTCACCACCATCATTTCCGCTGCGACCGCTGTGACGCGGTGTACGACGTCGATGGGTGCCCGGGCGGGCTGAGCAAGATGTTGCCCCGCGGCTTTCGTCTGCGCGCGCACGACATCGTGCTGTACGGGCTGTGCTCGACGTGCGGCGGAGGACGAGCGTGATCGGCTGGCGTCGGTTTGCCGCGGCGGCCGGTCTGATGCTCCTCGGCGCGTGCGGCCGGACGACGCCGGCGCCGACCGCCGCGACGCCGGATCGGCCGATGGTGGTCGTGTCCGTCGCGCCGCTGGCGTACTTCGTCGAGCGGCTCGCCGAGGATCGCGTCGCGATCGAGGTGATGATCCCGCCGGGGGCCAACCCGGCGACGTACGAACCCACGATGACGCAGATGCGGTCCGTGACGCGGGCCACGATCTACGTCAAGGTGGGGCACCCCAGCTTTCCCTTCGAGGCCGCGTGGCTGGACCGCCTGCTCGGGCCCGCCGCGGGTGTGACCGTCGTGGACGCGACGGCCGGCGCTCCGCACCGCCGCGGCGATCCGCACGTCTGGCTCTCCCCCGCCGCCGCCCGCGTCATGATCGACAACCTCGCCGACGCTCTCGCAACGGTGTTGCCCCACGACAGTGCCGCGCTCGACGCCAACCGCGTGACGCTGCTGGCCGAGATCGCCGACCTCGAGGCGACGCTGCACCAAGTGCTCGACCCCCACCGTGGCCGCTCGATCGTGGTCTTCCACCCGGCCTGGGGATACCTGACCGAAGCCTACGGGCTGACGCAGGCCGCCATCGAGCACAACCACCAGGAACCCGACGCGCACACGCTGGCGGAGCTGATCGCCCACGCGCGGGCGAGCGACACGAAGGTCATCTTCGTGCAGCCCCAGTTCGCGACCGCGAGCGCCGAGATGGTCGCGCGCGCCGTGAACGCCCGGGTCGTTGCGATCGATCCCCTCGCCCGCGACTGGGATGCCAATCTGCGTCGCGTGGCCCGGGCCTGGGCGGAGTCGTTCGAACCATGAGCACGCCCGCGGCCGACATCCGCGACGTGTGGCTCTCGTTCCGCGGGCGGGTGGTGCTGGAGGCGGTCACGCTTGCGGTCGCCGAGGGCGACTTCCTCGCCGTCATCGGACCGAATGGCGGCGGCAAGACGATGTTGCTCCGCGTCATGCTCGGGCTCATCCGCCCCGACCGGGGCGTCGTAAAGCTTTTTGGCCGTCCGCCCCGCCGCGCGCGCGGGCTGGTCGGCTACGTGCCGCAGCACCCGCAGTTCGATGCCGGGTATCCGATCCACGCGCTCGACGTCGTGCGGATGGGGCGGCTCGCCGCCGGACGCGGCCGGCCCGCCGACGACATCGACCGCGCCCACGCGGCGCTCGAGCAGGTGCAGGCCGGCGATCTCGCCGATCGCCCCATCGGAAAACTCTCGGGAGGACAACTGCAACGGGTGCTCGTGGCCCGTGCCCTCGCGGTCGAACCCCGGCTGCTGGTCATGGACGAACCGACGGCAAGCCTCGATCCGAGCGTCGGGCTCGATCTCTACGAGCTGCTCGCCGGGCTCACGCCGCAGATGACGATCATCGTCGTGTCGCACGACGTCGGCGTCATCTCGCAGCACGTGCGTTCGGTCGCGTGCGTCAACCGGCGTGTCCACTTCCACCCCGCGGGCCAGATCACCCGTGACATGATGGAAGCGACCTACGGGTGCTCGCACGATCTGCTCGTCCACGAGCACACCCACCGCGTGCTGCCCGAGCACGAGCCCGGGGGATCGGCGTCATGATGGACGCGTTGCAAGAGCCCTTTTTTCTGCGGGCGTTGCTGGCCGGTCTGCTCGCCGCGGTTGCGTGCGGGATCGTCGGCACGCTCATCGTCGTGCGGCAGATCGCCTCGATCTCCGGCGGTCTGTCGCACGCCGCGTTCGGCGGCGTCGGGCTCGGCTACCTGCTGCGATTCGACCCGCTGCTCGGCGCGGCGCTCTTTTCGCTCGGGTGCGGGCTCGGCATCGGGGCGGCGTACCGGCACCAGCGGACCGGGCTCGACACGCTCATCGCGATGGTGTGGTCGATCGGGATGGCGCTCGGGATGGTGTTCATCGCGCTCTCACCGGGCTACGCCCCGGATCTCATGAGCTATCTCTTCGGGTCGATCCTCTTCGTCCCGACGTCGTTCATCGCGATCGCCGCGGGGCTGGACGTCGTCGTGGTGGTCGCCACCGTCCTGCTCTACCGGCGTCTGCAGGCGATCACGTTCGACGAGGAGTTCGCGGCCGTTCTCGGTGTTCCCGTGGGCCCGCTCTTTTACGGGCTGCTCGCAGTCATCGCGCTCACGGTCGTGGTGCTCATCCGGATCGTCGGCGTCATCCTCGCCATTGCGTTGCTGACGATTCCCGCCGCGACGGCGCGGCAGTGGTCGGACGACCTGCGCGTCGTGATGCTGATCGCCATCGGGATCGGCGCCCTGTGCACGACGGCTGGCCTGTTTCTCTCGTACGGCCTGTCGGCCCGCCTGGAGATGAACATGCCCACGGGGCCGCTGATCATCCTGGTGGCGGCCACGGTGTACGGTCTCAGCGTCATCGCCAGCCGCCTCCGGCACGGCCGCGAGAAGGTGTGATGCACGAATCAACCCCGGCGGAGGAGACCTTCCGCGGCATCCTGGACGCGAACGTGTGGCGGTCGGACGAGTCACGCTCCGGCACCGGCTCCAGCCTGACGCAGACCCGCCACGTCCGCGGGCAGCTCCCGGCCCTGCTCCGACGCTGGTCGATCCGGACCATGCTCGACATCCCGTGCGGCGATTGCCACTGGATCAGCCACGTCGACCTCGACCTGACGGGATACGTCGGGGCGGACGTGCTGCCGGAGCTCGTCGAACGCAATCGCCGGAAGCTCGGCGAGGGCCCGCAACGCCGGTTCGTCCGTCTCGATCTCACACGGGACGAGCTGCCGGCGGCGGATCTGATCCTCTGCCGCGACTGCCTCGTGCATTTCAGCTACGCGGACATCCACGCGGCGCTCACGCGGATCACCGCCAGCGGTGCGCGGTACCTGCTCAGCACCGTGTTCACGGGAAGCACGTACAACAAGGACATCGAAACCGGCGATTGGCGGCAGCTCAACTTGCTCCTGCCCCCCTTCGCGCTGCCGCCGCCGCTGGAGCTCATCAACGAGGGATGCACGGAGGGCGACGGCAAGTACGCCGACAAGAGCCTCGCGCTCTGGCGGATCGCCGATCTCCCCGCGGCCCACTGATCCATGCCCGAGCTGCCCGACATCGAGCTGTACCTGCACTGCCTCCGGCCGCGGGTCGTCGATGAAACGCTCGAACGCATCTCGATCGCAAAGCCGTTCGTGCTGCGCTCCGTCGATCCGCCGATCACCGATGCCGAAGGGCGGACCGTACGCGCCGTCCGGCGTCTGGGCAAACGAATTGTCTTGGAGCTGGAGGACAACCGGTTCGTCGTCATCCACCTGATGATCGCCGGCCGCCTGCGTTGGTTCCCGCGGGAGAAACCCACGGCGCGTCCGCGGATCGGTCTGGCATCCTTCACCTTTGGCCGCGGCACGCTGTGGCTGACGGAGGCCGGGTCCAAACGCCGCGCCTCTCTGCACGTCGTGCGTGGCGGCGCCGCGTTGGCCGAACATGACCGCGGCGGCTTGGAGGTGTTGGAGTCGACGGTCGCAACGTTCGCCACACGCCTGCGGGCGGAGCCGGCCACGGTCAAGCGTGCGTTGACCGAGCCCCGCCGGTTCAGCGGAATCGGCAACGCGTACTCCGACGAGATCCTCCACGCCGCACGTCTGTCGCCGCTCGCCCGGACGACGCAGCTCGACGACGAGCAGGTCGCCCGCCTGCACGCGGCCGTGATCGAGACGCTCCGGAGCTGGTGCGTCCGGCTCCAAGAGAAGTTCGGCGCGCGTTTCCCGGGACCGGGGCAGGTCACCGCCTTTCGCCCCGAGATGGCGGTGCACGGGAAGTTCGGCGAACCGTGTCCGGTGTGCGGAACGCAGGTCGAGCGCATCGTCTATGCGGAACGTGAGACGAACTACTGCCCGGGCTGCCAGACCGGCGGACGCGTGCTCAAGGACCGCTCGCTCTCCCGGTTGCTGCGGGAGGATTGGCCCCGGTCACGCGACCGACCCGGATCGGGGTGACGGCACGCCGTCGCCGATCGGACGTCCGGCAAACAGGAATCCGTTCGGCTGCATGTAGCCGCGGCGGACCGCGAGGCGATCGTACGTGGCCAAGAGCGTGGCGATCCGTTCGATGGTCGCCTGCGGGCCGCGAAGACCCCCGAGCATGCGGTACATGAACGCGACCGTGGGCCGGGTTTCGAGCTCCTCGAGATGCCGGCGGGCGGCGGCGAGGATGTCCGCGCCCGTGCACGCGTTGTCGTTGGGCGACTGGCCCCCCTCGTGCGGATCCCGCTCGTCGACGTACTCGGCGTGGACGGCGCTGATCGCCGACTCGAGCGCACGCTCGGTGATCGGTTCGTCCGGACGATCGGGCTCGTACCAGAAGCCGGTCATCGCGAGCATGCTGCGCATGAGCGTGACCTGGGCGGCGTCCGCCTCGGTCCACCGCTCGTGGCACGGCTCGCCGAAGAGCACGCAGCCGTTCGGGGTCGCGAGCCGCGCTGCCCGCTCGAGCGCAGCGTCCACGTCGTCGAAGTGATGCAGACACCCCGAGAAGAGCACGACATCGAACTCGCCCTCGACCTCGTCGAACGACGCGACGTCGTACGCGAGCGACCCGAAGCCATCGCGGTAGGGATTCGTCGCCAGCGTGGTCCGGGCGGCGTCGATGCAGGCGGCGGAGATGTCGACGCCTCGCACCTGGTGGCCGTGCCGAGCGAGCTCGAGCGTCATGTAGCCCGCCCCGCACCCGGCGTCGAGCACCCGGGCACCCGGCCCCGCGTAGCGATCGATCAACTCCAGGAACGAACGCACCTGCCGGCCGAGATAGAGGTCGATGAAGTGCGGATCACGCCAGAAGCTCTTATAGAAGTACTCGCACCGGACGGCCCGACGCAGGTCCGGCACGAAACCCGCGGCCAGGCGTTCTTCGATGCGGCGGTCGAAGGCCGCGGCCTCCGCGGCGAGATGACCGGTCGCGCTCGTCGGGGTCATGGCTGACGCCTCCAGGGGCAGAGTTCGCGTGACCGGAACACGCTGGTTCCGTCGGCACGATCGCCCCCGGCCCGCCACATTGCCCGCCGGGGCCCACCACTACAATCGCCGGCGTCGCAAACGGCAACCCTCGGAGCCCTGCCATGCCGATCGAGTTCGACGACGCCACCCGGCAACGCATCCTCACCTCGCTCGAACGTTTCGCGAAGGAGCATCTGGACGCCGAGATCGGCCTGCTGCAATCGGAGCTCCTGTTCGATTTCGTCCTGAAGCTCATCGGCCCGTCCGTTTACAATCAGGCGGTCTCCGACGCCGGCGCGTACCTGCAAGGGAAGCTGCTGGATCTGGAGAGCGATCTCCACCAGACCGTGGAGTTCGGCGTCTAGGCTTCAAGCAACGGAGGTGATCGATGACCCCGCGATCTCGATGGCTCTGGTTGATACCGATCGGCGTGGCCCTGCTCACGGCCCTCCCGGCGTCGGCGTGCCCGGCCGATCTCGACGATGACGACGTCGTCGGATTCACCGATCTCCTGACTGTGCTCAGCGCGTGGGGGCCGTGCCCCGGCTGCGTCGCCGACCTCGACGGCAGCGGCGACGTCGGGTTCACCGACCTGCTCACCGTGCTCAGCGCGTGGGGTCCGTGTCTCTTCGAGTACGGCCCGGTGCGTGACAACCCCGAGGCGGAGCAGATCGGCCTGGAGATCCTCGGCCCGGGCGGCGCGCTCGTGCTCGACGACACGCGATACGAACGCATCGACCGCGACCTCGGATTGATCCGCAAGGCCGAGCCCGGTCTGGCTGGTGAGATCCACACGCCCGCCTGGGCGCCCAACCGGATCATCGTGCGTCGCGTCGCGGGCGCGGATCTCGAGGCCTACGACGCCCTCAACGCGTTCTTCCAGATCACCGACGAGGATCACCTGTTCTCCGACTGGTACGTCCTTTCGTTCCCCGGCAACCTCAACATCCCGGCCCTTGCCCTGGTGTACACGGATCTCGACGCCATCGACCTCGCCGAGCCGGACGGCCTCATCGGCGGCTCGAACACCTACGCGCCGTCGGGCCGGCCCGGCGAGACGTGGCGGTGGAACATCGACGACGGCTTTCACGATTGTTTCGACGGCTGCGACTGCCACCGGCTGTATGTGATCGACGTGACGGCCGACGGGAGCGTGAGCACTGTTTCCTACGACGAGGTTGGCGCGGCGTGGTGCGACTTCGGACCGTGATGGGGGCGGGGGCGTGTCCGCGTCCGTGCCCGCGTCCGCGTCCGTGTCCGTGCCCGCGTCCGCGTCCGGGTCCGTGACCGTGACCGTGTCCGTGTCCGTGCCCGTGTCCGCGTCCGTGTCCGTGCCCGCGTCCGTGGCCGTGCCCGCGTCCGTGCCCGCGTCCGTGTCCGCGTCCGTGTGCGTGTCCGTGCCCGCGTCCGCGTCCGTGCCCGCGTCCGTGTCCGTGTCCGCGTCCGTGTCCGCGTCCGTGTCCGTGTCCGTGTCCGGGTCCGGGTCCGGGTCCGGGTCCGTGCCCGCGTTCGCGCCCGCGTTCTCACCCTCCCAACGCCTCCCCCGCCTCCATCACCCCCCCCGCATACCCCCGCCCGAACAGGTTCAGGGGGTTCAGCAGGTGATAGAGCTGATACACCCGCAC
>JABDLI010000345.1 GCA_013003065.1 Phycisphaerales bacterium | reverse complement strand
CCGCGGACCCGGACACGGACCCGGACGCGGCCCCGCCCCCGGACGCCCCCCGTATCATGCCCCCACCCCCTCGATGTCCCCCCGCTCCCCCCAAGACGAACCCGCTCTCCTCGTCCTTCACGACGGGGGCCAGGAGCGTGAGCTGCCCGCCTTTCGGTATCCGATCGGCGCCGGCGTCGACGTCGTCGGACGGGATGAGAAGTGTGCCGTTCAGCTCGTCGATCCGAAGGTCTCGCGGCGACACTTCGACGTGCGTTTCGAGTTGCGGGCGGGGGGGTTCGTGCTGCGTGACCTGGAGAGCGTCAACGGCACGTTCGTCGATGGGGCGAAGGTGACCGAACCGGTGACGCTGGCGGATGGGGCGCTCATCGAGCTTGGGCACTCGCAGCTTCTCTTTACGACGCAGCACTTCGACAACGCCGCCGCCGCGATCAGCCATTTCAAACGTCACGGCGAACGGTATCGCGGCACGATGCGGTTGACGGAGTAAAGCGGCGTCCTCCGCAGGGCTCGTCGCCGGCGTCTTTTTTCGCATTTTGTAGTTGTCACACCGCATTCCGTTGTTAGCATCGAGGCGTCGTCGCGAAAACGCGGCGGCAGACGGGGGCATCCAAAAGAGAAGAGAGAGTTGCACCGACGGCAGCGTCCTCCGCAGACGCACCGCCGCGGTCGGTCCGTCGAGAGAGAGCGTGCTGTCGGCGACGGACGGTATCCGTCCGTCTCCGCCCGGGGTCTACGGGAAGAGAGCGTGTGCGTTGGCGCCGGATCACGTTCGGCCGCCATCGCGTGGAAGCCGACGAGGAGAGAGCACTGTTGGCGGCGTCTTCACGGACGATCGCGTGGTATGTCTTCACCGGGTCGCTCGGTTGGACCGAACGGCCCGATTGAAGGGCGAGAGAAAGAACGTTCTTCAAAGAGAAAGCGTAAGGGTAGGAAACAATGAGAAAAACTCTGCTTGCTATGTCGCTCGTGGGTGCATTCAGCCTGGCCGGAACCGCACAGGCCGGTGCCGAGAACGTGCTGATCTACGAGGACCTCACGCTGGGCGTCAGCGCGTACCAGGACGCCGTCGCGGCCCTCGGGTGGAGTTCATTCTTCACCGCCGATGCTTTCACGTTCGCGAACGAGCTGAACACGGGCTCGTACACGCACGTGATCTCCGCCCACCAGAACTCCTTCGCGGCCGCCGGATTCGAGGACGCGTTGTCCAACTGGGCCCAGTCCAACCCGGGCTCGCCCGTCCTGATCAGCGACTGGCGCGTCAATGGACCGCAGCCCTACCTTGCCGAGCTCGGCTTCAACTACACCGGCGCGACGAACCTGAGCAACCTGGTCGGCACCGATGACGGCCCCCTCGCCGGCCTGTCCAGCCCGGTCGTTTCCCCCGGTTGGGGCATCTTCTCCTACGGCGTCGGTGGCGAAGGCGCCGACATCGTGGCCACGACTTCGCCGGGCGGTGGCGGTCAGCCGATCGTCGCTCAGAACGGCTCGTGGTTCTTCAACGGCTTCTTGAGCGACACGCTCGCCGGCGCCGATGCCATCGACATCATCATCGCCGAACTGACCGTGCCCGCTCCTGGCGCACTTGCATTGCTTGGTCTTGCGGGTCTGACCGCCCGCCGTCGCCGTCGGGACTAACCTCCCCCCGCTGACGACACACCTGGTTATCGATCGGGCACCCGCTCCGGGCACGGAGCGGGTGTCTTTTCCTTCACTCAGCGTTGCCGCTGCTCGAGGACGCCCCGGACGGCGTCGAGACTGCGGGCAATGTCCCGGGTCATCGCGTGGGTGACGCCGAGGTGACGTTCGTAGAGCTCCAGGGCGAAGGTGTATTCGTCCCGGGCCGCCTCGAGCCGATTCTGGCTGACGAGCACCGCGGCGAGGTCGCGACGGGCCGTGGCGGCGAAGATCGAATCGGCGCCGGTCTGCTCCTCCAGGATCGCCAACGCCTCGCGGACGCCCCGCTCCGCGTCCCCCAGACGACCTTCCTTGCTCAGCGCCGTCGACCACTCGCTGAGTGCGATGGCGGTTCGCACGTCACGCCGCCCCCGGATCGCCGCGAAGATTTCGTACGCCCGGCCCAACGCGGCGGCAGCCCGGGTGTAGTCACGCAGCTTGAGGTAGGAGTCGCCCAGATCGCGATGGAGCTGGGCGGTGGCCTCGGCCGGCACGTCGCCGGCGGCGGCCACGGCCCGTTCGAGCGTCAACGCGGCCTCGAGCCACGCTCCGCGTTGTCGCTGTCGCTCCGCCCGTTCCCGCAGGACGTCCACCGCATCGACCGCGACCGCGGGGTTGGCGGGCACCGAGGGATCACCGGCGAGCGTCACCGGCGTGCCGTCACCCTCCCGCAGGACGTGGACGCGGTCGGCCGCGAGCGGCCCGAAGTCGTCCACGCGGCCGGATGGCCACGCGATGGTCACGTCGGCGGTACGGGCCGCCCCGAGGCCGAAGTGCACGCGGGGATCACGGCTGGAGCAGTAGCTGTCGTGCCGGGTGACGAGCCGGCGGGTCACGCGGTCTCCGATCTCGGCCCGCACGATCGCGCCGATCGCGTCCCGGTTGCTCGCGACGCCGACGGCCCGGACGGCGAGCCAGTGGCGACCGGTCCGCGTCTCGTTCCGCAGCACGTGGACGGGGCCGCGGTTGTTCGTCACGACGATGTCGACGTCTCCGTCCTCGTCGATGTCGCCGAAGAGCGCACCCCGGCTCATCGCGGCCAGCTCGAGCCCGGAACCCGATCGGGTGGTGATGTCCTCGAACCGCCCGGTGTCGTTGAACGCCAGCAGGCGGTTGCGTTCGGCGTAGGGCTCGTCCGGGATGATCGGAACCGGAGGTCGGTTGACGGCGCCGTTGGCGATGAACAGCTCGAACTCGGTGTCGAGGTCGGCGTCCAGCCACCCGGCGCCGAAGCCGGTGTCGGCAACGCCGAAGTCGGCGAGTCGGCTCACGCGGGTGTCGTCCGTGAACAGGCCGCCCTCGTTGCGGTAGAACGTGTTCGTCTCGCCGCTGAAGTGCATGAGCAGCAGGTCGAAGTCACCGTCCCGGTCGACATCCTCGCAGACGATGCCCATGCCCGCCTCCGGTTGACCGTCGCCGTTGTACGCGCACCCGGCCTCCATCGCGACCTCGCGGAACGTGCCGTCGCCCTCGTTCCGCCACAGGAAGTTCGCCTGATGGTCGTTCGCCACGAAGATGTCGGCGTCCTGGTCATGGTCGAAGTCGGCGCTGACGACGCCGAGCCCGTAGAACGGGCGTCCGCCCACCCCGGCGGTGTCGGTCACGTCCTCGAACGTCCCGTCCCCCCGGGCCCGGTACAGCCGATCCTGCCCGGGCGGATAGGCGATCGGGTTGCGGTAATCCGGCTCGCCCCGGGGGGCGGGTGCCGTCGCCTCGACGGCGGGGGTCCACGCGATGTACACCGCGACGTAGAGATCGAGATGCCCGTCTCCGTCGTAGTCGGTGAACGCGGCGCTCGTCGAGAATCCCGCCGCACCGAGCCCGACGCTCTCCGTCACGTCGGTGAACCGTCCGGTGCCGTCGTTGGCGAGCAGGACGTCCGGTCCCACGTTCGTGACGTAGAGATCGACGTCGCCGTCGTTGTCGTAATCGGCGGCCGCGCAGCCCATGCCGTAACCGGTGTCGCCGGCGCCGGAACCCTCCGTCTCGTCGGTGAACATCCCGGCACCGTCGTTGCGGTAAAAGCGGTTCGGTCGGACGACGCCGATCGCGGTCCCCGGGATCCGCCCTCCCTGCACGAGGTACAGATCCAGATCACCGTCGCCGTCCGCGTCGAAGAGCGCGCCGCCCGGGCCCATTTCCTCGACGATGAAGTACTGGCCCTCCGAGGCGTCGTGCCGGAAGGAGATTCCCGAGGCCTCCGCGACCTCCCGGAACACGATCGCGTCGGTGGGATGCGTCCCGTCTGCAGCCGGCGCCGGCGTCGCGGCGGGCTCCGGCGGCTTCGCGCAGCCGGCGGCGGTGAGCAGCACGGCGCCGGCGAGCCGGCAACGGAGGGACGGGCGGCGGTGGTTCGGGCTCATGCTCATCACGGCTCGCGGTGGGGACGCCCCTTGCGGTAGGACGTCAGACGCGTCTCGATGATCTCGGCCAGCGGCCTGTTGCCGGCGCGGGTCGCGATCGTGGCCGCATGTTCGGCGGCCTGCACCGCCCGATCGAAGTCGCCGTTGGCGGCCAAGGCGGCGGCGAGGGTGTCCATGATGGCCGGGTTGCCGAAGCGTGTGAGTTCCGCCGCCCGTTGTGCGAGGGCGAGGGCTTCCGCCGGGTCACGCCACCGCGTCTCGGAGCTGGTGGCGAGGATCCACGCGAGACCACGCAGGCACGCCAGCCGGTCGGGCTCGCGTTCGAGCGCGCGGCGGTAGTGCGTGATGGAATCACCGGGCCGGTCCTGCTGCGCGCGAACGAGCCCGAGGTTGCCGTGGGTGTCCGTCGCGTCGGGGTCGAGGGCGAGCGCCGCCTCGAGGGTGCGTCCCGCGGCATCGAGGTCGCCGGTGAGCATCGCCGCGATCGCCAGGTCGTTCCGCATCGCGACGTTGTTCGGTTGCCGCTCGACCGCCCGTTCGAGCGTCTCCCGCGCTTCGGAGGCTCGCCGGCTGGCGAGCAGGGTCCGGCCCAGCTCGTGATGAATGACGGCGTCCGTGGGTGCGAGCTCGGCGGCTCGCATCATGGCGTCGATCGCGGACGCGAGCTTCCCCGTCTGACGCAGGGCAAGGCCGAGGCTCGCGTGCGCCCGCGCGTGACCGGGGTCGACGCGGACGGCATCGCGAAAGCTCCGAACGGCGTCGCCCGGATTCCCCGCCGCGAGCAGACCGTTGCCGAGGTTGAAGTGACCGACGACGCGATCCGGCGCGAACTCGATCGCCCGCCGATAGGCCTGCAACGCCGCTTCCTCCCGCCCCGACGCGGCCAGGCTCACGCCGAGATTGTTCAGGGCGTCGATGTGATCCGGCTGCAACGCGATCACCCGCTCCAGCACGGCCACCGCTTCTGCGGACCGACCGGTCGCCGCAAGCGTGCTGCCGAGGTTGTACAGCGCGCCGACGTGATTCGGTTCGAGCTGGAGCGCGTGACGCAGCGACGCCATCGCCTCCTCCGGTCGCCCGACCGCGCCGAGGGCGACGCCGAGATTCGCGTGAATGTCGGGCGCGTCCGGCTCGTGCGTCAACGCCCGGCGCAGCACCGCGATCGCCTCGGAGTGCCGATTCGATTCGCCGAGCACGTTGCCGAGATTGATGAGCGCGTCGACGAAGTCCGGGCGCAGCTCGACCGCACGCTGGAACGCCGCGATCGCCTGCTCGGGACGGCCAAGCGTGCGTTCGGCCGTCCCGATCAGCTCGTACGCGATCGCGCTGTCCGGCGCGTCCTCGAGGTGGCGGCGGGCGTACGCGATGAGACCGGTGCTCGTCTTGCGTTCATCCGCGGCGGCCAGCGTCGCCCGATCGGCCTCCGTCTCGGTCAGCACCTGCAACGCGAGCGTCGCCATCTCGTCCGACGACTGGTTGCCGAAACGGACGCGGCGGGGGGGGTGGCTCGGGTTCCGGACGTTCCCGGCCGAGTTGTCGTAGGTGTATTCGATCTCGATCGTCGCACCGGCCGGCAACCGGAGCGGCCGCGCGAATTGATACTCGTCCTGCCAGTCGAAGTTCCACGCGGGGATGTGGATGATCCACGCGCGCTCGCCCCCGGGCATCGTCGCAAACGCCTTGAGCTCGCGTCCGAGGTAGTGCGCGTGCGGATACACGCCGAGCACCTCGACGTCGACGGGCAGAGTGAACCGATCACGGACCACGTGGGCCTCCGCACCGGCGGGGATGTCGATCAGATCGTTGCGGAGCGTGATCACGAAGGGCCGGCGGGCGGGCGGCCGGTCGGCGAAGAAGAACCCGATCGACGGCCGGATCGTCTCGGGCTTGCCCGTCGGCAGCATGTGCAGTTGCAGCACGAGATCGGTCCCGGGGTCGAGCCGCCAGGCGATGTCGTCACGCCCCGGTCGTGGGAGCTTCCCCGGTGTCCAGCCCAGGAAATGACCGTCGGGCGGCTCCGATCGACCCATGCCCATGCCCGCGAAGCCGGGCCCCGGCTCCGCCGTGTCGAGGCGACGCACGGAACCGGTGCGATCGACCTGCATGATCGCGTGATGGACGACGGCGGGATTTCCCGGCCGCAGCTCGACGGCGCGGACGAATCGCGTGGTGGAGACCGGCAGCGGGATCACGAGGTTCCGAAAGACGTCGACACCGTCCGCGGGAACGGTGAATGCCTCCGGCGCGGTCACGATCAGGTCCGGCTCGCCGAGTTGCCAACCCTCGGTCCATTGCGGGGGCGGGGGGAGATCCGCGGGATCGCCCTCCGGGGTGCCGTTCGCGATCCACGTCGCGATGCGGTCGAGCTCGTCGTCGCTCAGACGCCGGACGCCGGCAAAGTCGCTGACCGCCGGATCGGGCAGCCACGGCGGCATGTACCGCTGCCGGGTGACGATGCCGATCTGGCGGGCCCGCCGCCGCACGTCGTCGTAGGTCAGCAGGCTGAACGGAGCGGACTCCCCCGGGCGGTGACAGACCGCGCAGTGCGCGAAGACGATGGGTGCGATGTCGCGGTTGAACGTGACGTCATCCCGGAGCGGGGTCGTCGTGCAGGCGGCCGCGAGTGCGATCGGGGTCAGGACGTTCACGGGATGAAGCATCCGATGGCTTCGGTCGTGCGGGCGGTGATGGGCCGGTCGTGGACGATCGCATCGAGCACGTCTTCGAGATCGCGTTTGGTCGGCGTCGGGCGGGTGCGGCCGAACGCGACGAACCGATCGTCGATCCGCCCGCGGTAGAGCATCCGGCCGTGCGGGTCGAACACGGCGACCTCCGGCGTGACGGTGGCCCCCGTGCGTTCGACGAGCACGTGCTCCGGATCACGGACGGCCGCGAAGGGGAATTCGTACGCCGCGTGGTGGGTCGCGACGGCCGCGGCGTCGTCGGCGGGGTCGGCGTAGACGAGCCAGAACCTCACGCCGTCGGACGCGAACCGCTCGTGAAGACGGGTGATCTCCGGCGCGTAGCGGTTGGCGATCGGGCACGCGGGGGTCGTGAAGACGAGCACCGTGGCGCGTGGAGTGGACGCGAGCGGGTCGACCGGCCGGCCGCCGAGATCGACCACGCTCCGCTCGGCCGGGAAGGGCGTTGCGTCCCCGCACCCGAGGAGCAGGGTGGCGATCAACATCAGGCACCACGATCCGCGGTGCGGTCGTTCGAAGATGGCTGGGCCCACGGACGCTCCTCTCGTCTCCAACGGGCGGATTCTAAGCGGCCGAGTTCACCGAGGACACCGGATCGCCATGACACAAAAAAGCCCTCCCCAGGTGGTGGGGAGGACCTTGATTCGTCTCGCCGAGCGGGCCGGAAGCCGCGGGCCGGGCGGTCAGTTGCTCGTCAGATCACGTCCGCGGATGCCGTCCACGGTCAGGATGTGGAAGCTCGTGGCCGCCTGGTCGTAGCCGGCGTCGATGTAGTACCCATCCGTTCCCAACGGAGTGTCCCGGCTCCAGAGGCCGTAGCCGGACTGCGTTTCCGCGCGGCCGTCGGCCCGCATCGCTTCACGAACGCCGACCATCTCGACGTGACCGTCGAAGAAGAGCGTGGCGGGCTGGGACTCCCAGGCGTGGTTGAAGTAGTACGGCTCGCAGCCCTGGTAGGAGCCGGTCCCGCCGACAAAGGCGGGGTTGCACAACGCGCTCGGGCGATTCTGCAGCCAGCCGTGCTCGAGCATGTGCGTCTTGAGGTTCGGATAGAGGGCCTGGCTCATCGCGGGGCACCGCAGACCGCCCGGCATGCTCCACGGCTCGGTGTAGGCCTCGCCCGTGTCCTCGTCGTACTTCAGGGCGTCGGGGGAGTACATGGCGGCCGGGCTGAGGGCGTAGCTCGAAGTGTACAGCACCTGACCGCCGGTGCCGTCGTCCGCTTCGATCATGGCGAACTGCGCCGGCGACTCGAAGCCGTCCTTGACGATCTCGTAGAGGAACACTTCCTTCGGGGCGAAGAAGATCGGGTCGTAGTAGCGCCCGTTGAGGTAGTCGTTGAAGGTCCGGAGCTGGTGCCCGAACCGGAACTGGCCGAAGCCGCTGCCGGAGCCGCCGCCCATCGTGATGGGGTTGCCGCCCCAGGAAGCGTGAGCCGGCTGCGCCCCGTCGAGGTGATACTGCCAGAGGATGTAGGGCTCGCCCGGCATGTCGAGGGGCGGGCCCCACCCGAGCACGAGGTTGGGATGGACGGGACCCCACATCGCGGCGTACGCGTTCAACGCGCTGCTCGAATCGGGTCCGTAATCGCTGATGCCGTCGATGACGAAGGTGACCTGGCGGTCGTTGTAGTTCGCCGCGTACGCCGCATGGGCGGTGCCCAGGTTGCGGAGGTTGGCGATCGACAGCGTCAGCTTGGCCTGATCGCGCGCCTTGCCGATGGCCGGCAGCAGCACGGAGACGAGCAACGCGATGATCGACACCACGACGAGCAGCTCGATGATCGTAAACGCACGAATGGGACGGTTGGACAGCTTCATGGGCACCTCGCCTTCGCCGGCCTCTCGGAGTCCCCTCCGGGCCTCGACGTGGAAACAGAATACCACGTCGCTAGGGGGATAAGACACCGTTTTCGCGGTTTGGACGGGCCGGGCCCCTTTTCGACGCCGCGGGCCACACAAGGACGACGGCGGGGTCTGGAAGGCTGCCGTACCATCACACCTCCCCTGATTCTGCGAGGCTCCTCGATGACGTTCTTTCCCCGCACCGCGATGCTCGTTCTCTGTGCCGGCATCGCCGCCGGCGGCATTCGAGCCGACGAGCCCGCGGCCCCGACCTGGATCCCCCTCTTCAACGGCAAGAACCTCGACGGCTGGACGGTCAAGATCGCCGGCCACGACCTCGGCGACAACCACGGCCAGACGTTCCGGGTCGAGGACGGGCGGCTCCGGGTGGCCTACGACGACTACGACACGTTCGACGGACGCTTCGGTCACCTGTTCTACGAGCGTCCGTTCTCTCACTATCGCCTCCGCGTCGAGTACCGGTTCACCGGCGCGCAGGTTCCCGGCGCACCCGGCTGGGCGTTCCGCAACAGCGGCGTGATGATCCACGGCCAGCCCGCGGCGACGATGGCCAAGGACCAGCCCTTCCCGGTGTCGATCGAGGTGCAGCTCCTGGGGGGTGGCGGGGAGGGCACCCGTCCCACCGCCAACCTGTGCACGCCGGGCACGCACGTCGAGATGAACGACGCGTTGGTGACGCGACACTGCACCAACTCGACCTCGACGACCTACCACGGCGACCAATGGGTCACCGTGGAGATCGAGGTGCGGGGCGACGAGGTCATCACGCACCGGATCGACGGCGTGACCGTGCTCTCGTACCAACATCCGCAGCTCGACGAGAAGGACCGGTACGCGCAGCCGCTCATCGTCGACGGCAATCACATGCTCGCCGGCGGCACCATCTCGCTGCAATCGGAGGGACACCCGGTCGAGTTCCGCCGGGTCGAGCTGCTGCCGCTCCAGTGACCGCGCGATCCGAAACCACGGACGCTTCGGAAGCGGTGCCACGGACAGCGAGGCGTCCGTGCCGTGCGTCACCCGTCGCGCAGGCGAGTCAACCACCCGTTCGCAATGGACGCGTGACGGCACGGACGCTTCGCTGTCCGTGGCACCATTCGCGTTTCAGTTGCTGACGACGTCGCGGCCACGGATGCCGTCCGTGGTCAGGATGTGGAAGCTCGACGCGGCCATGTCGTACGCGAAGTCGATGAAGTAGCCGTCCTCGCCGAACGGCGTGTCGCGGCTCCACAGCCCGTAGCCCGCCTGGGTCTGGTGGCGTCCGTCCGCCCGCATGGCTTCTCGCACGCCGACCGGCTCGACGTGACCGTCGAAGAAGAGCGTCACCGGCTGCGACTCCCACCCGTGGTTGAAGTAGTACGCCTCGCATCCCTGGAACGAACCGGGCGAGGAGAAGCCGGGGTTGCACTGCTGCCGCGGGTTCTGAAGCCACGCGTGCTCGAGCATGTGCGTCTTGAGGTTGGGGTACAACGCCTGGCTCATCGACGGGGTCCGCAACCCGGCGCCGAGATCCCATTCGTCGTGGTAGGTCTCTTCGGTGTCCGGGTTCCACGCGAGCACCTCGGGTCCGTACATCGCCGCCGGGCTGAGACAGTAGCTGGAGGTGTACAGCACCGACCCCTCGGTGCCGTCATCGGCGGGGATCGACGCGAACTGCGCCGGGGAGTCGAAGCCGTCCTTCACGATGTCGTAGAGGAAGACTTCCTTCGGTGCGAAGAACACCGGGTCGTAGTAACGCCCGGTCAGGAACGGGCTGAACGCGCGGGTCTGGTGACCGAAGCGAAACGGGCCGAACCCGTTGCCGCTCCAGTTGATCGGATTGCCGGCCCAGCAGTGGTGACCGCTGAACGTGCCGTCGAGCCGGTACTGCCAGAGGATCTGCGCGGCGCCGGCCGTGTCGTCCTCGGGTCCCCAGCCGAGCACGAGGTTCGGGTGAAGGAACCCGGTGTCCCGGGCGTATTCGGTAAACGCGGTGCACGAGTTCGGGCCGTACGAGGTGATGGCGTCCGCGTAGAAGGCCAGCTGGCGATCGCTGGCGCCGGCCGCGTAGGCGGCGTGAGCGACGCCGAGGTTCCGAAGGTTGCTCACCGATTGGGTCATCTTCGCCTGCTCCCGCGCCTTGCCGACGGCGGGCAGCAGCACGGAGATCAGGAGCGCGATGATCGACACCGTCACCAGCAGCTCGATGATCGTGAATGCGGGACGCATCGGGGTCTTCATCGTGGGGCTCCTGGAGGTGCTCGCTGCAGGATACCGCGGCCACTGCTCCGGTACCACGATCCTTCTCAACGACGACGCATGGGCCAAGCTCGCCGCCGAGACGCCGGCGATTGGACCCGAATGCGTGGGGGCCGAGAGAAAGCGGCTAGTCGCCCTTGATCGCCTCTTCGGTCGACTCGGCCGCGCCTTGCACGTCCTCGCCGAAACCCTTGACCGTGTTGCACGCGGCGAGGGCGCTGACGACGGACACGACGAAGCCCGCGAGAAGCAGGCGGGCGGTGATGGCGTTGATCGATCGCTGCGTCATCCGATGGCTCCCGAGCATGACATGAGAGGAGTTCGAGTCAATCGAGCGCGTGTCCAGAACTGGTGCGCTCAGGTCGTGGCCGCGTTGTAACGATCGGCCACCGCGCCCCAGTTCACCACGTTCCACCAGGCCTTGATGTAGTCGGGGCGTCGGTTCTGGTAGTTCAAGTAGTACGCGTGCTCCCATACGTCGAGGCCGAGGATCGGCGTGCACGTGCAATCGACCACGCCCGTCATGAGCGGGTTGTCCTGATTCGGGGTCGAGCACACGCAGAGCCCGCCGTCCTTGACGCCCAGCCAGGCCCAGCCGGAGCCGAAGCGTCCGGCCGCCGCGCTTGCGAACTCCTCGCGGAATCCGTCGAAGGAGTCGAACGCGGCGTTGATGGCGTTCCCGAGCGCGCCGCCGGGGGGCGCCGAATTCCCGGGGGGCGACATGACCGACCAGAAGAGGCTGTGGTTGAAGTGGCCGCCCCCGTTGTTCCGAACCGCGCCACGGATCGACTCGGGCAGGTCGCCGAGCTTCCCGCACAACGCCTCGACGTCCATCGCGGCCACGTCGTCGTGTCCCTCGACGGCGGCGTTGAGCTTGCTGACGTAGCCGGCGTGGTGCTTGCCGTGGTGGATTTCCATGGTCCGGGCATCGATGGACGGTTCCAACGCGTCCGGAGCGTACGGGAGTTCGGGGAGGGTGAACGCCATGAGTCGTCCTCTCGTCAAGATCAAGCCTTGGACGCGTCACCCGACGCGTCACGCAGGAAGAGGCGACACGATAGCAGCGATCGCCGCCGCGCGGCACCCGCGTGGTCGGGAGCACGCGGGGGTGGTAGCATCGGCGCGGGCCCGGGATCAGGAGATCGCCATGACCGAGACGAACCGTCACGACCGTCGCATCATGGTGGATGGGGTCGAGTTCGCGAGCGTGTTCCGGTTTCCGAAGGTGCTGCGTTCGGTGACCTCGGCCATGCAGCCGCCCCGCCTCGTCATCGCGTTGCTCATGGTCGTCGCGCTCGTGGCCGTCGGCCGGGCCTGGGATGCCGCGACCGATCCGGTGATCTCGGCGCGGGGTCTGCTCGCGGACGACGCCGCGGCCGAGGTGATCGCGGAAGACCAGCTCTTCCTGCGACAGGTCATGGCCGCCCACGGACTCGACCGACCCGACGCCGACGCGGTCCTGACGCCGCCGGCGGTGCTCGAGCGGCTCGGGGGGGCCCCCGCGGTCACGCCGGGTGGGGCCGACACGGCCACCCGGGAGTCGCTGCGCGCCCGGCTCGAGGCACTCCAGCCCATCGGAGCCTACGAGGCGACGGCGTCGGCGGCGATCGCATCGGTCCACCAGATGGTCCGCGGGGTGCTGTTCCTGCGTCCGCAGATGATCTACGCCGCCGGGCGCGATCTCTTCGTGGGGGTGCCGGTCAGGCTCTGGAGCGAAACGCGGGGGTTCGCGATCGGCTACGGGCTGTTCCTGGTGATCATCCTGAGCCTCGGTGGTGGCGCGATCTGCCGAATGGCGGCCTGCGAGTTCGCCGGGCAGGAACGCCTGCGGGTTCGCGACGCCGTCGACTTCGCCCTCGGCAACTGGGTGAAGCTGATCGTCACGCCGCTCCTCCCGTTGCTCATCGCAACGCTCGTGGCCGGCGTGCTCATCGCATTGGGCGTGATGCTGCTCCCCTGGCTCGACGTGCTCGGGGGCATCCTCTACGGACTCGCCCTGCTGCTGGGGTTCGTTCTCGCGTTTCTCCTGCTCGGGTACGGCGCGGCGGCGCCGCTGCTGCTGCCGGCCATCGCCTGCGAGAACTGCGATGCGGCCGACGCCCAGCAGCGGGCGTACGCGTACCTGCTGAGCCGGCCGCTGCATCTGCTGGGGTACGGTCTCGTTGCGATCGCGGGCCTCGCGCTCGGCTACGTGGTGATCGGGTTGGTGGCCTCGGCGCTCCTGAACCTGACGGCCGGGCTGCTCGGCGTCGTCACCGACAACACGGCGCTCGCGGCCGCCGGCGGCTTCTCCATCTTCGAACTTTCGCCGGCCGACACGCCGGTCGACCACGCCACCGGACACAGCGCGTTCGCGGCGGCCGCCATCGGGTTCTGGCAACGGGTCGTCGTCGACCTCGCCGCGGCGTACGTGATCTCCTACGTCTTCACGAGCACGACGATCGTGTACCTGCTCATGCGACGCGTGTGCGACGGTCAGGACGTCGAGGAGATCTGGCGTCCGGGTCTGACCCCGGGCACGCTGGTGCCGCTCCCGCGTCCGGCGGTGGAGGAGGCCGCGGAGGAGGCGTGAGCCCAGCGCAGTAAAACGGGCGTCGCCGGTGGCGACGCCCGCGAGGAAGATCCGTTGGTCGGCGGACGGTCAGTCCTTGATCTGGAAGATCGACTGCGTCCGCAGGACGAGGCTGCAATCGCTCCGCAGGTGATACGCCTGCACGTGAACCTCGGTGCCGTACCGCTGATAGTCGAGCAGGGAGAGGTTCGG
Organism: Phycisphaerales bacterium; assembly: GCA_013003065.1. Taxonomy (GTDB): domain Bacteria; phylum Planctomycetota; class Phycisphaerae; order Phycisphaerales; family SM1A02; genus JABDLI01. The sequence goes on along the minus strand of JABDLI010000345.1, from coordinate 2,686 downwards.
CCTTTGTGAGCCGTCCTTCCACACCGACATCAGACACTCGCCCATCCGGCCGTGCTCGAGCATCTCGTTGTAGGTGCCGAGGTACAGGTGGTCGGTCAGGGTTTCGGTCTGGATCGAGGTGACGTAGTTGATCCGCTCGGCGAAGTCGGCCTCGTGGTCACGCTCGCCCGCGCAGGGGAGGGTGGTCACGTGCCCCCGATCGGGCAGCTGATCGATCTCCTCGCTCACCGCCTCGGTGACGCAGAGACCGTTGTGCTCGAAGCGCAAGGCATGACCGCCGTGGCAGATCCACGCCTCGAACTCGTAGTCGCCGTGCGCGATCCGGGAGCGGCCCTCGATTCGGAAGAATTCCGGGTGGATGGCCGATCGGTAGAGGCCCATGTGATAGGCCTGGAGGCTGGAAATCTTGGAGAGGCTCATTGAGCGGTCCCTGCAGCAAACGTCCATCTGAGTCCTTCTCCAACCCCCAGACGATCCCCAGGGATCGAGTGGCATTTTTACGGTTCTCACACCGAAGGCAACCAGAATCTGTGAATTAAGCACACAATGCAGACCGCATCGGGGCCCGGCCGATGATCCCAACCGGTAGGGGAGCGCGGGATTCGCACCTACGATCGGTGCAACCTTGATGCGGGGGCCGGCCAATGACCGGGTCCGATTCGCGGCCCGATCGGAATCCAGACACACGCGTCCGATGTCACCGATGTCCCAACGCTTGGAAGTTCTGCGGCGGCTGCCTCCGTCGGTTGCCTCGGACCTGGTGTCCGAGGCCCTTCTGTACGCCGACGAATCCGAGCGGTTCGAGCTCTGTCGGGTGGCGGTCGAGATCGGCTCGACGGACTGTCTGGTGGCGGTGCTCCGGGTGGCCCCGCATTTGGGCGAAGAGGGCCTCGAGCTGCTGCGACGACCGGCCGACCTGACCGCCGCGGTGGCCGCGGCCGGTCCCGAGCAGGACCCGGCCCTCCTCAGGACCGTCTTGTCGCTGGCCGCCGCCCGATCCGATCCGCGGCTCCTCCCGGTCGTCGCCCGCGCGGTGGGGGCGGCTGATCCGGCCGTGGCCGAGACGGCGGCCCTGGCGTTGCTGGCGGTCGTCACCGCCCGCCTCGGGGCCACCGGTCGTCAGCGGCCGGGACCGGAGGAGGAGACGCACCTCGACGCGGCGCTCGCCACCGCCGCCGCCCGGTACCGAACCCACCGGCTCGCCCCCGTGCTGCTGGCCGTGGCCGTGGGCTCGGCCCGGCCCGGGCTCGCCCTGTCCCGCGTCTTCGACGAGCGTGATCACCCGACGAGCGTCGCGCTCCGTGGGCTCGCCGATCGGACGGACGAGCCACTCGTTCGGTGGAACCTGGTGCGGTGGCTCGGGAACCCGGTCACCGCCCGCGCGGCCGCGCGGGGTTTCCACCGACTTCGCGACGCCAGCGCGTACGCCGAGACGCTCGTCGACGGGCACCTGCTTCTCGCGCCGCGACGTCGCCGGCTCCTGCGTACGGCGGCGCGTCCGCTCCAATGTCTCCCGGAACTGGCCGAGGCGATCAAGCTCCCGTTCCGCAGCCAGGCATGGCTGCCGGAGCTCGTTCTGCGGCTGGACATCTCCGCCCGCAGCCGGGTCGGCATGCTCGCGGACATGATCGCCCTGCCGTCACCGGTCGCTCGCATCAAGTGCGTTGCCGCGTTGCTGACGCAATCGCCCGACCGCACGGCGGCCACGCTCGAGACCTTTGCCCACGATCGGGCGGGCGTCGTTGCCCGGCTGGCCATGCACGGTCTCGTCGGCTGTGGCCGGCTTCCCGATGATCAGCTCGAGCGGCTGGAGGCGACCCCCCATCCGGCGATCCGGACCCGCGCCCGCCGCACGCTGCTCGCGCGGAGTGCGGCGTCGTATTTCACCCGGTGGCTGCTCGTGCCGGAGGCGGTTCGGGTGGCCGCGGGCCGCCGGATGCTCGCCGAGGAACGGGGGCCGTTTCTCGCCGGTCTCCAGCGGTGCCTGGCCGAGGGGGGCGAGGCCGGTCTCGCCGCCATCATGCTGGTTCGGCGGTTTCGGCTCGAGCGTGCGGTGACGGCGGCGTTGTGCCGGGCGGCCTCGGCCGGAGACGCTCGCCTGGCATCGGCCGCGGTCGCCGCGTTGCCCGCGGCCGGGGGCGACGACGCCACGCGGCGGGTGGAAGCGGCGCTCGAAGAGGAGGTCCGTCCGCGTGTCCGTGCGAACGCGGTCGAGGCGATTGCCCGCATGATGGCCCGCGAGGCGGTCCACCGTCTGGCGCCGTGGATCGACAACCCCGACAACCGAGTACGCGCGAACGCCATCCGGGCGCTCCGCCGATACGACGACGGTCGGGCCGCCCCGGCGTTGCGACGCATGCTCGACGATGGCGATCCCCTGCACCGCGTCAGCGGGATCTGGGTCGCGCGAACGACCCGCGACCCCGCCATCCGCGGACGGCTCCGCACGATGGCCATGACCGATCCCCACGGAGAGATCCGGACCCGGGCGCGTCGCGCCGCCTTGCTGCTCGACGCCGACTGAGACCACTTCCCAATCTTCCGAGCGCACCATGGACCCGACGCCGCTGCTCCTCGACCCGCCGCCGCCCGACGAGACGAACCTGATCGTGCGCGCGCTCGCCGGGGCGATGGCGATCGTCGGGACGGCGTTGCTGGCGGCCGTCATCGTCAACCTCCGCGGCCG
>JABDLI010000164.1 GCA_013003065.1 Phycisphaerales bacterium | reverse complement strand
TTCAACACGTCGTTCTTCGAGGTGTCGATCGAGCCGCCCGTGACCGGGGCGTGCTGCACGCTGGACGGGATGACCTGCACCGTCGAGACCGCGGCGTCGTGCAGCTTCCTCGGCGGCATCTACCGTGGCGACGGCACGGGGTGCGACGCCGTGGAGTGCATCCCCTCGGGCGCCTGCTGCCTTCCCGACGGCGCTTGCGTCGTGGAGAGTGTCGAGGACTGTCTCGCCGCGGGCGGCGTGCCACAAGGGATCGGGCTGCCCTGCGCGGACGCGCAGTGCCCGCAGCCGGGCGCGTGCTGCCTGCTCGACGGAAGCTGCGAGATCGTCCCGGAGGTGGGCGGCGCCGACTGCGCGGGCGTCTACCTGGGCGACAACACGACGTGCGATGACGGCATGTGTCCGGCAGCGTGCGTGCCGAGCCCGGACGGCGACACGGATGGCGACGGCTTCACGGACTTCAACGACCTGCTCAACGTGCTCGCGCGGTGGGGTCTGTGCATGCTCCCGCCGGGATTCGAGTGTCTGGGTGACGTGGACTGCGATGGTCAGGTTGACTTCAGCGACCTGAAGGTCGTGCTTGCGAAGTGGAACCCACCGGGAGGGTAGACGCCCATCGGGCGGACGTTCGGGACGTCCGCCCCCGAAGGTGCCACGGACAGCGAAGCGTCCGTGCCGTGCGTCGCCCGCCACGCGGGGGCGTCGGACACCCCACCGCGCAGTGGAGTCGGACACCCCTTTGCCATGGACGCTGACGGCACGGACGCTTCGCTGTCCGTGGCACCGGGGGGTGCTGTCCCACGCTCACCGCCACTCGAAATCGACAACAACCCCCCCGTGATCGCTCGGAAACACCCGGTCCGCCACCGCCACCGACGCATCCTCGAGCCGACGCGGGATCACCGTTGCCGCGACCGGGTGCAGATGACGCGGGCGCTCGCCCCCGTGCACGTATAAGCGATCGATGCGATCCGCCGTCTCCGGCTTCTCGTCCGTCCCGCGGTAGAGCGGTGACCAGGTGATGCCGGGTCGCAGGACGGGGTCGGGGTGGACCACGCGAAACGCGTCGGCGAACCCGGCCGCCGCCATCGCACGGCTCACGGGGAGATCGAGCGCACGGCGGAAGTGGAAGATCCGCGCGGCGTCTTCGGTCCAGTCGAGGTGCGAGGGGCAGTTCCAGTCGCCGCCGACGAGGAGCGGCAGCGGGGCGGTCGTGTGGGCCGCGGCGGTGAGGTGTTCGATGATGGCGGTCGCCTGCGGAAACCGGTTCGACTCCGTCGTCTCGCACGCCAGGAGCTCTTCATCCGTCACGTCCGGTTCGTCCCGCAGCCGGTAGGGCGTGTACGCGCGGTAGTCGATCCAGATCGAGTACGCCACGAAGCTGCGTCCCTCCCCGTCGACGAGCCGCGCCCCGAGCGCGTGCCACGGCTCGTGAAAGAACGTCTCGGTCACCTCGAGCCGGGTGAGCACGCACAGGTGCGGGCTTTGCCCCTGCCACGCGGTCCAGCCAAGCTCGCCGGCCAGCCACCGTCCGAGCGTCGGGCGGTCACCCTCGATGTCATAGCTCTCCTGCATCAGGACGACGTCGGGATCGACGGCGCGGATGACTGCGAGCGTCTTCTCGGGCCCGTCGGTGAACGCCTTCGCGCCGCGTTGCACGTTCCAGACGAGGACGCGCAGCTCGCCCCGCGCGGGTGTGGCAACGAGCGACGCGAGCGCGGAATTGTCGGGTGCGGTCGCCGGCGGAGGAGCCGCGGCGGCGGTGAGGAGAAACGCGAGGATGGCGGCGGCGATCGACGGGAGGGTGGCGTGCATGCGAGCAGGATACGTTGGGGGACGGTGTCCGTGTTCGGGTCCGTGTCCGCGTCCAAGGTCCGACATCCGGGTGCAACCTCCGGGTGCCACGGACAGCGAAGCGTCCGTGCCGTCAGCGTCCATCGCGATGGGGTACTTGACTTACCCGCGGGGTGGGGCACGTGACTCCTCAGCGCAAGGGGCGACGCACGGCACGGACGCTTCGCTGTCCGTGGCACCATTGGTCGCGGGCGCGCAGGCCGGCCGGACGGTCGCACCGCCCGGGGGCGTTTGCGCGATGGGTGTCCGTGCCCGCGCCCGCGTCCCTCGCCCCCGCTACCATTGCCCCGACCATGCACCCGCACTACCACGTCATCGTGATCGGCGGCGGCCACGCCGGCACCGAGGCGGCCTGGGCCGCCGCGTCGGCCCTCGGCGAAGGCGGTCGCGTGGCGCTGGTCACCATGGATCCTGCCCGCATCGGGCAGATGAGCTGCAACCCCGCCATCGGCGGGCTCGCCAAGGGGCAGATGGTCCGCGAGGTGGACGCCCTCGGCGGGATCATGGGCCGGGCGATCGACGCCACCGGCATCATGTTCAAGATGCTCAACACCTCCAAGGGCGCCGCGGTGCGGGGCCCCCGCGCGCAGGCGGACAAGTACGCCTACGCGGCGGAGGTTCAGCGGCTCATCGCAACCCGCTCGCAGATCCACGTCATCGCCGCCGCCGTCGACGACATCGTCGTCGAGGGCGGACGCGTCACCGGCGTGCGGCTGCCCGTCGGCGCCGGTCGGGTGACGGCCGATGACGCCGCGATCGAAGGGAACGCGCACGCGAATTTGCTCGCTCGCCCCGTCTTTCCTTCGACGCCGCCCGTCTCCGGGCGGCTCAATGCGCCACGCCAGCTTCGCGGCGACGCCGTCGTGCTGACGACCGGCACCTTCATGCGTGGTCTCATGCACACGGGCGACGAACGCACGGAGGGCGGCCGCGTCGACGAGGACGCCGCCGTCGGCATCTCCGGCGTGCTGCGCCGGCTCGGCTTCGAGCTCGGGCGACTCAAGACCGGGACGCCGCCGCGGCTGCACCGGGCGTCACTCGACTGGGACGATCTCGAGACGCAGGTGGGGGATGACACGCCCGTTGCCTTCTCCGATCTTTCGCCGGCGGTGCTTCCCCAGGGCCGCTTCCCGCACCTCCCGCAGACCGGCTGCCGCATCACGCGAACCACCGCGGCGGCGCACGACCTCATCCGAGCGAACCTCCACCGCGCCCCGATGTACAGCGGCCAGATCGAGGCCGCGACCGGCCCGCGGTACTGCCCGTCGATCGAAGACAAGGTGATACGGTTCGCCGACCGCGACAGCCACCACGTCTTCCTCGAGCCCGAGTCGCTCTTCACCGACGAGATCTACTGCAATGGCATCTCGACGTCGCTGCCGCGGGACGTGCAGGAGGCCATCGTGCACGCGATGCCCGGCTGCGCGAACGCGGAGATCCTGCGGTGGGGGTACGCCGTCGAGTACGACATGGTCTGGCCGCACCAGATCGACGCCACCACGATGACCAAGCTCGTCGCCGGTCTCTTCCTCGCCGGGCAGATCAACTGCACGACCGGCTACGAGGAGGCGGCGGGGCAGGGGGTCATTGCCGGCCTGAACGCGGCTCGACTCGCCCGCGTCGAACCGCTCGAACGGCTCGGACGCAGCGACGGCTTCATCGGCGTCATGATGGACGACCTCGTCACGAAGACGCCCCGCGAGCCGTACCGCATGTTCACGAGCCGCGCCGAGCATCGCCTGCTCCTTCGCGCGGACAACGCCGACACGCGGCTGACGCCGTGGGGGCGGTCGCGTGGCCTCATCGACGACGAGCGCTGGCGTGCGTACGAAACCCGCGCCGCCACGCTGGATGCGATCCGCCACGCGTTCGAGGCCGTTCGCGTCGGTCACCGCACGCTCCGCGAACACGCGCGGCGTCCCGATGTCACGACCGTCGAGATCGCGACGCACCTCAACGGCCACGGCCCGGACCACGCGGCGGCGGACGGGACGCTCCTCGACCGCGTCGTCACCGAGGCGCGGTACGACGGCTACATCAGCCGCCAGCGGTCACAGGTGCGTCGCCAACAGGCCGCCGACGGACGTGTGATTCCCGGCGATCTCGACTACGAAGCCATCCCCGGCCTCCGCGCCGAAGCACGCGAAACGCTCGCCCGTTTCCGCCCGACCACCCTCGGCCAGGCCGGCCGCCTCCCCGGCGTGAACCCCGCCGACGTCACGATCCTCGCGGTCACGCTCCACCGACGGCAGGCCGACCCCCGCCGGCCCGAGCCCGCCACCTCCCCGGCGCCGACCCCGTCCACCGGTTGAAGCCCGCGGTCCGTGTCCGTGTCCGCGTCCGTGTCCGCGTCCGTGTCCGTGTCCGCGTCCGTGCCCGCGTCCGTGCCCGTGTCCGCGTCCGTGCCCGCGTCCGTGTCCGCGTCCGTGTCCGGGACCGCGTCCGGGACCGCGTCCGGGTCCGTGCCCGCGTGCGTGCCCGCGTCCGTGCCCGCGTCCGTGACCGTGTCCGTGCCCGCGTCCGTGTCCGCGACCGCGTCCGTGTCCGGGTCCGTGCCCGCGTCCGTGCCCGCGTCCGCGTTCGCGTCCGTGTCCGCGCCCGCGTCCGCCCGTGGCTCATTCAGGGGTCACGCTGCAACCCCCGATGGAATGTCCGGAAGAATCGGTCGGCTCCCGCATCTCGTCGGTCGTTGGCGTACTCTGAACGCACTTCACTCGAGGAC
>JABDLI010000145.1 GCA_013003065.1 Phycisphaerales bacterium | reverse complement strand
GCGCGGGGGACCGGCGGCGTCGTGCCGCCTCGCTCGCTTCAGATCGCGCGCGGGGGGCCCTCCGTGGGCGGTGTCGACGCGTCTCCGCGCGCTCAACGCGTGAGCTGCTCCAACGCGCCCAGCCGGTCGACGACCTGCTCGACGTTGTCACGCGTGTTGAATGCGGAGATCCGGAAGTAGCCCTCGCCGCACTGGCCGAACCCGACGCCGGGGGTGATGATCACGCCGGCTTCTTCGAGCATCCAGTCGAAAGTCTCCCACGACGAGCGTCCGTCGGGGCACCGCACCCAGACGTACGGTGCGTTCGTGCCGCCGAAGACGTCCATTCCGCGTTTTGCGCAGCCCTCCCGAAGAAGCGTCGCGTTGCCGAGGTAGTGTTCGACGAGTGTGGCAACCTCACGCCGCCCGTCGGCGCCAAAGAGCGCTTCCGCCCCCCGCTGCACCACGTAACCGACGCTGTTGGACTTCGTGCTCCACCGCCGCGCCCACAATCCGTGCAGCGGTCGCGGCTCGCCGTCTCGGGTGCGTGCCTGCAGCTCACGCGGGCAGACCGTATAGCCGCACCGCACGCCGGTGAAGCCGCCGCTCTTGGAGAAGCTGTGGAACTCCATCGCGCAACGTCGCGCGCCGTCGATCTCGTAGATCGACCGCGGCGCGTCGGCGTCGCGGACGTAGGCCTGGTACGCGACGTCGTACAGGATGATCGCGTCGTGACGCAACGCGTAGTCGACCCACGCCCGAAGCTGCGGCCGCGTGATCATCCCGCCCGTCGGATTGTTCGGGAAGCACAGGTAGATCACATCCAGCGGCGTGTCGGGCACCTCCGGCACGAAGCCGTTGTCGGCCGTGCACGGGAGGTAGGCGAGCCCCTCGTACCGGCCGTCGTCCCGCCGCGGCCCGGTGTTGCCGGCCATGACGTTGGTGTCGACGTAGACGGGGTACACCGGATCCGGAACCCCGAAGCGGTTCCCGTCGCCGAGGATGTCCAGGATCGCGCCGCAGTCTGATTTCGATCCGTCGGAGACGAAGATCTCCTCCGGGGAGATGTCCAGACCATGATCGGCGAAGTCGCCCGCGGCGATCGCCTCCCGCAGAAACGAATAGCCCAGCGGCGGTCCGTACCCGCGGAACGTGGATCGCTCGCCCATCTCGTCGAGCGCGGCGTGCATGGCCGCGATCACCGACCGCGGAAGCGGCTCGGTCACGTCACCGATGCCGCAGCGGATCAGCCGCGTGGCCGCCTCGGGATGCCGCTCGAGGAAAGCCCCGACGCGGCGATCGATCTCCGGAAACAGGTAGGCGCCGGCGAGCTTGAGGTAGTGATCGTTGAGACTCGCCATACCCGGCCGCTCCGGCGGCTCAGCGGGCGAAGGCCTGGGCCGTCGTCTTCTCTTCCGCCATCTCGACGAGCCGGTCGAACGACTTCGGATCCTCGATCGCCAGCTCGCTGAGCATCTTGCGGTTGAGGGCGATGCCGCTGTTCTGCAGACCGTTGATGAAACGGCTGTACCGGGTGCCCCGCATGCGGCACGCGGCGGTGATGCGGGTGATCCACAGGCGGCGGAACTCTCGGCGGCGGGCGCGGCGATCGCGGTACGCGAACTGACCAGCGCGGGTCAACGCGACCTTGGCCTGTTGCTTGTGCCGGCTCTTGGTACCCCAGTAGCCGCGAGCGGAGCGGAGAATGCGGCGACGGGCTTTGTTGCGGGCGGCGCCCTTGCGTGCACGAGGCATGACACGATCCCTTCGTTGGCCGACGCGGAGGCCCGCTTCACGCGAACGCTTGCATCCGGACGACGTCACCGCGAACGAAGAACAAAAGCACGGAACGGGGCTCGCGGCAACACCCCGCCGGTCAGCGAGCGAAAGAAACTACGACTTGCTGTCCGCCGCCGCCGGCTTCTGCGTCGCGCCGGCGGAGCGAACCTTCGTGAACAGCTGAGCCCGCACCCGCTTCACATCGCACGCCTTGGCGTACGCCGGCTTGCGGTAGGAGCGAAGCAGCTTCCCCGACTTGTGGCTCTTCAGATGCCGGCCGAAGGCCCGGCGGAACTTGATCCGACCGGACTTGGTGAACCGGATGCGTTTGAGCAAGGACTTCTTGGGCTTGGACTTGGGCATCGAACGAGACCACCTGCTGGGAAGGCCCCGACGGCACGCCGGGACGAGCCGCGTAGGGTAGCCGGGGGCCGGGTGAGCGTCAAAGAACGGGGGAGGCAGGGACGGACCCGGACCCACCCCGGTGCCACGGACAGCGAAGCGTCCGTGCCGTGCGTCCTCCGCCGCGCGGGGGAGTGAAC
>JABDLI010000142.1 GCA_013003065.1 Phycisphaerales bacterium | reverse complement strand
CCCCCACGCCGCGGACGACGCACGGCACGGACGCTTCGCTGTCCGTGGCACCATTGGGTGCGGCTGCGCGGGGACCGGCGGCGTCCTTGCCGCCTCGGGCAGATTGGGTCGTGCGCTTGCGCGATGGGTGCCCGTATCCGTGCCGCGCCTGCGGCGCGTACAACGGGACGCCCGTGGGCGGGCGTCCCGACGCCTTGCGGCGGAGTGCGACTCCGGCCACTGACTCTCGGACGGTCCAACCGGACCTGGTCGACGAACCATCGACCGCGCGTTCTGCATTGGAACGCAGCCAAGGCGTTGAGGGAGATGTTCGACGCCGGCCCGGCGGCCGTCAAGGGCGGGGAACCCCTGACTGGTCAGCGTCCCCGGTTTGCGGGATCATCCGCGTCCACGATGGCTCTCTCGCGATTCTTTCGCCGCGGATACGACCTGGACGAACTCGCCCGCCGGCTCGGGGTGCTGCGGGCGGATCTCGAGGGCGTCGAGCGTCGGTACCACGCGTTCGAGGTGCGCAAGCGGGGTGGCGGGACGCGGAAGATCTTCGCGCCGGACGCGACGCTCAAGGCGCTTCAGCGTCGGATCCTTCGCCGGTTGCTCGCGCTCCTCGTCAGTCACGACGCCGTCCACGGATTCGAGACCGGCCGCTCGATCGTGACCAACGCGCGTGTGCACGCCGGGCGGGCCGTCGTCATCCGGCTCGACATCCGGCAGTTCTTCCCGTCCACGACGGCCGACCGCATCGAGCGGCTGTTCCGGCACCTCGGATGGAAACGCGAGGCGGCGCATCGACTCACCGAACTCTGCACGTGGTCGGATGGGCTTCCCCCGGGCGCGCCGACGAGCCCGCGGCTTGCGAACCTCGTCAACTACCGGATGGACACGCGGCTTGCCGGCCTCGCCTCGTCTCTCGGGGCGATCTACACCCGGTACGCCGACGATCTGACGTTCTCGCTCGAACGCGACGAACCCCGCCGGGTCGGTGGCCTGATCGGCGGCACCGACGCGATCGTCGCCGATCACGGGTACCGCCTGCACCGACGGCGGAAGCTGCACATCCGCCGGCAACATCAGCAGCAGCTCGTGACCGGCCTCGTCGTGAACGGCGGCGTGAACCTCCCACGCGTCACCCGCCGGCGACTGCGCGCGATCGACCACGCCCTGGCCCTCGGGCGGGGGGCGACGCTGAACGCGGAACAGATGGAGGGCTGGCACGCGTTGCTGGCGATGGTGGAGCAGCAACGGGACGGGAGCTGACGACAAAGAGCAAGGCCGCCCGTCGGGGCGGCCTTGCAGCGTGGAGCAATTTGGTCTGTCACGAAGGCTAGACGCGTCGACGACGACGCGTCAGGCCGCCCGCAATCGCGAGCAGCGCCAAGACCCCCGGACCCGGAATGAGCGTGCCTTCCAACCGGAAGGCGGCGTTGTACAAGTCGGCCGGATCGGACCCGACCGCGGGATCGACGTCGAGGACGTCGGTCGAGAGCTGATAGAACTGGAAGCCCGGATCGGGATACGACTCGCTTCTCCACATCCATGGATTCCCGTCGGCATCCAGGAAGTTGATCCCGTCGGGGGCGTTCGTAAACCACGCGATCGTGTTGCCAATGCCGTAGACGGTGAGGTAGTAGTCGCCGCCCCCCAGGTCGACATCCACCGCCAGCGGATCTTCCGGCACGCCGCTGTACACGACCGAACCGGATGCGACTTCATCCGCTTCACCCGGCGCGTCGGAACCGGTGCGGTTCCAGATTCGCCAGGCGATGTCGGTCGGCAGCCCGGCCGGCACGAAGAACTCGGCGAAGATCGTGTCGAGATTCCACAAGCCATCCGGCAGCGTGAACGGCTGCGCCGTCCACCGTTGCGGCATCGCCCCCGTGTCGCCCGACGTCCAACCGAGGTTGGTCGGGGCTCCGTTGAACAAGACGCCCTGGTGGGCGCCGGTGTCGTACAGGACGTCACCACTCGCCGTGCTCGCACAGAATGCGAACGCGCCGGCGGCGACGCCCACCAACCAGGTCCTTTTTTGCATAAGACCCTCCTCTTCGGCTCCACGCGCGGGCGTCAACGACGCCCGTACCCATTCGTCGTGATACCCGATTGGCAGCCGAACCACGAGCAAATTCTTTTCGCGGTGCAGCCCCGAGAGGGAGACGAGGCCGCGGCCATGTGAAGATGGAGAATCTGGGTAGTTCCCTTGCCGCCGATCACACGGCACAACGACCCCGTGGACGGGTCGCCGCCGCCGCGGAACTATTCCACGTGAGAACCGCTACTCGAGCGCGGCGGTGCCGCCGATGATCTCGGTGAGCTCGGTCGTGATCTGCGCCTGCCGCGCGCGGTTGAAGTCACGCGTCAGCGTCTTCTTGAGATCGCGAGCGTTTTCGGTCGCCGCCTTCATCGCGACCATCCGCATGATCTGCTCGCTCACGACGGCATCGTTGAACGCCTGGAAGAGCTGGCTCTTGACGGCGAGGGGCAGCAGGGCGCCGAGCAGCTCGGGGCCCGACGGACTGAACTCGTAGTTGGCGGTCCCACCGGTCTTCTCGCCGGCATCGGCCGCGGACTCGAGCGTCGCGGGCCGAAGCGGCAGAAGCTGGAGCAGCTCCGGGATCTGCCGGGCGTTGCTCTCGAACCGCATATACGCGACCCGCACGGCGTCGTACTCGCCGGCGGTGAACGCCGCGATCACGTCGGACGCGATGGCCTCGACCGCCTCGTACTGCGGCTTGTCCCCGATCGCGTGCATGCGATCGACGGGGACCTTCTGAAACCGGAAGAACCCCACGGCCTTCTTGCCGGAGGTCTCGACGACGAGATCGGTCCCACCCTCCCGCACCGTCCGCACGTGCCGGATCGCCGTGCGAAAGACGCTGGCGTTGTACGCGCCGCACAACCCGCGATCGGAGCTGATCACGATCAGCAGCTCCCGGCCGACCCGCTCGGGCGGACCGTCGATAAGCGGATGCTCGATCTCGCCGGCCGCGCTGGTCAGCTCGGCGACGAGCTCCCTGATGGTCTCGGTGTACGGCTTGGTCGCCTTCGCCCGCTGGACGGCGGCGGTGAACTTGGCGGTGGCGATCATCTGCATCGTCTTGGTGATGCGTTGGATCGTGCCGACCGCCTTGGTGCGTTTCTTGATCTCGCGGATCTGGGCCATGGGGCGAAGAGTGTAGCGGGAGACGAGGGGATTGGCCCCCCGGCCGGGGAGAATTCAGGCCGGGGCGGCCCCGAACGCCGCCACAAACCCCCCAATGGTGCCACGGACAGCGAAGCGTCCGTGCCGTGCGTCACCCATCACGCCGGGGAGTAAGAACCACCCCCCGGCGTGATGGGAGAC
>JABDLI010000130.1 GCA_013003065.1 Phycisphaerales bacterium | reverse complement strand
TCTCACTCCCCTGCGCAGCGGGAGACGCACGGCACGGACGCTTCGCTGTCCGTGGCACCTTTGTGCGGCCGCGTGATCACCGGCGGCGTCTATGCCGCCTCGCACAGGTTGGGTCGGGCGATTGCGTGTCCGCGTCCGTGTTCGCGTCGCTATTGCACCAGGCGGTCGAGCACTTCGGCGACGTCGCGGGCGGTGTACCTCAGCTTGCGCCCCGGCGACTCGTACACGTTCTTGTAGAACGCCGGCCCCACGACGACGCCATCGCCGTTGAGCACCCACGTCGTCGGCGTGCCGTAGGTCTGGTCATCTTCGAACCACTTGAACCGGCCGTGCCAGGGGGGGTCGCCGGCCTCGGGGGCGCCGAGCAGCGTGAAACGCGGGTTGAAACCGACGAGGTCGAACGGCAAGCCGACGGTGTCGACGAGCCCGGCGCTCGCATCGACGAAACGCTCGACGTTCGCCTGGTACCGCTCGTGGGCGGAATCCCAGAAGGCATCCTCGTCGTAACCGAACTGCGCTTCGTGGAAGACCGGCGGACAAAGCACGCCGACGAAGAGGACGCCACGCTCGGCGTACGTGAGGTGGAGCAACCGGAGGTTCGCGATCTCGCTGAACGAGTCCTCGCACCAGATACCGCCGCGGGCCTTGCCCGGCGTGGCCTCCCCGCCCGCGAGGATGCACAGCACGACCGCCCGCACATCGGGGCGGGAGCGAATCAACTCATGCAACGAGACGCCAACCCCATCGGCCGTCTCTACGGTCACGCCCGCGTCGATGCGGTCGCCGGGAAGGTAGCACGATGGACGGGCGCCGACGCTTGCGCGGTCGACGAGGTTGAGGCGCCGGATCGTCTCGCCGTCGTAGCTCAGCGCCATGCCCCGCGCGACGCCGCGGGCCGCGACCGGGCCGTAGAGATGCTCGACCAGAAACAACGCCGGGTCGTATGAACGCGCCCCACCCACGCCCGTGATCATCGATCCGTCGGCGACGAAGCTCACGCCCTCGACGACCTGCGTGGCGCCGTAGCGTGTGCGCAGAGCGTCGATGTCGCCGGGAAACGTGGTGCAGTAGCGTCCGTCGAGCAGGCCCGCCTCGGCGAGCAGAAACGCGCCGTCACAGATCGACACCGCGTAGCGGGCGCGACGGCCGCGATCGCGGATCCATTCGATGAGCCGGGTGTCCTCGAGATCCGGGCCCATGTTGCCTTCGGCGCTCGGAATCACGAGGACGTCGATGGGCGGGGCGTGTTCGAGGTCGTAGTCGACCGCGATCGTCAGCCCCTCGAACGTGCGGACGGGATCGGTCGTCCGTCCGATCGTGAAGACACGCATGCCCGGCTTCACGTGGAACTTCGTGTGGTGGAAGATGTCGTACGGCGCCATGAGCTCCGAGTTGTAGACACCGTCGAGCGCGAGGAACCCCACGCTCAGCGGAGGCGTCGGTTGGTCCGGCGCCGAGGTCGTCTGGGCGGCGGCCGGGCCGGTGACCGCGAGGAGGGCGAGGAGCAGGCCGGTAGCGTGTGGTCGGAAGGGCATGGGTCACCTCGGCGTCGAGCGGCAGCGGAACGTGTCGTATGATCGTACTGCCTCCGCTTGCCCACCGTTCGAACGGTCGTCCGGGGTCCTCTTCATGTGCAACGATCGACCACCGTTCTCCGTGCATCACGTCCTCGTCGTCGTGAGCGCGTTGAGTGCGACTCTGCTTCCACCGAGCGAGGACGCCCGCGCCGACACGGAGCTCTGGTACACGCAGCCCGCGCGGGAGACGGCGGAGATGGTGCCGATCGGGAATGGCCGCCTCGCGGCGCTGGATGACGGCGGTCTGGCGATCGGGCGGCTCACGGTCGCTGATCGCACGCTCTTCTCGCACCCGCCGCTGCGGGAAGACCAGGAGGATCTTGCCCCCGCGCTCGCGAAGACACGCCGCTTGCTCCTCGGGGGACGCCCCGACGAGGCGATGCAGGTCGTCGTCGAGCGCAGGCTGGCGGGGCCGGTCACGCGGCGGCGTCGCGAACCGCTCGGGTCGCTCGCCATCGCGATTGACGTCGGTTCGGTCGCGCCCACGGATTTTCGGCGGAGCCTCGACCTGGGCGACGCGATCGCCCGCACGACCGCATCGTTCGATGGCCTGCAGATCACCCGCGATGCCTTCGTCTCCGCGCTCGATGACGTGCTCGTCGTTCGCGTGGAGGCCGACCGGCCCGGCGCGTTGCGTTTCGCCGTCACGTTCGATCGACCCCACGGCTTCATGCGACACGCCCCGGCCGGTGATCGCCTCGTGCTCACAGGGCCCGCCGCCGCCGATCCGGACCGCGTGGGCCCGCGGTACGCCGCGGTCGTCGGGGTCGCGACGGACGGCGGCCACACGCGATCGGAGTCGGGACGGCTGCTCGTCGAGGACGCGGACGCCGCCACGATCTACCTGGCCTCTGCGACGGGCACCGGGGACGGCCGGCCGGGCGCGCCGGCCAACGCCGACCTGGTCGCCGCCTGCGCCGCGACGCTCGCCGCCGCGCGGGAGCGGCCGTACGCGGCGCTCCGTCGGGATCACGTGGCGTACCACCGGCGTCTCTTCGATCGCGTCACGCTCGATCTCGGGGCGACGCCGGCGTTGCCGACCGACGAGCGGTTGACGCGGTATCGCGCGGGCGTCGACGATCCGGCGCTCGCCACGCTCTTCTTCCACCTCGGACGCTACACGCTCATCAGCGGCTCCCGGCGGGGAGGGCCGCCGATCGTCCGGACGGGACCGTGGTGCATCGAGACCGGTCCCGTCGACGGACTCGCGTTGCCCATGAGCTACTGGCCGGCCGAGACCGCGAACCTCGCCCCCTGCCACGAGCCGCTCCTCGCGGTCGGCGATGCCGCGATGACACGCGGGCGGGCGATGGCGACGCGGCTGGGATGCGGGGGGGTGACGTTGGGTCTGCCCGCGGACGACGGGCGGGCGACTCCCGTGACCGCTGCGATCGGCGCGGGCGTCGTGACGCGTCATCGTGTCGAGCACACGCGTTTCCGCGGCGTCGTCGCCGGGCCCGACCCGCTCGGCGCTGCCGCGGTGGCGTTCACGCTCGACTGGCTCGTCGCCGATCCCCGAACGGGCGCACTGCATTCGGGACCGAGCCGGCGGGGCGGTGGGATCGTCCGGCGCGACGCGGACCGACCGTTCGTCGTGATGGGTGCCGCCGTCGACCATCTGGTCATCAGGACGCTGCTCGAGGAAGCGCGGCGGTGGACCGGTGACGACGGCGGGGATGCGTCGCGGCACGAGATCGACGCGGTCCTCACGCGGCTGGCCCCGGTGGGCGTGGCCGAGGACGGCCGGCTGATGGCGATCGCCGGGCGATCGGAAACGACCCGCGACGCCGGGTTCCCCACCCAGCTGTACGGCGTGTACCCGGACGACCGGATCACCCCGCGTCGGACCCCGGCGCTCGCGGCCGCGGCGCGACGCTGTCTGGAAGACGCGGTCGCCGCCGGCAACCTCCCCGCGTGGGCGCAGGCGTGGATGGTCGGTCTCGGCGCGCGGTTGGGCGACGGTGCGTTTGCGGCCACGCGACTGCGCGCCGTGCTCGCCGACGCCACCGCCCCGAACCTGCTCGGCCGCGATCACCCGGGGCGGATCGACGTGCTGCTCGGGGCGACCGCCGGCATCGCCGAGATGCTCGTGCAGTCCCACGAGGATGCGATCGATTTGTTGCCGGCGTTGCCGCCGGCGTGGCCGGACGGATCGGTCCGGGGTCTGTGCGCCCGCGGCGGTTTCGTGGTCGACGTGCGGTGGCGGGATGGCGGGCTCGTCGAGGCCGAAGTGCATTCCCGTCGGGGTGGGCCGTGTTCCGTTCGGCTCGCCGATCGGATGATCAGCTTCGGCACGGAAGCGGGCGGGGTCTACGTGCTGGTGGGGGACGATTTCCGATCCACGCCGTGATGCTCGGGGCCGCGGCCGGTCCCCGCGAAGGCGGCGGAACCGGATGCGGTGGGCATCGGAGACGCTGATTCGAGCCACGTGCGTCCGAGGTCGGGTGTGGCTGTCGCGATCCTCGCGTGGTAGCCTCGGGGCACCACTGCGAAAGACAAGCTGGTCTTTGACCAATGGTGTGGTGGCTCGCGGATCACCGGCCCCCCGGCGGCGTCCCCGATCAACGCGTGGAGGCCGGTCGTGCCCGACAACATCTTCGATCAACCGACGATTCCGCCCGGGGCTTCCGGCCCTTCCGGATCATCCGGGTCCCGCCCGCCGCGGCCCGCCCCGCCGAGCGCTGCCATCGACGCCCTGTTCCCGCAGCTCGACGTGCTGGAGGTGATCGGTCAGGGCGGGATGGGCGTGGTCTACAAGGCGCGGCAGACCGGTCTCGACCGGGTGGTCGCGCTCAAGGTGCTGCCGCCGGATGCCGCGAGCGACGCCGGATTCGCCGAGCGTTTCTCCCGCGAGGCGCGGGCGATGGCGAGTCTGCAGCATCCGAACATCGTCGTCGTGCACGACTCCGGCCAGATGGGTGACGTCTACTACCTGATCATGGAGTACATCGACGGCACGAACCTGCGGGCGATCATGGACGGCGAGCGGGTGCCGCCGGCAAAGGCGCTCGAGATCGTCTCGGCCGTGTGCGACGCGTTGCAGTACGCCCACGAGGAAGGCGTCGTGCACCGGGATATCAAGCCCGAGAACATCCTCATCGATCAACGGGGCCGCATCAAGATCACCGACTTCGGTCTGGCGAAGCTGCTGGAGGGCAACGCCCGGACGTTCACGCTCACGGCCCCACAGCAGATCATGGGCACCATGCACTACATGGCGCCGGAGCAGGTCGAGCAGCCGCTGACCGTCGACCACCGGGCGGACATCTACGCGCTCGGCGTCGTGATCTACGAATTGCTGACCGGCGAGTTGCCAATCGGGCGGTTTCCGAACCCCTCCGAGCGGTCGACGATCGATCATCGGCTCGACGAGATCGTCCTGCGGGCGCTCGAGAAGGAACCGGGGCGTCGGTACCAGCACGCGAGCGACGTGCGGACGGATCTCGATCGGCTGAGCAATGGCGCGACGCGCGGGCACGCGCCGGCGGCGGCGCCGCCATCCCCGCCGGCAGGGTTCGCCGCAGCCACTGCCCCGCAGGCGCCGGCCGTGTCCGCCTATCCCCCGCGTCGCCCCGGTGACAAGTCGACCGGGGCCGGCTACCTCCTGTGGTTGCTCGGGCTCCTCGGCCTGTGCGGCATGCACCGCTTCTACGCCGGCCGCTGGGTCACCGGTATCATCTGGCTGCTCACCGGTGGGTGTCTGTTCATCGGTCAGCTGATCGATCTGTTCTTGCTTCCGGGCATGATCCGCATCTCGAACCTCGAGGCGGAGATCCTCGCGCGGCAATACGCGGCGTCCGCTGGCGTCGCGAGCCAAGCCGGGTGAGAACCGCCTCCCACCAGGAGGCCCCCATGAACGCCTGGCTCAATCGCATGCTCGACGCCTACGAGCGTGGTGCGTTGTCGCGACGCGACCTTCTCGCCGGGCTGACCGGCGTCGCCGCCGCGGGCGTCGCGCCGCCGCCCCCGCCCCCGCGTCCCCGCGAAGGTTCGACGTTTCGCGGCGTCAACCTCAACCATCTGGCGCTCCGGGTCACGGACATCCCGCGGTCACGCGCGTTCTATCAGAAGCACCTCGGGTTGACCGTGGCGAGCGAAGGCGAGCAGTCGTGCTTTCTCCGCTGTCGGGAGCGTGACTTCGTCGCCATGTTCCGATCGCAGACGCCCGGCATGGATCACTTCTGCTTCTCGATCGACCGGTACGAGCCCGCCGCTGCCGTCGCGAAGCTGTCGGACGCCGGGCTCGAGCCGCGACGACGCGGGGATCGCGTCTACTTCGACGATCCCGACGGCATCGAGGTGCAGGTGGCGGCGCGCGAGCACCGCGTTTGACGGATCAGGGCGTGGGTTCCGGCGATCGACATCCGATCCGCCGTCGGGCGACGACGACTTCATCGACGTACAGGTGCATGTCGCGTGGCGGCACCTTCGACCCACCGTAGTAGACGTCCATCCAGATCTTCTCGATCTTCAGCTCCGGAACATCGCGCAAACGCACGTCCCGACGATCGCACGAGAGCACGCCGTCGATCCAGCCCTGCAGGATGCCGTCGTTCTTCCCCGGCGTGTTCAGCTTCACGTGCTGCTCGATGCAATACCACCGATTGCGTTCGAGCGGCACGCCCCACGACCAGGCATCCCCGTGTTGACGCGTCATGTCGGCGTGGTAGACGTAGAAGCCGTAGTCGGTCTTCCCCTGACGGGAAGGGCGAAAGTGCGCCCGGGCGGACCAACCGTTGCGTCCGTTCGCGGGGCGACCGCCCCAGCCCGCCCGGCCGTACGTCCCGGCCACGCCGGGCAGCTTGCCGCTTGATTCGGGCGCCCAATCCTCGGCGAACCGCAGGTAGTAACGAAAGTAGATCTCATCCGGCTCGTAGCCGAGGATGATCTCGAGCGGCATCTCCAGATCAACCGGACCGGCGTGCGATCCCTCGGCGATCTTGATCCGCAGGGCCGGACCTCGAAACGGCGCGAAGCCCAGCGCATCGTCCCGAGTGACGAGCGTCGTGTTCACCGGCGGCTTCCGCCGGCCCCAGCCCAAGAACCACAACGGCGAGTCGAAGCCGCTGGTGAATGCGATCTGCTCGACGGTCGCGGACGGATCCAGCACGGCCACGCCCGCGCGACATCCTCCGAGCCCGGCGCCGAATCCAGCGGCCAGCAGCAGCGTTCCCAGCACACGCACGAGCGAACGTCCCAGGCGGTTGCAGCTCATCGTCGGCGGTTCAGCTTGCTGATGCGACCGGTCGCGTTCCAGTCCATGACGTACAGATTGCCCGCCTCGTCGAAACAGCAGGCATGGGGCGCCGTGAACACGCCATCCTTCCACGCCGCCGCCGCGACGCCGTTGTTCGCCCACTGCCCGCGGTCGGGGTTGTCGCCCAGGTGCGTGAGCACCTCGAAGTCGGCGCCGAGGATGGTCACGCGTCCCTCGAGCTCCGCCACCGCGATCCGCGGGCCGTCGAAAGACACCCCGCAGGGACGCCGGAGGTTCGTCGCCGCGACGTCCACGAACGTGCCGTCGAGCTCGAACCGCTGCAGTCGCCGGTTCTCGCGGTCGCACACGAGCAGCCGCGGCGTCGAGCCCCGCGTATCGATCGCGAGGCCATGGCAGGTGCGGAACTGGCCCGGCGTCGTGCCGGGGCCGCCGAAGCTTCGCACGTAGACGCGTTCCTTGGTGTAGTGATGGATCCAGTTCCGCCCGTAGCCGTCAGCCACGTAGACGTCACCGTTGGCCGCCACCGCGACGGCCGTCGGCCGGTACGACGCCGGATCGTCGTCGTACTTTCCCGACTCGACCGGCACGCCGAGACGCCAGACGACGGTGCCATCGAGCCGCAGCTTCAGGACCTGCCGGCCGGGCAGATGCGCCGCGTAGATGAACTCCTCATCGCCTTCCGCCCGCAGCACCATCCCGTGGATGCCGGGGAAGTCCGGGGCGATCGTCTTGAGGAAACGGCCATCGGGGGCGTGCACCATGATGGCGCGTTTCGTGTCGGTGTTGTAGTAGATCCGCCCCGCCCGATCGATCACGATGCCGCCGTGCGTGTTTCCCAGCGGTCGCTCGTCGGGCAGCGCGCACCAACCGGGCACCGGCTCGAACGCAAGCGGGGCGATGCCGACCTGCGTCGCGGACTCGATCGTCGGCGTGGGGGGAGCGGGGGCGGCCGCATGCTCGTGCGGATGCGTGCCGTCGTGCGCCGTCGCGATCGTGGCGAGGGTGGCGATGGTGATGGCGATCAACAGAGCGAGCGTGCGCATGGGGGGCTCCCGAGGTGTCGGTGGGAGGCGGATTGTAACTGGGGTAATTGGGGACGGGTGCGCTTTTCGCTCCCCCAACCGCGCAAACACGCTGGTGACCTCCGGACGCCCTGTGCTTCCACGGGCGGCGTCCTGCCGCCCTCGGCCTCACCAAACCGCACGCTGAACGCTGCGTCGTCCGGCGACGAAC
>JABDLI010000117.1 GCA_013003065.1 Phycisphaerales bacterium | reverse complement strand
GTTCGTGCGGTGTCCGGCCGGGCGGGGGATGGTTCGGAGGTGGGGGAGGCACAGAGACACAGAGGCACAGAGAAGAAGGGATGGGGTGGGTGGGCCGCAGCCGTGTCCGTGCCCGCGTTCCGCGTTCGGGTGTCCATCGATCTGGGGAGGAGATCGGACGCGTCTTCGGAACGGCGCTCGGCAGCGATGTTGCCATCATCAATGGGGGTCATCCCGGTATCGTCCACCGGTCCGCGCTGGTAGCGTTCCGATGAGGCATGATCCTTCGGGACCCCGCACAGACTCTCCGGGGGCGACCGGAGCCGCCATGAACACGACCACGTATCGGTGCCTGATGGGAGCCGTCGGGGGGGCGTTGCTGTGCGCCGTTCCCCGTGCGGTCGCGGACACCATCCACATCCCCGATGACTATCCGACGATCCAGGAAGGCATCGACGCGGCCGTGGATGGTGACGAGATCGTCGTCGCGCCCGGTACCTACTTCGAGCGACTCCGCCTCCTTGGGAAGGCGGTGGCACTCCGCAGCACCGGCGGGGCGTCCGTGACGATCATCGACGCAGCATCGGCGGGGACAGTGATCCGCTGCGTCGATGGGGAGGGCCCGGACACGGTGATCTCGGGGTTCACGCTGACACACGGCACAGGGGGGATGGAATGCATCGGCAGCAGCCCGGTGATCACGAGCTGCGTCTTCGATGACAACACGGACTTGACCGGCGGCGGACTCTACGCAAGCGCCGCCCACGTGACGCTGGTGGATTGCACGTTCTCGCGCTGCTCGGCCGAACTCGCCGGGGGTGGGGTTTACGCAAGTTCGAGCACAGTGACCGCGACCGGCTGCGTGTTCCGGAGCAATTACGTATTCGGTGGTGGTGGTTCCGTGCTCGGCGGCGGCATGTGCGCGACGCAGTCCTCCGAGTTGCAACTGCTCGAGTGCGCATTTGAGCGGAACTCGGCGCCGGCTTATTTCTTCGGCGGAGACTGGGGAGGCTACGGAGGCGCGGTCTACGTGGGACCGATCCTGGCCTCTGACCAAGGAGGCGGGTCCAACCTGCTGATTGCCGAATCATGCCGGTTCGTCGGCAACGGGGCGGGGCAAGGCGCGCTGATGGTCTTTGGGGGCAGCACGGCGACGGTCGTCAACTCACTCTTCGCCGGGAACGGCCCGGCCGGTCCACTCGAGCTCGCGCTCGGTGGCGCGATCTCGTGTCCATCGAGCTCTCTCTTCGTGAACTGCACGATTGTCGCGAACACCGTGAGCGACGAGTTCGGGAGGGCGTCGGCGGGCTTGAGCGGCGGTGAGGCCCGCAACTGCGTGCTCTGGCACAACCGAACTACTTCTGGCGGTGGTGGCCCCGAGGTCCAGATCTCCGGCGGTTGGAGTTCCTCGTCCATCGAAGGACTCGCGGCTGATCCGCTCTTCGGGCGCCCGCCCGGTCCCGGACCTGACGGCTCCTGGGGAACAGCCGACGACGATCTCAACGTGCGTCTGCAGGCCGGATCACCATGTATCGACGCCGGGGACAACACCGCACTCTCGAAGGGCATGACGACCGATCTCGATGGCAACCCCCGCTTGATCGATGACCCCGACACCAAGGACACGGGTGTGGGTGATCCTCCCCTCGTGGATCTGGGCTCGTACGAGTTCCAGGGCGTGTGTGTCGCCGACATCGACGAGAGTGGCGACGTGGGCTTCAGCGATCTCCTCGCTGTCCTCGCGCACTGGGGGCCGTGTACCGGTTGCCCTGAGGATCTGGACCGGGACCACGATGTCGGCTTCACCGACCTGCTGATCGTGCTCTCGAACTGGGGGCCGTGCCACCGCGGGCCGGGCGTCGGGGCGTGCTGCCTGACCGCCGCTTGCGTGACGGTCAGTCAGAACGCCTGCTCGGCGGTCGGCGGAGCCTATCAGGGCGATGGGACCGCGTGCGGGTTGGTTGCGTGCCCACAACCCGGCGCGTGCTGCATGACGGATGGCTCCTGCGTCCTGGCGGCTACGATCGGTGGCGGCGACTGCACCGACGCTGGCGGTACCTACCAGGGTGACGACACTGATTGCGCCGGCGTCACGTGTCCGCTACCGGGGGCGTGCTGCTTCGGCAGCTTCTCATGCGAAGTTCAATTGGAGACGCAGTGCGTGTCGGCCGGCGGTTCGTTCGTTGGCGAGGGTGTCGGCTGCGGCTCGACCGACTGCATGCGCGGTGCATGCTGCATGGCGGACGGCACCTGCTTCGCGATCGACCCTGCAACGTGCGATGTCCTTGATGGCATCTACCAGGGTGACGGGACGACGTGCGAGACGGTGAGTTGTCCGTAGGCGATCGGCGCGAAATGGGCCGCGCGATGTCAACGACGCGAGGGACTGACCGATTCAGAGGAACTGTCGGGGCAGCAAGCAAGGAAGACGAGGAAGACAGGACAGGCACTTTCTTCCCGCCGCGCTGAGCCTCTTCTCTGTGCCTCTGTGTCTCTGTGCCTCCCCCCCATTCGTTGGACGTGATGGCGGCGACGCTCGTGTGACCGTGATGCGCCTGTATTCGTCTGGCTGATTCGGCATCGCGTCGCGGCGGGGGCGGTGGATGAGTTCGTGCGGTGTCCGGCCGGGCGGGGGATGGTTCGGAGGTGGGGGAGGCACAGAGACACAGAGGCACAGAGAAGAAGGGATGGGGTGGGTGGGCGGCGGCCGCGGTCGTGTCCGGGTCCGCGTTCGGGCGTCCAGGATGACAAACGACCTCCCGCGGGGGAGGTCGTCGTCCTTCCTCTGATTCGTCGCGTCGGCGTCAGGCCGGCGGGGACCACGTCGACTTGAAGTCCTTGATCGCCTTCTCGAACTCCTCGCCGAGTTGCTTGAAGCTCTTCTGCTCTTCCAGCTTCGCGCGCAGGTCGCGGCCCGAGCCCTGGAAGTAGTCGAGCAGGTCGCGTTCGAACGCGTGCACCTGGTCGAGGGGCAGGCTGTCGAGGGCGCCCTTGG
>JABDLI010000085.1 GCA_013003065.1 Phycisphaerales bacterium | reverse complement strand
CCGAAGACGCCCGCGGCTGCTTTCAATCCCGAAGTACACCCATCAACCAACGATCACGGGCACGGACCCCAGCCCGCCAGCACCGCCAGCAGATCCAGGAACCCGACGCTTCCGTCACCGTCGATGTCCGCCGGGCAGCCGGGGCACGGGCCCCAGGAGCTCAGCACCGCCAGCAGATCGGTGAAGCCGACCATGCCGTCGCCATCGACATCCGCCGGGCACGGCAGTGCGATCGCCACGTTGATGCCGCCGGCCATGCCCGCGACGTCGATCAGCACGCGGAGATCTTCGATGTTGCCGCCGCCGGTGAAGACACCGTTGAAGGACAACCCGAGCGTCTCCGGTCCGAGCGGCTGCACGTCGATCGACGCCTGGTCGATCTGGGCCGGGAAGTGCTGCTCCTCGCCACCGCCGCCGATCGCGAACCCGTCCACGCTCACCTGGATCATCGCCTCGACGAACGCGCCGATGTCGTCGGGCACACCGGTGCCGCTGGCGTCGGCCTTCACCATGACGCCGAAGTGTGTCGGCTCCACCGTCGGCGCGGCGCCGACGAGCATGAGCTCGACGATCTCGGTCTGCACGGTGGGCAGCACGGAGTTCATGTGCATCTCGGCGAAGACGAAGAACGGCTGACCGGGGAGAGCGGCGGGACCGCCCTTGCTCGAGACGTTGGGGATCGTGATCCGGCCGGTGTTCTCGAGGATGTCGGTCTGCGGCTCGAGCGTGATGAGCGGCGGCACGCCCTCGGCGAACACCTCGATGACGCCGACCTGGACGCACTGCTCCACCTCCCAGTCCGGGAGCGTTCCGAGGAACGCGAAGCCGCGGTCCTTGCGCACCGGCTGAATGCGGCGACCGCCGTCGGGGCAGTCGAACGCGGGCGGGACGCTCGCATCGACGAGGTGGGCCGCGCCGGCGCAGGTACGCACCGTGCTCCCGTCGGTGTAGTCACCGACCAGCTCGAAGCGGCTTTCGCATCCGGAGCCGGGAGGGCAGCCGAGCCACGACCGCGAGGCGATCGACACGACACGCGACTCACCGGGGCACAGCGTCACGGTCTTGGCGATCGTCGGCACCGAGAAGCCGGGCGGATCGAGCGGCAGCTCGATCCAGTTGAGGTTGACCGCCACTTGGCCTTGCGCGCGGATGAGCAGGTTGCCCGGGAGGCCAAAGGACGCCGTCGTCCCGATCGGCGTCGGGTTCGCCGCAAGGTCCGCGGCGTTCGCGCCGCACTTTTCGTCGGCCGAGGCGAGCCAGGACCGACCGGTGTCGGTGTCGTTGTCCAGCAGCGCCGGCGAATCGGCGGCGTCGACCTCCTGCATGATGACGCCGACGAAGAAGCTGTCGCCGGCAGGCCCGACGACCGTCGGCACGATGACCACTTCCTCGAACGTGCCGGAGCCGGCGGCGGCCACCGTCGCGTCCGTCCGCGTGAGCAGCACCGCGTCGGACGGATCGCCGTCGTTGTCGGGATCGTCGTAGACGGCGACGCTGTAGGTTCGGCCGTTCGGCACGGTGCCGAACGCCGCGCAGACCTTGGTGATGACCTCCTGGCCGGGGAGCACGTCGAACTGGTTGAGCCAGATCATCGCCCCATCGTTGCCGAGGCCGATCTGCTGCTCGGCGGTGCCGTCGGAGAGCAGGTAGTTGTGACCCGGCGGCGGGGTCGGCACGAGGTCCTCGATGAACGCGATCGGGAAGTTGTCCCCGGTGCCGGGGTCGGCGATCGCGTACGTGCCGTCGCCGGATGCGGGGCTGACCCCCGTGATCGAGCCCAGACGCGCCGTCTGCTCCGAATCGGCGGTGATCATGACCTCGACCGTCTCGGTGGGGTCGTTGTTGGTGATGCGATACTCGTACAACGCTTGATCGCCCGGATGCGCCGCGATGACGTCCGCCGACAGACGCTCGACGTCCAGCCGCGGGACGCTCGGGTCACCGGGCGCCGGATCGACGAGGCACACGACCGCGTCTCCGGTGCCCGAGGTCGTCACGCCGTCCGCCCAGGTCGTGGTTGCCGTGCCGACGACCGTGCAGATGCGGGCGGGACCGGCGCCGAAGGTCATCGTGAGGCTGCCGGCGTAGGTGCCGGGAAGCCCGGACGGGAACGTGACGGAGCCGGAGCCGCCCGGCCCCCCCGGGACGCACCCCGTCGACGTGAGGGTGACCGTCGTGGACAGCGGCGGTGGGCAGGCTCCCGCGAGGGCGATCCGCACGACGATCGGCACCGAGACCATCGTCGCACCGGCCGGCACGAGCACGGTGGGCGCCGGCGACACCTTCAGCAGGGTCGTGCTCCGCGCACAGGCGGGCGGTCGCGGCGTGCCGAAGCACGCCTCGGCGTCGGTGGCGACGAGGCCGCCGGCGGTGACGAGGGACGCAGCGACCAGCGACCACGTGAGCGCGTGTCGCGCGCTCCGGACTCTGGAACGATTCATGATGGACTCCTTGCAACGGGTTCGAAGGGTGCAACGCTCGGCGTCGCCGGCGCGGATCTGGGGCTCGTGGTGGAGGTGGTGCATTGTCGTGTCTCCTGTCATCGTTTGGTCCCGGCCCCGGTCGGCGCCCCCCTGCGCCGCCGGGCCGGATCGACTGGTCCGTGTGAGGCGTCTCGGTCGCAGGAACGTCGAGCTGCGGGCGAGGCGGACACGACCAACTTGATCGCAACGCCCTTGCCAAACGCGTCGCCGCCTCCCCGAATCCGACGCACGAAATTGCAAACGACGCCTTTGCGGACAGTTACGCCCGTCGTTCGGCGGAACACGACCCGAACGATCGGACCCACGGCATCGCGGTGGTGTGGAATCCGCCCCAATCGCCCTGGCCGGTTGGGGCAAACGCCCCACGCCGCGTACGATCCTGACGACGTGACCGCCCCGCCGAATCCCGAGGCCACCGCGCAGCTCGACCGCACGACGCTGCTCGCCCTGCTCGACGCGACGACGGCGATCAACGATGCCCGCGGGCCCGCCGCCGTATTCAGCGCCGTGGCCCAGCAGGCGGCCGCCGTCCTCAACGTCGAGGGGGCGAGCGTGCTGCTGTACGACGCCGAGCGGCAGGAGCTGGTCTTCGAAACGGTCGTCGACCCGGGCAGCGCCGGCGTGGTCCAGGGGCTGCGATTTCCGGCCGACGAAGGCATCGCGGGTCAGGTCATCAAGACCCGTCGCGCCGTCCGCCTCGATGACGCGCGGGAGAACCGTCACTTCTACGAGGGCGTCGATCAGGTCAGCGGCACCCGCACGCGTGGCCTCATGGCGGCGCCGCTCATCCACCAGGACACCGTCCTGGGAGTGGTTGAGGTGATCAACCGCCGCGACGGCAGCCGCTTCACGCCCCTCGATCTGGAGCTGCTGGGCGTCTTCGCGAACCTGGTGGCCGGCGCGGCTCGACGCGCGCAAACGGTCGACCGGCTGACACGGGAGAACCGGGGACTGCGTGAGGGACTGCCGCCCGCCCACTTCATCGGATCAGCGTCGGCGTTCGAAGCGACGCTCGCGTTGTGCCGGAAGGTCGCACCGACGAACACGACGGTTCTCCTCGAAGGCGAAACCGGCACGGGGAAGGAGATGGCGGCCCGCGCGATCTGCGGCCTGTCGGCCCGCGCCGATCGCCCGTTCGTCGCGATCAACTGCGCGGCCATGCCGGCCACGCTCATCGAGAGCGAGTTGTTCGGGCACGAGGCCGGCGCCTTCACCGGCGCGACCGAGCGTCGGGCCGGGCGCTTCGAGCTGGCCGACGGCGGGACGCTGCTGCTGGACGAGCTGGGCGAGCTGGAGCTCGCCCTCCAGGCGAAGCTCTTGCGTGTCCTGGAAACGCACGAGTTCACACTCGTCGGCGGCGCCCGACCGCAACGGGCGGACGTCCGGATCATCGCGGCGACGAACCGGGATCTGCGGGCGGAGGCCGATGCGGGTCGCTTCCGATCCGATCTCTACTACCGCATCGGGATGTTCCCGATCCGCCTGCCCCCGCTCCGCGAGCGACAGGAGGACATCCCGCTCCTCACCGAGCACCTCATGGCCCAGGTCGTGCCGTCACTCGGCGTTGCGATGCCCGCGGTCTCGGACGACGCCATGGCGTGCCTCCGCGCGTACGCGTGGCCCGGCAACATCCGCGAGCTTCGCAACGTCGTCGAACGAGCGGTGCTGCTCGCCGACGGCGTCATCCACCCGCGTGACCTTCCCCCCGAGGTCGCCGGCGTCACGCCGCCTCCGCGTGCGGTGGCCACGAGCGGCGACAGCATCTCGGCCTCGCTGCTGGCGGAGCAGGAGGAGCAGATGGTGCGACGGGCGCTCGTCGAGCACGACTGGAACCAGTCGGCGGCGGCGCGGGCGCTTGGGGTCAGCCGGGATGTGTTGCGGGCGCGGGTTCGGCGGTATGGGTTGACGCGGAAGTAGGAGTTGGTCCGGGGGCGGGTCCGCGTCCGTGGCCGCGTCCGTGTCCGTGTCCGCGTCCGTGTCCGCGTCCGTGTCCGTGTCCGCGTCCGTGACCGTGTCCGTGTCCGCGTCCGTGTCCGTGTCCGCGTCCGCGCAAGAGATGCCGATCGTCGTTCGCCGCCTACGGTTCCAGCAGCGAT
>JABDLI010000026.1 GCA_013003065.1 Phycisphaerales bacterium | reverse complement strand
GGTCTGCGCACCGTCGCGGAAAGCGGAGAGAGCCGGCCCGAGCTGCCGGCGGTGCTCGTCGGCGCCGGCGCCGAGGACGCCGCCGGTCCCGAGGAGGTGATGGAGATCCTCTATCGCGGGGGGCAGACCCTGCTGCTGCCGCCCAGCCGTCTCGACCTGATCCAGCGCTACTCGGCGATCGAGGGAGTCGCCCCCAAGCTCGACAAGCTGGGCGGCACCTCGTGGTCGCGCACCAAGGAGCGAGTGCGCTCGGGCATGCGCAAGCTCGCCGGCGACCTGCTCAAGCTCTACGCGGAGCGCCAGCTGGCACGGGCGCCGGCGATGCCGCCCGCGAGCGATCTCTACTCTCAGTTCGAAGCCGCCTTCCCGTACGAGGAGACTCCGGATCAGTCGAGCGCGGTCACGAGCCTGTTCGAGGACATGGGTCGCGAGCGCCCGATGGACCGTCTCCTGTGCGGCGACGTCGGATTCGGCAAGACCGAGCTCGCGGTGCGAGCGGCCTTCCGCGTCGTCAATGGCGGCGGGCAGGTCGCGGTGCTCGTGCCGACGACGGTGCTCGCCGACCAGCACGAGCGGACCTTCCGCCAGCGGTTCGCCGACTACCCGTTCCGCATCGAGACCGTCAGCCGGTTCAAGACCCGCAAGGAGCAGACGGCGATCCTCGAGGAGTTGAAACGCGGACGCGTCGACGTCGTGATCGGAACCCACCGGCTGCTCTCCGATGACGTCACCTTTGCCGACCTCGGGCTGGTCATCGTCGACGAGGAGCAGCGGTTCGGCGTCGAGCACAAGCAGAAGCTCCTGAGCTTCCGCACGACGGCGGACGTCATGACGCTCAGCGCGACGCCCATCCCCCGCACGCTGCACATGGCGATCCTGGGTCTGCGTGACATCTCCAGCCTTTCGACGCCGCCGCTCGACCGCCGCGCGATCGTGACCGAGCTGATCCCGCCGAACCCGCGGCGGCTGAAGCAGGTCATCCAGCGTGAGCTGGCGCGGGAAGGGCAGATCTTCTATGTCCACAACCGCGTCTACGACATCGAGTCGGTGGCCGACGACGTGCAGCGGATGGCGCCCGACGCGCGGGTGATCATCGGACACGGTCAAATGCCCGCGCGGATGCTCGAGAAGGTGATGCTCCAGTTCATCCGCGGCGAGGCGGACATCCTCGTGTGCACCACGATCATCGAATCGGGCATCGACATCCCCACTGCGAACACGATGATCATCGACAGCGCGCACATGTTCGGGCTCTCGGAGCTCCACCAGCTGCGGGGTCGCGTCGGGCGGTACAAGCACCGCGCCTACTGCTACCTCGTCCTGCCCAAGGACAAGACCATCAGCGAGGTCGCCCTCAAGCGGCTGCAGGCGCTCGAGAGCTTCTCGATGCTCGGCGCCGGCTTTCGCATCGCGCTCCGGGACCTGGAGATTCGCGGCGCCGGCAACCTGCTCGGCGCGGAGCAGTCCGGTCACATCGCGGCGGTGGGGTACGAGATGTACTGCCAGCTTCTCGAGCAGGAGGTCGCCAGCCTCAAACGCGAGGATCGGGTCTCCACGCTGGACTGCGTGGTCGACCTCGGCGTCGAGGGGAGCCTGCCGAAGGGCTACATCCCCACCGACGCGCGGCGGATGGACGCCTACCGACGCATCTGCCAGGCGACGGACACGACCGCCGTCGAGAAGGTGCACGAGGATCTCACGAGCGCGTACGGCGATCCCCCGGGCCGGGCCGAGGTGCTGTTCCGGCTCGCGGAGATCCGCATCGCCGCGACCAGGCTCGGCATCCGCACCATCACCCGCCACGACAACGACGTCGTCTTCCGCACGGCCCGGCCGCGTGATCTCGAGTCGACGATGGGTCAGGCGAAGGGCACGCTCCGCATGGTCGGCCGCGTCGAGGGCGACGGCCTCGCCACCGTGTACTACCGCCCGCCCGCTTCGTACTTCAAGGGCGACACGCTGTTGACCGTGCTCCGGGCGCGGCTCACGACACCGGCGACCGAGACGCTCACCGGCGTCTGACGCGAAGCCGACCTGACCCCGGTAGACTCGGGGCCATGGACGGGTGGTTGGCGTTTGCCGGGCAACTGCTGTTTGCGGCGGCCGGGCTGTGGATTCTGCGGGGCCGGGTGTTCCCCGCGTTGCCGACGCTCCGCGCGCCCGGCGGCTTTGCCGACGTGTGGATTCCGCTGGTCACCGCCGGGCCGCTCGTCTTCTTCATCGTGCGTGTCCACGGCTCGGTGGACGGCGTCGGGTGGGCGGCGCTCGGAGGTCCGTCGTACCTGGCGTGGGGCGGGCTCGGGGTGGCGCTGCTCGCGGGCGGCGCGATCACCCGTCCCGGGACCGTCACGCTGACGGCGGTCGCCGCCGCCGGTCTGTTCCTGCTGCTGCTCGGCGCTGCCCACGATCTGACGATCTGGACGGGGCAGGTCGCCTTTGCGGTGGTCGCCGTCGTCCTCTGGATGAACACCCCCGCGCCGGTGTCTGACGACCACACGGCCGGACCCGTCGCCGCGGGCGTGCTCCTGGCCGTCGGCGCCGCCGTCGCCCAGGGCGCGTGCGCGATGCAGACGGAAGGACGCTGGATCCCCGCGAGCGTGGGCGTCGCGCTCGCGTACGGTTTCGCCGTCCTCGCGCTCGCGGCCCGCCGGGCGGGACCGGCGTGGGCGCTCCGGATCGCCGGCTGGTCGGCCGCGGCCGGGACGCTGCTCGCCATCGGCATGATCTCGGTGCTGCGGCTCGTGCCCGAGGCGTGGGCCATGGCCCTCGGCCGTGGGAACGGTGTCGTGCCCGCGGCCGTCGCCCACGGCTTCGGTCGGTACGCCCTCGAGGCGATCCTGCTTCTCGCCTGGCCGGCGGCGGTCATCTTCGCCGCCCGCCTTCCCCCGCCCCTGCGGCGGCCGGTGGCGGGGGGGCTGATTCTCGCCACCATCGCCGCGGCCCTCGTTCGGGCGTCGTGAGGCGGCCGTCGAATAGTGGACCGTCCCGCCGATCCGCGACGATGCTCAGCGGGCGGGGGAGCGGGTACGATGCGCGGATGTCAGACGGAGGCCGAGACATGAACCAGCGGCGGGTGCTTCCAACCACGCGGCGATCGATGACCCACAAGTTCGCGGTCGCCGGCCACGAGGGATACCTCACGCTCGGTCTGTTCGACGACGGCGCGCCCGGCGAGATCTTCATCAAGATGAGCAAGGAGGGCTCGACGTTGTCGGGTCTCATCCAGGGCTTCTGCCGCGCGTTCAGCCTCGCGCTTCAATACGGCCTCACGATCGAGGACGCGGTCAACCGATTCCGCGGGATGCGGTTCGACCCGATGGGGCCGACCAACAACCCGAAGATCCCGGAAGCGTCGAGCATCCTCGATTACGTCGCCCGGTACCTGGAGCTGTACAACGAGCAGTGGCAGGCGGGCGGCGGCACCACGCCCCCGGTCGAGGTGATCGCCGCCACGCCGGCGTCCTGACGGCCCCGGCCCCCGGCCCCCGGCACCCGGCGGCGAACGCACACTGCCGGCTATAGTCAGGCTGCCACTCGGGACCCCGCCAATGTCGAATCCGCGTCTTTGCCCCTCCTTCGCGTTCCGCGTGACCACCGTCGCGTTGTTCGTCGCCATGATCGCGATCGTTCCGCCCGTCGGTGCCGACAGCGTCACACCGGACGCGGACGCCGGTCCGGCCGCCGCGGCGATCGACCCCGACGCGAACGTCACGCCCGATCCCCACGTCCGGGTGCGGGGCATGACGATCTCCTGCCCTGGGGCCGGCCGCGTGTGGGGCAGCGACGCGATGGTCGAGACGATGGCGAAGCTCGAAGCGATGGGCGTCAACTGGGTCGCCATCCATCCCTACGCGGGGATCTCCCCGGACGGCACCGTCGGCGGCAGCCGGCTCGACCGGATGTACGAAGACACCACCTGGATCACGCGGCCGATTGCCGAGGCGCACCGGCTGGGCCTGAAGATCATGATCAAGCCCCACATCGCCTATTGGGGCAGCCCGTTCTCCTGGCGGGGCGAGATCACGTTCTCGACCGACGAACAGTGGGAGCGGTTCTTCACGACCTACGAGCGGTGGATCAACCGCGTCGCGGAGATCTCCGCGGGCGCCGACGCCTTCGTCGTCGGCACCGAGCTCGACCGGACGGTCGATCGCGAGGCGTCGTGGCGGCGGATCATCGCCGGCGTGCGCAGCCGCATCGACACGCCGCTGTCGTACGCGGCCAACTGGGACCAGTTCGAGACGGTGCCGTTCTGGGACGCGCTCGACGTCATCGGCGTGCAGGGGTATTTCCCGCTCGTCGATCACGAGCGGGTGCCCACCCAGGCGGAGCTCGACGCGTCGTGGCAACGTCTCGTGGGGCGATTGGAGACCTTCGGGAAGCGGTTCGATCGCCGGGTGGTTCTGGCCGAGCTGGGCTACAACCGCACCGCCGAAGCGGCCGTCCGGCCGTGGGAGTACCGGCAGGGGGGCGAGGCGGCCGAGCTCGTCCAGCGGCGGTGCCTCACCGCCGCCCTGGCAGCGCTCGAGGACTCCGACGGCGTCGTTGGCGCCTTTCTTTGGAAGTGGTTCCCCGGAGAGCGAAACCGCGGCAACTTCCTCAAGTCCACGCCGGCGATGCAGCGGGTGATCCAGCGGGCCTGGACCCCGACCGCGACCGGGCCACGCCGGACCGGCATGCGGAGCGGCCCGGCCCCCGGGAGCGGCACCGTCTCCTCGCCCTGAGCGTGGCCCCGCGGCGGCCGTCCTTGACCACCGGGGCGGCCGCCGTACAATCTTCCCCTTCCCTCACCACGGGGCCGTCGGTGACTGGCCAGGCCGGGCGCCGCATGGGGCATTCGACAGCGGCCGTGAATGCTCCCGCCTCCGAGGGAATCGCGCCGCGGATGAGGTTTCGGCCCGGCTGAACACTGAACCCGCGTCGATCGTTCGATCGGTTCTCCTGTTCGTGTTCCCCGCCGGCGCCTCCGCCGACACAAAGCTGACGTCTTCTGGCCCGTGGTGTAATTGGCAACACACCTGGTTTTGGTCCAGGCATTCCAAGTTCGAGTCTTGGCGGGCCAGCTTCCCTTTTCGGCGACCCTCATCGGAGCCCCTCGTGATCCCCGATCCCCACTCCACTTCCGCCGGCGCTGATCGCCGACCGATGGCGGCGATCATCCTGGCCGCCGGCAAGGGCACGCGGATGGACAGCGACCTGCCCAAGGTCGCCCACGAGGTGGCGGGGCGACCGATCGTGTGGTGGGTCGTGGACGCCGTGCGTCGCGCCGGGGCCACGCCGATCGTGCTTGTCGTCGGATACGGCGCCGACGTCGTCCGAGAGATCTTCGACGGGGACGACGACGACATCGTCTACGTGACGCAAACCGAGCAACGGGGCACCGGCCACGCGACCGCGTGCGCCACGCCGGTGCTCGGCGATTTCGCCGGCGACGTGCTCGTGCTGGCCGGCGACGGGCCGCTCATTCGGCCCCGCACCATCGACGCCATGCGTCGGGTGCACGAGGCGGCCGGCGCGGCGGCAACGCTCGCAACGAGCGTCATCGAGGATCCGGCCGGCTACGGCCGCGTCATCCGCGACGCCGACGGCCGGTTCGAGGCGATCGTCGAAGATCGCAACCTCGCCCCCGAGCAGCGCTCCGTTCACGAGGTGTATCCGAGCTACGCGTGTTTCGACGCGGCGCAGCTCTTCGCGACGCTCGAACGGGTTCCTCCGGACGAGATCAGCGGCGAGATCTACGTCACCGAGGTGCCGGCCGTCATGCGGGCCGCCGGCAAGACCGTCGAGCTGATCGACGCGGTGCCCCCGGAGGACGTGCTGTCGATCAACACGCCGGCCCAGCTCGCGGAGGTCGGCGACATCCTCACCCGGCGGCTGGAGGCGGGCGTCCCATGAGCGCGGCGGATCGCGAACACCTGAAGATCTTCGCCGGCCGCGGCGGCCTCGGGCTCGCGCACAAGATGTGCGAGCATCTGAGCCTTCCGCTCGGACGCGGCAACACCGAGCTCTTCCCCGACGGCGAGATCATCGTCAAGGTCGACGAGGACGTCCGCGGTCGCGACTGCTTCGTCGTGCAGTCCACGTCGGAGCCGGTGAACGATCACCTCGTCGAGCTGCTGACCTACATCGACTGCCTGCGTCGCGCCTCGGCCCGACGCATCACCGCCGTGATCCCGTATTTCGGCTACGCCCGGCAGGATCGCAAGGACGAGGGGCGGGTGCCGATTACGGCCAAGCTCGTCGCCAACCTGATCACCGCGGCCGGCGCCGATCGCGTGCTGTGCATGGATCTGCACGCGGCACAGATCCAGGGCTTCTTCGACATTCCGGTCGATCACCTCTCGGCGGCGCCGGTGTTCTGCGATTACTTCCGCCGGCACCGAGCGGAGATGGAGCCGCTCGTCGTGGTGTCGCCGGACGTGGGCAACGTCAAGGTGGCGAACATGTACGCCGACCTGCTGGAAGCGGACCTCGCGATCGTCGACAAGCGACGCGAGTCCGGTACGCGGGTCGCGTCGAAGAACCTGATCGGCGACGTGGACGGCCGCACCGTGCTCATGGTCGACGACATGATCTCGACCGCCGGCACCGTGTGCGAGGCCGCCAAGCTGGTCGTCGAGGAGGGGGCGCGGGGCGTCGTCGTCGCGGCCACCCATCCCGTCCTGGTGGGGCTCGCGCTCGAGCGGATGGCCGCCATCCCGTTCCGGCGGATCGTCGTCACCGACACCATCCCCAACGGGGGTCGGCTCGCGCCGATCCACGACAAGCTCGAGGTGCTCACCGTCGCCAAGCTGCTTGGCGACGCGGTGCACCGCATTCACCACGACCTGTCCGTGTCGGCGTTGTTCCGGCTGGCGGACGGATCGAAACGATGACCTTCTCACGAAAACGCGCGACCGAGATCGCGCCCCGAGGATCTGTTCGATGAAACACGAAACGCCCACGATTTCAGCCACTCTTCGCGAGCGCGTCGGCACCCGCTACTGCCGCCGCCTGCGTCAGCAGGGCAAGCTGCCCGGCGTGATCTACGGCCACAAGACCGACCCGGTGTCCGTCGCGGTCGACGAGAAGACGCTTCTTCCGTTGCTCCGTCTCGGCGCGCACGCGATGTACGTCGAGATCGAGGGCCGCCCCCGCGAGACGTGTCTCGTGAAGGATCTCCAGTTCGGCTACCTCGGCGACAACGTCATCCACGTGGACTTCACGCGGGTCGATCTTCAGGAGGAGGTCACGGTCAACGTGCACCTCGCGTTCTTCGGCTCCGCCGCCGAGGCGCAGAAGGCCGATGCGATCCTGCAGCAAGATGCGACCGAGCTTTCGGTGACCTGCAAGGTGAGCGAGATTCCCGGCGAGATTCGCGTGGACCTGTCGCAGATGGAAGGGAACCACCTCACGGCCGGCGAGATCGAGCTGCCCGAGGGACTCGTCCTGGCCGACGACCCGCAGACGATCGTCGCGTCCGTGACGTTCGCCCATCCCGAGGAAGAGGCGGTCGGCGAGGAGGCCGATGTGGCCGCCGACGGCGCCGAGCCGGAGGTCATCACCGAGGCCAAGGCCGACGAGGAGGCCGGGTGAAGCTGATCGTGGGACTCGGCAACCCTGGTGCCGAGTACGCCGACACCCGTCACAACGTCGGGTTCGACGTGCTCGACCGGCTCGCCCGTCGCTGGGCGCCGGGCGAGGTTGCGCGCAGCAAGTTCCACGGCGCCGTCATCGACGGACGGATCGATTCCGAGCGGGTGATGCTGCTGAAGCCGCTCACGTTCATGAACCGCTCCGGCACGGCGGTCGCGGAGGCCACCCGGTTCTACAAGGTCGATCCGGCCGAGGACGTCCTGGTGATCGTCGACGACGTCGCGTTGCCCTGCGGCACCATCCGCATCCGGGCGGGCGGCAGCGCCGGCGGGCACAACGGGCTCGCGGACATCGAGATGCGGCTGGGGACGAGTCAGTACACGCGTTTGCGGATCGGCATCGATCCCCCGGGCCGTGTTCCCCAGAAGGACTACGTGCTCGGCCGTTTCCGGCCCGAGCAGCGGGACATGATCGAGCCGGCGCTCGAGGACGCGGTGCACGCGTCCGAGACGTGGGCGAAGAGCGGAACGACCGAAGCGATGAACCGGTTCAACCGGAAGCCGGATCCCGTCACCGAACGGGACGACACCTGAACGAAACGGCTGCGGCATCCACCGCACCGCCAAGACTTCAACCGGAGGACGCATCGGCGTTCTCCCAGACGACGAGGATTCGAATGTCAGATCAGAAGAACCAGATCTACGAGGGGTTGTTCCTGTTCCCGCAGGCGGCAGCCTCCAATCTCCAGCACGCGGTCGATCACGTCACGGAGCTGCTCTCCCGCGCGAAGGCGGACGTGATCAGCCTCGGCCGCTGGGACGAGCGGCGGCTCGCGTACGAGATCAAGGGCAACAAGCGGGGCGTGTACTTCCTCGCCTACTTCCGCTGCCCCGGCGAGAACCTGACCGGTCTCGAACGTGATTGCAATCTCTCCGAGCACCTCCTGCGGTCGCTCGTCACGCGGGCGGAGCATGTGCCGGCGGAGGTCGTCGAGGCGGCCGAAGGCCGGGCGAAGATCGCCGACGAGATCAAGCTCCGCGGCGAGGCGGACACCACCACCGGCCGCGCGACGGCGACGGTGACGACCGCGACCACCGCGCCCCCGGCGGCGGCACCCGCGGCGGCACCCCCGGAGACCGCGGCCACCCCGGAGACCGCGGCCACCCCGGAGACGCCCGCCGTCACCGAGTCGAGCTGATCGCCCGATCGGTGGGCGTCTTCGCCAAAAGCTCCACGCTTTGCCGAGCGAGGGGCGGCGGCGGTACCATGGTCGTGGCGGCCGGGCCGCCGACTCAGGGCGTCGGAGACGCCGCACACGACGCGACGCGGCTTGAAGGATCGAGCTGGAGGCAACATGTCCAACTACAACAAAGTGCTGCTCATGGGTCGGCTGACCCGCGACATCGAGCTCAAGTACACCCCGTCCAACCAGCCGGTCGCCAACATCGGTCTGGCCGTGAACCGGAAGTGGCGAAACCGCGAGGGGCAGGACCAGGAAGAGACCACCTTCGTCGACTGCGAGGCCTGGGGCCGCACGGCCGAGGTCATGAGCCAGTACCTGGTGAAGGGCCGTCCCGTCTTCGTCGAGGGTCGGCTGCGGCTGGACCAGTGGCAGGACAAGGACGGCGGCAACCGCAGCAAGCTCAAGGTCGTGGTCGACACGTTCCAGTTCATCGACGGCGGCGGCGGTGGCGGTGCCGGGGGCGGGGGTGGTGGCGGCGGCTCACGCGCCGCGACGCCGGCGCCCGCGGGTGCAACCACCAGCCATCAGCCCATCGCCGAGGATGACATTCCCTTCTGAGCCGCTACACTGCCCGGCTCGTCCAACCCACTCCGTGCTGGGGCGTCTGCAACGCTCCTAACTTCCCCCGAAGGACCCCACGCCATGGCCAAGAACATCCAGCTGCTTCTCCTCGAGAACGTCGAGAGCCTCGGCATCGTCGGCGATATCGTCAAGGTGAAGCCGGGCTACGCCCGCAACTACCTCCTGCCCCACGGTCTGGCGGAGCATCCGACGCCGACCAAGATCGACGCGCTCAAGGAGCGACGAGCCCAGGCCCAGGCCGAGCTCGGCCGTCTCCGCTCCGCCCGCGAGGAGCTGCTCGGCCGGATGGAAGAGGTCACGCTCACGCTCGTGCGGAGCTGCAACGACAAGGGCATCCTGTACGGCTCGGTCACTCAGCGTGACATCTCCGACGGTCTCCACGAAGGCGGTTACGACGTCGGCGTGCGATCGATTCGCCTGGCCAACGCCATCCGCCGCATCGGTGACTACACGGTGCCGGTCCAGTTCGACGCCGATCTCCGCACCGAGATCACCGTCACCGTCGAGCCCGACCAGCCCCTCGAGGAACGCGAGGAGATGGAGTTCGACGACGAGGGCAACCTCATCGAGAAGCCGAAGCCGAAGGCGAAGCCGGCGGAAGCCGAAGCCGCCGAGGCGACCCCGGAGCCACAGCCGGCGGGATGACGCCGACCAAATCGGTGACCGACGACAATGGTGCCACGGACAGCGAAGCGTCCGTGCCGTGCGTCGTCCATCGCGTGGGGGAGTCAAACACCCCTTTGCAATGGACGCTGACGGCACGGACGCTTCGCTGTCCGTGGCAGCTTCGTGGGTGTGCCCGCGTCCGTGTCCGCGTCACCCGCCCAGGATTGCGTCGACGCGGTCCCAGACGGTTTCGTCGATCTGTAGCTCGCTCGCTGCGGCGTTCTCGCGGATCTGCTCGGGTCGCGTTGCGCCGATGATCGTGCTCGTCAACTCCGATCGACGCAGACACCACGCCAGGGCGAGGGTCGAGAGTGGCGTGTCGAGTCCTTTGGCCACCGCTGCGAGCTTGCGCACCCGCGCGAGGTTCTCCTCGTTCATGCGCGGCTTGATCCACTGCCCGAGCTTCTCGTCCGCCGCCCGGCTGTCGGCGGGCACGCCGTCGAGGTACTTGCCCGTCAGGACGCCTTCGGCGAGCGGTGAGAAGTTCACGATGCCCAGGCCCAGCCGCTCGCACGTCGGAAAGACCTGCTCCTCCCAGTGCCGCTCCAGCATGTTGTAGAGCGGCTGGTTGGACGCCGGCGTATGCCAGCCGTGGTCTTCGCAGATCGCGGCCGCGTCGCTGATCTGCTGTTCGTTCCACTCGCTGACGCCCCAGTACAGCACCTTGCCCTGCTCGATCAGGTCGTGCATCGCGTGGCAGGTCTCGACGAGCGGGGTGGCCTCGTCGTAGCGGTGGCACTGGTACAGGTCGATGTAGTCCAGACCCATTCGGCCCAGCGACGCGTGGCACTGCTCGAACACGTGCTTACGGCTGAGACCGCGGTCGTTGGCCCCCGGGAACGGCCAGTCCTTGACGGGCCAGAAGAGCTTCGTCGCGATCACGAGAGCATCGCGACGGTACGGCGCCAGCGCCCGGCCCACCGCTTCCTCGGCCACGCCGCCCCCGTAGGCGTTCGCGGTGTCGAAGAAGTTGATCCCGCACTCGACGGCCGTCCGGTGCAGGGTGTCGGCCCGCTCCTGGCTGCCGTCGTTGAGCGTGAGCCACGAGCCCAGACCGACTTCCGAGAGCTGGATGCCCCACATTCCGAGCTGGCGATACTGCATGGGCCGGCGACTCCGATCCTGGTCCCCCGCGTGTCCCGAGGAGGGGGGGCCGGACGAGCCGGCATACTATCCGAACCCCGGGCCGAACCCCCGGGGGCTGAGCCCCAAGGGCCGATCCCGAGGGGGCCGACCCCGACGCGGGGGACCGACCCCAGGTGTCCCGCGGGTGGCCCCGCGTCCGGCGGAGTGTGTCTCCCGTGTCCTCACTGCCGTTCCGACCCGAAGAGCTCGAGCGTCCCACCGCGGCGGTCCTGCTGTGGACCTACGCGAACGGCATCTTCCCGATGGCCAACCTGCGTCGGGGCACGATCGAGTGGTTCAGCCCCGACCCCCGTGGCGTCATCCCGCTCGAGACGTTTCACGTGCCCGGCTCCCTCGGCCGGGTCTGGCGGCGATCGATGTTCACGATTCGCGCAAGCACCTGCTTCGAAACCGTCATGCGGGCGTGTGCCGCCCCGCGTCCGGATGGGGGAAGCTGGATCGACGAACGTCTCATCGCGGCCTACGTTGCGCTCCATGAGACCGGTCACGCCCAGTCGGTGGAGGCCTGGCGGGGCGAACGGCTGGTCGGCGGGCTCTACGGCGTCAACATCGCGGGGGCCTTCTTCGGCGAGTCGATGTTCGTGCGGCCGGATGACGGCGGCACCAACGCATCGAAGCTCTGCCTGATCGCGCTCGTCCATCACCTCCGCGAGCGGGGGTTCACGCTGCTCGACACCCAGTTCTGGAATCCGCACCTCGACCAGTTCGGGTGCGTCGAGATCACGCGGGACGCGTATCACGAGCGTCTGGCCGACGCGCTCGGCCGGTCCGTGGAGTGGGAGCCGTGGACCGACGTCCCGCCGGCGGAACGGGCGACCGGGGGCGGTCCGGCCCCGTCCGGCTCGTAGCCCGCCCTTGACCCGGCACGCCGCCTGCTACGATGGGGGCGAAGTCCCTTCAACTGCAGAGGTCTCGGGCATGGAAGTCGGCATCGTCGGGCTGCCGGGCGTCGGCAAGAGCACGCTGTTTCAGGCGCTCACCGGTCAAGTCGTGGAAGCGTTCGCCGAGAAGACGAACGTCGGTATGGCCAACGTGCCCGATCCGCGTCTGGGGCGGATCGCCGAGTACGTCACGACCCGCAAGGTCATCCCGGCGACGCTGAAGCTCGTCGACATTCCCGGCGTTCCGGTCGGCGGTGACACGAAGAAGCTGAACCGCTTCCTCGAGCAGATCCGGCAGGTCGACGCCATTTGCCACGTCGTCCGCTGCTTCGACCCCGGCACGGGCGCTCCCGCGCCAGCCAGCGACATCGAGAAGATGGAGACCGAGCTCGTGCTGGCCGACCTCGTGGTGGCCGAAAGCGCACGGGAAAAGGCGACCCGCAACGCCCGCTCCGGCGAACGCGAGGCGAAGGAGCGGCTGGCCCTCCTCGAGAAGCTGGTGACGCACCTGGAGGAGGGCAAGGCCGTCGCCACCGAGACGGAGTGGACGGACGCGGAGGCCGCGCTCATTCGCAGCTACGGCCTGATCACGGCCAAGCCCATCGTCTACGTTGCGAACGTTGCCGAGGAGGCCGATCCCGCGGTCGCCGACGCCGTCTCGAAGCACGCCGACGCCGTCGGCTCGGTCGCGGTGCCGCTGTGCGCGCGGCTGGAAGCGGAGCTGGCCGAGCTGGACGAGGCCGATCGCGGCGAGATGCTGGAGTCGCTCGGCCTCGCCGAACCCGCTATCGGCCCGCTCGCCCGGGCGGCCCACCGGGTCCTCGGTCTGACCACGTTCTACACGGCCGGTGACAAGGAAGTCCGGGCGTGGACGATCCCGCTGGGCGCGGTCGCCCCGGAGGCGGCCGGCGCGATTCACTCGGACATCCAACGCGGCTTCATCCGCGCCGAGTGCTACGGCGTCGACGACCTGTTCGAGCTTCATTCGGAGAAGGCGATCCGCGAAGCGGGGCGGCTGCGGAGCGAGGGCAAGCACTACGAGATGCAGGAGGGCGACGTGGTGCACTTTCTGTTCAACGTCTGAACCAACGTCTGAACCGAGCCGCGGTTCGCGTCGACGGACCCGGGCGGACGATGAGAGCGAGAAGGGGGACGGCGGAGCCGATCGAACCCATGGCACGGACGCACCCACTGCCGATGTTTCACCGGCGGCTGACCCTGCTCGGCGGCGTCATGGTGCTCATCGCGCTGGTGATCGGGGCGCAGCTCACGCGTCTGGCCGTCGCGCAGGGAGCGTCGCTGCGATCCAAGGCCGAGCGGGCCCTGCACCAGAGCACGCTGCTGCCGACCTACCGCGGCCGCATCGTGGATCACCGCGGCCGGCACCTGGCGATCGATCGCCCGGGGTACGCGATCGCCGTCGAGTACGAGGTGATCACCGGAGCGTGGGTGACCCGCCACGCCCGCCGCGCCGCGTACAAGGACATCGGCGCGACCGCCTGGGCCGCTCTGTCGGACGCGGAGCGGACGAACCTCGCCACCTCGTACGCCGCCCCTTTTCACGCCCGCGTCGAACGGCTCCACGAGGCGTTGTGCGTCGAGGGCGGGATCGATCGCGGCACCCTGGACGAGAAGCTCGCCGCGGTGCGGACGCGGGTGGAGCGTCTGGCGGAGACCGTCTGGGCCCGGCAGGAAGAGGAGCAACGCAACGCGTTCCTGGCCGGCGGGGGTGACCCGGCGAAGTTCGTCTTCCGCCGCGAGCGGCTGATCGAGCAGACCGAATCGCACGTGATCCTCGAGCCGGTGGGCGACGAGGTCGCGTTCGCCTTCCGCGGACTTGCGGCAGAACTCCCCGGGATGTTCGACGTGCGTGAGCATGCGCGGCAGCGTGACTACCCGTGGCAGGAGCTGCTCGTCACGATCGACCGGCGTCATCTGCCGGGGCCGCTGGCCGCCGAGACCCCGATCGACGTCGAGGTCGTCGGGGTGGCCGACCACATCCTGGGCGGCGTGCGCAGCGTCACCGAACGCGACGTGAACGACCGCCCGCTCCGGACCTTCGGCGACGTCGATCTGGGCGGGTACCGCGCCCTGGGAGACGTCGTGGGCGGCCGGGGCCTCGAACGGGGTCAGGAGTCGACGCTGCGGGGTCGGTACGGTCTCGTTCGCAAACGCTTCGACACGGGAGAGATCGAGCGGATCGAACCGGTGCCGGGACGCGATGTCGAGCTCACGATCGATGTGCAGCTCCAGGCGCGGATCCAGGCGCTCTTGACACCCGAGGTCGGTCTCACGGTCGTCCAGCCGCACCACCAGAACACCGAGCTGCCGGCGGGGTGGCCGCTGCACTCGGCCGTCGCCGTCGTCGAGGTGGAGACCGGCGAGATCCGCGCGATGGTGAGCATGCCCACCGTCGCCATGGAATCCTCGCTCGGGAAGGCGGCGTTGGGCGCGCGAGCGTGGTGCAACCGTCCCGTCGAGGCGATCTACCCCCCGGGGTCGATCTTCAAGCCGCTCGTCCTGCTCGCGGCGGAGGCCGAGGGGCTGGTCTCGATCGACGACACCATCGAGTGCACGGGTCACTACTTCCCCGGCCGCAAGCGGCCCCGCTGCTGGATCTACCGCGAGCAGTGGGACTTCGCCACCCACGGGGAGCTGTCCCCGGAGGATGCGATCGCGCAGTCGTGCAACATCTTCTTCTACACGCTCGCCGACCGCCTCGGCATGGAGCGGCTGGCGGACTGGACCCGGCGGTTCGGCGCCGGGACGCCGCTCAACACCGGGCTGCTCGCCCGGGGCACCAACCCGGCCGGGGAGATGGTCTGGCGGGAAGAGTCCGGTGGAATGGTGATCGACGCCGCCCGCATCCGCGCGTTGCCGCTCCGCGAGCGTGAGTTCAGCCGCGTCACGATGGGGATCGGCCAGGGCATCGGCGTCGCCTGGACGCCCCTG
Source organism: Phycisphaerales bacterium (assembly GCA_013003065.1). Taxonomy (GTDB): domain Bacteria; phylum Planctomycetota; class Phycisphaerae; order Phycisphaerales; family SM1A02; genus JABDLI01. The sequence continues at coordinate 11,605 of JABDLI010000026.1, read as the reverse complement.
CACGCGGCCAACGCCTACGCCACCATGGCCCGGGGCGGCATCATTCGAGATGCAACGCTCCTCGCGGGGGCCGAGGCGGCCGGGCCGCGGCGGGCGGAGGGGCGGCTGCCGATCCACCCGGACGCGGTCGACGTGGCACTCGAGGGGCTGCGTCGCGTGGTGTCCGAGGGTGGCTCCGGTCACCACATCGTCCTCGCGTCGGGAACGGTGGAGCCGATCTTCAACGCCACCGGCGTGACGATCTGGGGAAAGACCGGCACCGCCCAGGCGCCGCCGCTGCGTCCGTACGACACCAACGAGGACGGCAGGGTCAACGGCGACGACGATGGCATCGCCAACCTCGACCACGCGTGGTTCGTCGGCCTGGTCGGTCCGGCCGACACCGCCCGCCCGATGTTCGCGATCGCGGTCATCGTCGAGTACGGCGGCTCCGGCGCGCGGGCGGCGGGACCGGTGGCCAACCAGGTCATTCGCGCGCTCCAGCACGAGGGGTATCTCCCGTCCCAAGACGATGAGCCGGAGGAGGCGGGATGAGCCTGGCCGACTCCGGACGCGCGCTCACGTTCCGCCCCGCCGGCGTCCGCGCCCGGGCGCGGTCCATCCACCGGCCGCGGCTGGAGTGGTGGAACCTCGCCTGGCTCTGCATCGCCGGCGCGCTCGGGCTCAGCCTCCTCGGCGTCTTCGCCATCGGCACCACCGAGCCGGGCTTCGCGACCCGGCAGGTCGCGTTCCTGCTCATCGGCGTGTCGGCCGCGGCGGTGGCGGCGTTGCCGCACTACCGGTGGCTCCAGCGGATGAGCGTGCCGCTGCTGCTGCTGGTCCTGGGTCTGCTCGTGTTCGTGCTGCTGCCGTTCGTGCCGGAGTCGATCGTGCGCCCCCGCAACGGCGCGCGGCGTTGGATCAACCTCGTCGTCACCGACCTGCAGCCGTCCGAGCTGGCCAAGATCGCCTACGTCCTGTCGCTGGCGAGCTACCTCCGGTACCGGAAGAACTACCGGCGTTTCCTGGGTCTGTTTCTGCCGTTCGCCCTGACGTTCATCCCGCTCGGGCTGATCCTCGTCGAGCCCGACCTGGGCACCGCGTTGCTGTTCCTGCCGACGCTCTTCGCGATGCTGGTGGCGGCCGGCGCAAAGCTCCGGCACCTGGTTCTCATCATCGCCATCGGGATCGCGGCCGCGCCGATGGTGTACCCGATCTTGAAGCCGCACCAGAAGGCGCGGATCCACGCCCTCGTCTACCAGATCAAGGGCGACGCCCGTCACGTGCGCGACATCGGGTTCCAGGGCGACCGCGCGCAGACGCTCGTCGGGGCCGGGGGGCTGCTCGGCGTGGGCCGGACGCGGGCGGCGAGCCTCGTCACCTACAACCGGCTGCCGGAAGAGCACAACGACATGGTGTTCGCCGTCATCGCCTGCCGGTGGGGGCTTCTCGGCGCGTTGACGCTCGGTGGCCTGTTTCTCCTGGTGATGGCCGGGGGGCTCGGCACGGCTGCGCAGGCCAAGGACCCGTTCGGACGGCTCGTCATCGTCGGCATCGTCTCGATGCTCTTCGCCCAGGCGACGATCAACGTCGGCATGACGATCGGGCTGCTGCCGATCACGGGCATGACGCTCCCGTTCGTCAGCTACGGGGGCTCGAGCCTGGTCGCCACCTGGATCATGATGGGCCTCATCGTGAACGTCGGCATGCGCCGGCCCATCCACCTCGCCCGCGACTCGTTCGAGTTCAGCGACGACGACGGCTGACGCGGCACCTTGTCCACAGGTTCTCAAGGTGCCTGGCAACCCGCCTGACGCTGGCGAGAACGGTGTGCCCCGACCGGTATCCTGCGGCCATCCCCGTCCGCGTGACGATGGAGACGAAGGATCGAAAGTCCCCGGAATGCCGGAGCTCCCATCACCGCAACCCCCGTCACCACCGTTTCTTCCCGCCCGACCGATCCCGGTCCGATGCGTCTCGACGAGCTGATCGCCGGCCTGCCGATCGACGGCGACGCGGACGCCCGTCCGCCGATCGCCGACGTGGTGGAGGATTCGCGTCGCGTCATCCCCGGGGCACTGTTCGTCGCGCGGCCCGGATCGGCGACGAGCGGCCGGCGGTTTCTCGCGGAGGCGGTCGCGGCCGGCGCCGCGGCGACGCTCGTCGAGCCGGACGTCGACGTGCCGGCCCTCGGCGTGCCGGTCCTTCGCACCGCCGATGTGGTCGGCATGGGGGCGCGGCTGGCCGAACGACGGCACGGCGATCCCAGCCGGCGGCTCGAACTCGTCGCGATCACCGGCACGAACGGAAAGACGACGGTCGCGTGGCTGGTGCGGGCGTTGCTGGCGGAGGTCGGTTGGCGGACCGGGCTGCTCGGGACCATCGAGATGGACGACGGCGTCCGGCGGGTGCCGGCGGCGTTGACGACGCCGGGGGCGCCCGAGGTCAGCCGCACCCTCGCCCGCATGGTCGACAACGGCTGCCGCGTGTGCGTGATGGAAGCGTCGAGCCACGCGCTCGCGCAACGGCGAATGGCCGGGTTGCGGGTGCAAGGCGCCGTCTTCACGAACCTCTCCGGCGATCACCTCGACTACCACGGCACGATGGAGGCGTACGCGGCGGCCAAGGCATCGCTCTTTGCGTCGCTCCCCTCCGAGGGCTGGGCGATCGTGAACAGCGACGATCCCGCCGCCGCGCAGATGATCGACGCCGCGGGCGCGGCGACCGTCGTCACCACCAGCCTCGACGACGACGAAGCGTCCGCCCACGCCCGCGTCACCGATTCGTCGCTCGACGGGGTCGAGGTCATTCTGTCGGGCGAATGGGGCACGATGGCCGCCCGCATTCCGCTGGTGGGCCGGCACAACGCGATGAACGCGTTGCAGGCGGTCGCGGTGACGCACCGGCTGGGCGTGCCGGTCGACGCGATCCGGACGGCGTTGCCGCGTCTGCCGGCGCCACCGGGACGACTCGAACGCGTGCCGGGCCCGCCCGGACGCCCGGCCGTGTTCGTCGACTACGCGCACACCGACGATGCACTCGAGAAGGTCCTCGCCGCCGTCCGCCCCGAGGTGCCGGCGGGGGGGCGTCTCGTGGTCGTCTTCGGCTGCGGCGGCGATCGCGACCGGACCAAACGGCCGCGGATGGCGGCCGTTGCGTGTCGCTACGGTGACCGCGTGATCGTCACCTCCGACAATCCTCGTACCGAGAGACCGGCGGCCATCGTGCGTGACGTCCTGGCGGGGGTTCCCGCCGACCGTCGCGGCGACACGATCGGGATCGTCGATCGGGCCGAGGCGATTCGTACGGCGATCGCGGACGGCGACGCGAAGGATCTGATCATCATCGCGGGCAAGGGTCACGAGGACTACCAGATCGTCGGCGACGAACGACGCGACTTCGACGACCGCCGCGTCGCGGCGGCCGCGTTCGCGGCGATGCAGGAGCCGGGCCCGTGAGCTTCTTCTCCGCCGAAGTGCTGCGCTCGATCACGAACGGCCGCTGGCGTCAGCGTCCGGAGACACCGCTGACGCCGGTCGGTCTCGGCACCGACACCCGCGCCGATCTGTCCGGCCGGGCGTTTCTCGCCCTGCGGGGTGAACGCTACGATGCGAACGAGCATCTGGCCGAGGCGGTCGCGGCCGGGGCCGTGATGCTCATCGCCGATCGCGGTGAGGTTCCCGTCCCCGCCGGCGTGCCCTGCCTGGAGGTCGACGACGGCCGCCTCGCCCTGGGACGCATCGCCCGCGCGCACCGACGCACGCTCGAGAGCACGCGGGTCATCGCGATCACCGGCTCGTGCGGCAAGACGACGACCAAGCGGTTGATTCACTCGGTGCTTCGCCGCGCGCTCGCCGGCACCGCGGCCCCACGCTCGTTCAACAACGACGTGGGCGTGCCGCTGTCGATCCTGGCGGCGTCGCCGGACGATCAGTACCTGGTCCTGGAGATCGGCACGAACGCACCGGGCGAGGTGGCGACGCTGGCGAGCATCGCGGAAGCGAGCGTCGCGGTCGTGACCGGCATCGGACCGGCGCACCTGGCGGGGTTCGGCTCGGTCGAAGCGATCGCGCGGGAGAAGGGCGCGTTGCTCGCCCACCTGCCGGCGGACGGGCTGGCGGTGGTCAACGCCGCCAGCCACGAGCTGGACGGGCTGCTGCGTCGGCTCAACGCCGTCGTGCGGTACGGGGACGATCCGGCGGCCGATCTTCGGCTGACGGACCGCGGTCGCGACGCCGAGGGGTGGTGGTTCGAGGTCAACGGACGACGCCGGTACCGGATCGGTCTGCCCGGTCGTCACAACGCGATCAACGCGCTCGCGGCGATCGCCGTGGGACGCCGGCTCGGGCTCGATGAAGACGACATCGCCGCGGGGCTCGCGGCCGCGGACGCGCCGCCCATGCGGATGACCCACGTGCGGGTGGCGGGGCTCGATCTGTACAACGACGCCTACAACGCCAACCCGCGGTCGATGGAAGCGGCGCTCGAGACGTTCCTGGAGCTCGCGGAGACGGCGACCCGCCGCGTGCTGATCCTCGGCGACATGGGCGAGCTGGGGGACGCGGCGGACGAGCATCACCGGGCGCTCGGACGCCGGCTCGCCGGAGAGGCCGACCGGCTCGACCGGATCGTTCTCATCGGCGCGCTCGCGCCGCAGATCGGTGTTGGCATCGCGGCCGCGGGCAGACGCATCCCGGTCACACATCACGCGACCCTGGATGCCGCGACACGCGTGTCGATTCGCCGCGACTTGCGTCCCGGGGACGCGGTGCTGCTCAAGGCGTCGCGGAGCCTCGCGCTCGAGCGTCTCGCGGAGGACCTCGCGGACCACGGCCTCGCCGCCGCGGCCGCCGTCTGATGCTGTACAACCTGCTGCAATCGACGGACCAGTGGCTCGACGAGGTCGGACTCTTCCGGCTCGTGCAGGTCATGTACCAGCTCGAGTTCCGCGCGTTCTTCGCGGTCGTCCTCAGCTTCGCCCTCGTGCTCATCGGGGGCAAACGCACGATCCGCTGGCTGCTCAAGCAGCGGATCGGCGATGCGCCCGAGTTCTACAACCAGGACCTCAACAAGCTGATGGCGTCGAAGGCGCACACGCCGACGATGGGCGGGCTGCTCATCTGCGGCGCGATTGGCGTGACGACGCTGCTCTTTGCCGATCTGCGGGAAGCGTACGTCTGGCTCGCGATCGTCGTCCTGGTGTGGCTGGCCGTTGTCGGCGGCTTCGACGACTGGCTGAAGCTCACCTCCGGTCGCCGCAACCCGGGGATGCGGGAGGGGCTGTACGCGTGGGAGAAGCTCCTCTTCCAGCTCGGGATCGGCTTCATCGCGGGCTTCTTCCTTTTCCGCTACGGCGCCGAGCAGATCGACGCCCGCGTGCTCACGCTGCCGTTCCAACGCACGTACGCTCCCGGCACGCTCCAGCTGGACGCGGGCGTCCTCGTGCTGGGCATCGTGCCGTTCGTCCTCATCGCGGTCGTCCTCATCGCGGGCACGAGCAATGCCGTCAACCTGACCGACGGGATGGACGGTCTCTCCGCCGGCACCATGCTCGTCGCCTCGTTCGCGATGATGGTCCTCTGCTACGTGGCCGGCTCGGAGGACGCGGCCCGCACGCTCATGTTCCCGTACATCGCGGGCGCGAAGGAGCTGATGGTGGTCACCGGCGCGATGGCGGGGGCGTGCCTCGGCTTTCTCTGGTTCAACTGCGCGCCGGCGCAGGTCTTCATGGGCGACACCGGCTCGCTCCCCCTCGGCGGTCTGCTCGCCTACACCGCGGTCGCCATCCGCCAGGAGTTCCTCCTCATCGTGATCGGCGGCGTCTTCTTCATGGAGATGGCGAGCGTGATCATGCAGGTGGGGTACTTCAAGGCCACCGGCGGCAACCGAATCTTCCGCTGCTCGCCGATACACCACCATTTCCATCTGGGCGGGTGGTCGGAGCAGCAGGTCGTCACCCGCTTCTGGGTTCTCGCCGTCGCGTGCGCGATGGTGGCCCTGGTGTCGCTCAAGCTGCGCTGACCCCCACCCCTGGTGCCACGGACAGCGAAGCGTCCGTGCCGTCGGCGCCCATCGCGCAAGAGAATGCCTATGTCTTGCCGACGCCCCGGTACTCGCGCAGCAGCGTCCGGAACGCGCGGAGATCTTCCGGCAGCGGGGCCTCGAACTCCACGGCCTCCCCCGAGATCGGGTGCGTGATGCCCAGGCGGCGGGCGTGCAACGCCTGGCGGGTGATGAGCGGCGTGCGGGGCGGGTGATCGGGGGTGCCGGCGGGGCCCACGACGTCGCCGACCGTGAGGTGGCGGCCGCCGTAGACGTCGTCGCCCACGATCGGGTACCCGAGGTGCGCCAGGTGCACGCGGATCTGGTGGGTGCGGCCCGTCTTGAGCGCGATCTCCAGGAGCGTGAACTCGTCGAACCGTTCCTTCACGCGGTACATCGTCACGGCCTGCTTGCCCGTGTCGTCCCAGCGGACGGCGTACTTGTACTTGACGGTGGGATGTTTGCCCAGGGGCACGTCGATGACGTCCGCCGCCGGCTCGACCGTTCCGTGGACGAACGCGAGGTAGGTCTTGCTCGTGGTGCGCATCTCGAACTGACGCCCCAGCCGCCAGTGCGCCGTGTCGCTCTTGGCCGCGACCATCACGCCGGTGGTGTGCCGATCGAGGCGGTGGACGACCCCGGGCCGCGCGAACTCCTCCCCGACGCTCGAGAGCGCCCCGCCGCTGCGGTGCGCGAAGTGATAGGCGAGCCCGTTGATGATCGTCCCCGAGCGGTTCCCCCGCGCCGGGTGCACGATGATGTCGTCGTGCTTGTTGATCACGATGATGTCGGCGTCCTCGAAGATGATCTCGAGCGGGATGTCTTCCGGCGGGATGTCGCGGCTGGGCGGGGGGGGCAGGACGGCCACGACGACATCACCCTGACGCAGCTTCGTCGAGGCGCGGGGCGTGCGTCCGTTGACGGTGACCGCTTCTTCGCGGATCAGCCGCTGCAAGGCCGTGCGGCTGAGAAACGGGATACGATCGACGAGGTAGCGATCGAGGCGTTTGTTCAGGTCGCGGCTGAGGACGAACCGCACCGAGATCGGCTGCTCGTCGTCGTCGAGGCGTTCGTAGAGATCGAAGAGGATCGAGCGGTCGACCTTGCCGCCCGGGGCCAGGACGTCGTCGCTGCCGTCGATCGAGGATGCGGGGGACGCGTCGTCGGGGGCGTCGGCGTCGTCCGACATCAACCGCCGCTCGCGTCCACCGGCAGGAACTCGCGGAGCGCATCGTCGATCGCGATCGGATCGCGGCGGGGCGGCGCGGCGTTGACGCGGGCGATTTCCTGCCGTGTCTTGAAGGAAACCGAGTCCGTGAAGCGGCCGACGCTGGCGGCGCGGGCCCGCGCCTGCTCGGCGAGGCCGGGGAAGTGTTCGCTTGCGCGGGCCGCCGCTTCTTCATAGAGTTGGCCGGCGGCGTCGGCGTCGCCCTCGCACTCGGCGACGGCGGCCTTGCCGTTGAGGGCGTTGACGACGTAGAGCGTCATGCCCATCGAGCCGTCATCGCGATCGAGGACCCGGTCGTAGAGCCCGCGGGCGCGGGTGAGGTACTGCGTGCGTTGCTCGGGCGCGAGCGGATCGCTCGCGGGCGCGTCGGGCGTGGCGGGATCGACCGGCGTGTCCGCGGCGCCGAGCGTCGTGCCGAGCTGCACCGAACGCAGCAGCTCGTCGGCGGCGCGGAGGTACGCGACCGACGCGACCTGCCCGACGTCCTCGTACTCCTGCGCGACGTCCTCGAAGCTCCCGGGAAGTTCGGCCTCGGCCAGGGCGGCCCAGGCTTCGGCCCGGAAATCCGCCTTGTGCTGCCGGAAGCGGATGATCGCCAGGTACGCGCAGAGCGCGACGAGGATCACCAGCAGCCACGTCGGGCCCTTGTTCTTCAGCCAATCGACGAAGTCCTCGTTGACGCGGCTTTCCGTCAGATCGGTCTGATGGACTTCCTTCAGGCGTTCGCGATCCATGGCAATTCGGCCTCGGCGGGGAGTTGATGAGAATCCGGCATGCTACCCCCGGGGGAGACGGGGGGAAAGCCCGCAACGCGGCGACACTCCCCGGGGCGGGTCATTTCAGCTCGTCGAGGGCGGATTTGACCCGGCGAAGACAGGCGGCCAGATGGGCCGGATGTCCCTCGGATCGAATGAACCGCGGCGCGGTCGCGGCCAGCAGGAGACGGCGGATCATCGCCAGCCGCGGGTAGTCAGCCTCGACCGGCAGCCCCAGGGTCCGCCGCGCGGCGGCGATCGCCCGGACCGGCTTGTGCCGCTTCAGACGCTCCGGCCGCGCCCAGAGCTGCCGCTCCAGGAACACCGCGTCTTCGAGCCAGTGACCCGAATGGACCTCGGCGAGGTCGATGAGGCACACGGCGCCGTCGTCGATGCCGGTCCGGCTCATCGCGTTCGCCAGGTGCAGATCGCCGTGCAGCCAGCCCCCGACGTCCCGCGCGTTCCACTCCTCGACCAACGCGGAGAGCCGCGGCCCGAGACGCTTGAGTGATTCCGTCCACCCGCGTTCGTTCTCGACCTGGTTGATCCGGATCGACTCCATCGCGTCCCGCAGCAACGCCTCCCACGGCTCGTCGCGTGGCGGCTCGTCGACGTCGTATCGTCCGGCCGCCGCGTGAAACCGCGCGGCGGCCTCGGCGACGCGGGGGACGTGCTGATCGTGCCAGTGCAGACCGAGCGGTCCGTGCGCGAACCGCTCCATCACGGCCCACGCGAGGTCGTAGCCGCCGATCTCGACGCCGGCGGCGTAGAGACGCGGCACGACGGGCGTCTCGCCGTCCTGCAGACGCTGGAGCCACGTCAGCTCGCGACGCACGACGGGGATCTTCACGACGACCTCGGCCCGGCCACCGTCATGGTCGTACGACGCGGTGCCGGTGGCGGCGCCGCCGCGTTGCCAGTCGGCCTTGAACCACGTGATCGGCCCCAGCCGGTTGTCACACGTCTCCGCGAGCGCCGGCCCAAGGCTCGTGGCGAGGCTCCGGCGATCGCTCGGGCCATCGCCCCGGCCGTCGCTCCGGTCATCACTGGCATCGGGGCTGGCGTGGGCTTCGGGATCGGTGACGCTCACGCGATCGCCCCCGGCCCGCGGGAACACGCGGGCCAGCGGCCCTCCGGCGGAATGCGTCGCGGTCGGGCCCGCGGTGCCGGTGGGGACTTGCCGTGTCGCGTATCGGACACGGCCATCCACGTCATCACCATGCCCGCCAAGGTAAACGGAAGACCTTCGCGGGACAACCCCCGACCCGCTCACCCGAATGCACCGGCTTGCCCTACCCTTTCGGCGGTATGACGCTTGCGTACGATCTTCTCGTCGTCGACCTCGATGGCACGCTCCTGTCGCCCGACGGGAGCGTCTCGGCCGCCAACCGCGAAGCGATCGCCTCGGCGCGGGCGGCCGGCATCGAGGTGATCGTGGCGACCGGACGCGCGTTGGTCGAGTCGCTCGACCCCCTTTCGGCGATCGACCACGGGGGCGTCGCGATCACCGCCGGCGGCGCGATGCGGTGCGACGTCGCGCGACGCCGGACGATCGCGCGCACGACGATGGCACCTGCTCTCGTCACCGAGGTCACGGATGCGTTGCTGCACCACGGTCACAAGGTGCTGCTGCTGAAGGATCCCGATCACGCCGGGTACGACTACCTCGCGGTCGGTCCGGGCGATCTCGACCCCTCGTCGGCATGGTGGTTCGAACACATGCCGGTGCGGGTGCGGTTCGTCAGCGGCCTGGAGGAAGATCCGCACCCCGGGGAGACGGTTCGGGTCGGGGCGGTCGCCACCGGCGACGAGCTCGGTCTGCTCGCGCGGCAGCTCAGCGAGGACATCTGCGAACGCGGTTTCATTCAGCACTGGGGTGCGGTGTTCGAGTCGACCGTGGGCGGACGGGCGACCCACCTGCTGGAAGTGTTCAGCCCCGACGTCAACAAGTGGACGATGGTGGCCGCCTATTGCGCCGAGCAGGGCATCCCCCGGGAACGGGTGGCCGCGATCGGCGACGGACTCAACGACGTGCAGCTCATTCGCGAGTCGGCACTCGGCATCGCGATGGGCAACGCCGATCTCGCCGTCCACGACGTCAGTGACCGCACCACGGAATCGCACGAGCGCGACGGCGTCGCCTTCGCCGTCGCGCGTATTCTGGACGGACGCTGGTGAGCGTCGCGCGTGACGGGCAGCCGCCCGATCCATCCCGGCTCGCGGCCCACGAGGGTCGGGTCCTGCTGACAGCGATCGAGACCGTTCTCAAGGGCGTGCTCGAGTCGGAGGCGGAGGCGTCGGTGCTGGCCACGCCGCGGGCGGGGGTCTTTGGCGAGGTCTTCCGGACGGCCCAGGAAGACGGCGTGACGCGTCTGCTCACCCGCCACGAGCTCGAGCTCGCCGCGGTGCCGGATGCCAGTCGTGCGGTCACCGCGGCCCTGCACGCCGCGCGGTCGGGGGGCGGGGCGCTCGCGCTCGTGCCGAACGACCAGCTTCCGTCGGCGCGCGAGTCGCTCGTGGCGGCCGCCGGCGAAACGCTGACCCGCGGCGCCCGGTTGTGCCTGCTGCTGGAAGATGCGCCGCAGGATGTTCCCGACGTCTCACCACGGACGATCATCCCCCAGCTCGGCCTCGCGTGCATCGAGCCGGCGACGCTCGAGGAGCTGCGTGACGCGGTCGAGCTGGCGTTGCGGCTCTCGCGCACCGGAGCGCAGGCCGTCGGGCTCATCGTCCACGACAGCCTGCTGCGATCGGCGGCCACGATCGAGGTGCGTCCGAATCGCGTGATCGATTCGGTGGACGCCATGCTGGCCCGGCGGCGGGGGCGGCGTCGTCCGCGGGTGAGCGAGGCGGCGGACACGCTGCGGTTCGTCCGCCGGCTGGAGCTGAACCGGGCGACCGGGTTGCCGAGCCCCGGGGAGCGGACGCCGGTGGGTTTCGTCACCGTCGGCCCCGCCCACGCCGCGTTGCAGCACGTGATCTCGAGTCTCGGGCTCGCCGGCCGCGTTGCCTCGCTGCAGCTCGGCGCAGTGAATCCGCTCGACGAACCGGCGGTCGTCCGGCTGCTGGAAAGGTGCGAGCACGTGCTGGTCCTCGAGCCCCGCCCCGGGGAGATCGAGACGCGGGTGCTTGCCATCGCGGAGGCGACGCGACGCCGGGGCGCGAAACCCGGGCTCGTGTGGGGGCAGACGCTGCCCGCCGGTGACGGCGAGAGCGCGTCCTCGACGCTCGGGGTCGACGAGGCCGTGCATCCGTCGCTCCTCGCGCGGCGGATCATCCACGTCCTGCACCGGCTGCGGCCGACCGGTCGCGTCGCGGGGCGGCTGGTGCCGGATCCGCCGCGTCTGGTCTCGGACCTTCCCGCCCGGGATGCCGGTTTCGGGGCGGCGGCCGCGGCGGTCTTCATTCGCCGCGTGCTCGTCGACGTCGATCAGTGGTTGCGCGACCGCACCGAGGACGAGCGGGGCACGCCGGTGCCCCGCACCGTCCTGGCCGTGGATGGCGCGCGTCCGGAGACGATGGCGGACCGCGAGACGATCGTCGAGGTCTGGGATGCGAGCGCGTTCCTCCGCGGGGGCGTGGCGGCCGTGCGACATGCGGC